>JAAXGZ010000021.1 GCA_012271135.1 Caldilineales bacterium | reverse complement strand
GCTCTTGCCCCAACCCGTCTTCTGCACCAACAGCAAAGGACCGTGGCCCTCGACTACATGCTGGATGGCCTTGTCCTGATCTTCATGAAATGTGGCACCGGAATTCTGGATTCCCCTGCGTAACAATGCCTGGGCCCGATTTAAGTTGAACTGCATGGTTGAACTCGACTTTGACATGCTGTTTCCAATAATATGATACATCTTCCCGATATTAATTTCATTACTATAAACAACAGATAAAATCTCCATGCAAGCTGTCATGATGCCATCTTATCATACAAATTGGTATCCAATCGCCTTGCAGGGTCGCTTCTACATCATCAAGTGTGCCGGTGGCACGCTTGATGATGTCATCTACGCGCAGCTATGGGTTGTTGCCAACTTCCTCCATTGGGGATCTTCCGGAAGGATAGGAGCCGTGTCTGTGCCGACCATGTGGCCGTGTCACATGGTCAATCGGAGACGCTGAGCACTCACCCTGCTTCACCGGGAGGCCCCTGTCTAGTAAGTCTTGCCTCCAAGTGCGAGCAGGCCAGTTGGAACGAGAAGTGCCTGCTCAAGTACTTGACCAATAGGAAAACGATTGCTCTGGAATTGGGCACTGTTTCATTTGGACGGTCACTGGGTGACAATAGGTGGCTTACGTTCCAGTGCCACGGTCCAAGCCTTGCACTACGATCAACAGGCCCTTCATCCATGTCCATCAAGTCTGTCGCATCCCTGCTTGTCGCCTATCCGGAGCCCCACTATCGCAATATCGAACGCTACCTGACACTGGTGCAGATTGAGGCCTCCGATGGTCAAACGGGATGGGGCGAGTGCATCTCGCAGTTCCCAGAGGCCACCCGAGCCACCAAGGCACTCATCGACGGTGGCCTGTCGGAACTCCTGATCGGCCAAGACCCAATGAACATCGATGGTTTGTGGCATTCCATGCTGGACCGGTGCTTCTGGTACGGCAGCGAAGGTATTGCCGCGTTCGCCATCAGCGCCATCGACATGGCGTTGTGGGACCTCAAGGGGCACATTCTGGGACAACCTGTGGCGTCCCTGTTGGGAGGCCATGTGACGAACAAGGTGCCGGCCATGGCCTCGTTCATCCTGGACATGGACGACTTGGACTGGACCGTTGACGAGTTCGCCATGCACCAGCAGAGCGGCTTTCGGATCCTCAAGGCTGGTTGGGGCATGACCCCCGACTCCCAGTTCGGCACGGACCGGGAACGCGACTTGCTGCTGGTGGACCGCATTCGGGCCGCGGTCGGCTACGAAGTCGATGTCATTCTGGATGTGGCCGGCCATCGCCGCTTCTGGGATCTGCCTACGGCCATCCAACGCTTCAACGACCTTGAACCCTATCGCCTGCGCTGGATTGAACAACCACTGCCCTCGCACGATCTGGCCGCGCATGCCAAGCTGAGAGGCGCGGTCACCACTCCAATCGGAACCGGTGAGGACGAGTGGAATCCAGAGAGCTACAAGCGGCTAATTGAGTCGGAAGGAGTGGATGTCGTCCAGCTGGATCCCGGACGATGCTTGGGCATCACCGGCTGCCGCCAGGTCCTAATGATGATTGAGGCCGCCAATTTGGATGCCAGCGCCCATACCTGGAGCAGTGCCCTCAACACCGCAGCCAGCCTCCATATGCTGGCCAACTCGCCCAACCATGTGGGAATGGACTTGAAACCCCATCCCTCACCGATGCAGCATGAACTGGTGACCGATCCCTGGGTTCAGGTCGATGGTTATGTCCATCTCCGGGACGCGCCGGGCCTGGGAGTTACAGTGGACGAGGCGGCGGTCGCCAAGTATGCCTGGCGGTAGGCGCATGTCATCGCGACGCCATCCACACCACATGGCGTCCTGCGGCCTTGCACCGATGTCGGCCCGCCGGCGGTCAATACCGAATGTCCACGGCGTTGCCGTTCAATGCCGAGGAGGTGGCTGCATCCGCGATGATCAGTGAGCGCCGTCCATCCTCCGGTCCGGGTACGGGTGGAGAGCCCGTGGACATGGCTTCAATGAAGCTGTTCAGTTCGTTGCGAAATGCTTCCTCGAAGCGCGTGGGAAAGCCAGTGTAGCGAATTCCGGCTACCGGCGGTTCCAGCAGATTGATGGGCGCGTTGGCCACTCGCAACACACCTTCGGAGCCAAAGACCTCGATGCGGGCATCCGCGCCTTCCACCGAACGGCGGCTGCTGGCGATGTGGCACAACGCGCCACTGGGGAGACGCAAATTGACAAGCGTGGTGTCGTAGTCGCCTTCCAAGCCGATGCCCGGGTCGATCAGACAGGAGCCGAAGGCGCTGACGGAAACTGGGTCCTCTCCCGTCAGCCAGCTCAGCAGGTCGAAGTAGTGGATTACCGAATCCCGGAACACGCCCCCGGAGACTCGCACATACTCGAGCGTGGGCGGCGCAGGATCGCGCACGTGGACCATCACCTGCTCGAGCCGTCCAACGGCCCCGGAACGCACAGCGTCCCGTAGGGCCACATAGGAGGGATCATGTCGTCGGTGAAATCCGATCATGACAGGGATTGGGTGGTCTGCCAGAAGCCTGAGGCACTGTTCGACCCGGTCGATGTCAATGCCCATCGGCTTCTCGCACAGGGCCGCCTTTCCGGACTGGGCCGCAGCCTGCAGGTAGTCGATGTGGGTCGTGGTTGGCGAACTGATGACCACTGCGTCCACATCCGGATCCGCGAACACTGCTTCCGACTCCGTGGTCAGGGAGGTCCCATACCGACGGGCCAACTCTTCCAGTTGCGGAGCTCGCGGATCGGCAATCGTATGCAGGTTGGCCTGCGGATGCGACGCAATGTTGGCGGCGTGAACCCGGCCTACTCGGCCAAGACCGATCAGCGCGAAATTCATCAAGGGCCTGCTTTTTGACTTCTTAACCGGGTTTGCAGTGTGGCAATCCACCTGCCGGCACGGCAAGTTCAATCTTGTCCAGGAGTGGGTGGGCTTCCGGCGGAACGCGGCCTACGGTCCCGAACCCTGTCGCGGCCGTCCGGTCAGCCTTCGGCATCCCACCGGAACGTGAGCGGGGTTAGCACAAAGCCTGCCACGCCCACCAGGGCCACCACCAGCGCCGACACCCACAGTTGGTCGAATGCCTGACCTGTCCAGACGGCAATTAGCAGGTCCACCACGTGGGTCATGGGATTGAGTTCGGTGGCGCGGAAGAGCCAGTCCGGGAACTGATCCCGGGGAATGGCGGAGCCCGAAGTGAAATACATCAGGAAGAAGATGATGGAAGCTACTGCCTGCGTGGTACTGGCGGAGTTGAACAGGCCGCCCAGCAGAAACCCGATGCTGCCGAAGGAGACAAAGCACAGCAGCAAGGCAAGCCCGAAGGGCAGAAGCTGTCCGAAAAACCGCAGGTCGAAGATCTGACGCGCCAGCACGAACATTACTGCATAGGAAAAGACAAAGATCGCGAAGTACATCACAACCCTGATGATGATCACCCAGGACAGACGCAAGGGGGACAGCTGCAGCATCCGAAACCAGCCGGTGGTGCGCTGACTGGCCAGGAATATGGGTGCGCTCTGCAGTGCAAGGTTGGCGATGATGAAGGCCACGAAGCCGGGAAAGAAGACCGAGATGTAGGTGGTGTCGACGACCGTACCGTCCGGCAACGTGAACTGGAACGGAAACCTGCCAAAGATTTCTCCCAGAATGGACAACAGCAGGACCGGAAAGGCAAACGTGAAAAAGGCGGCGGCCGGTTCACGCACGAAGATCAGCAGGTCGGTGCGGAACAGGGTCCGCATCATCTTGAAGTTCATGTCAGTCAACTCCGGTCCGATAGGCGCGCCCGGTAGTCATCAGGTACAGGTCCTCCAGGCGGGCAGGGCGCAATTCGAGGAACTCGCGGTTGGTCAGCTGCTTCAACTCGCCGTACAGCCGGTCGGTGGCGCCGAAGACGAACCATTCGTTCTCGACCTGCTCCACCTGATGGGCATGGTCCAGGGCCAGCAGCCTGTCCCGGTCCAAGTCCGGTGTGTGCGGCACCTTGACCAGAATCCGCATGCGGCGTTCCTCCATCAGGCGGCGCGGATTGCCCAGCACCTGGATCCGGCCGTGATCCAGGAGGCAGAGTTGATCGCAGTGCTCCTCGGCCTCGTCCATGTAGTGGGTGGATACCAGGATGGTGCCGCCCTGTTCCTTGAATGCATTCAGATTGCGCCAGATGTTGTATCGGGCAACGGGATCCAGGCCGCTGGACGGTTCGTCCAGGATTAGCAGGCGGGGGCGGCCGACCTGGGCCAGGGCAATCATCAACCGCCGGCGCTGGCCGCCCGATAGCCGGCTTGTGCGCGTCTTCCGTCGATCCTTGAGGCCGCACAGGGCGAGCGTTTCGTCCTTGGACAACGGGTTGTCGTAGAAGGACCGCCAAAGGTCCACGGCCTCCCCGACGCGAAGGCGGGCCGGCAGCAGTTCGTTGTGTTGCGGCAAAACCCCGATTCGTCGGAACAAGCCGCGCCGGTGTTGACGCGGTGGTTGGCTCAGCACCCGCACCGTGCCGCTGCTGGGGGTACGCAGCCCCTCGATGCATTCGATGGTGGTGGATTTGCCCGCGCCGTTGGGCCCCACCAGGCCGAAGATCGTGCCTGTTTCCACTTGGAGGCTGACATCGGCGACCGCGGTGACGTCGCCGTAGTGTTTGGCGAGGCTGGCTACCTCGATGACAGAATCGGACACGGGATTCCCGGATGCAAGGGGCGGAAGGACTGGGGCCGGCCGTGCGGGCCCTTCCAATCAACGTGCACGACCGGGATCTGGTTGCAGGCGGAGGCCCGGGGAGGGGGCGCTGGCCGGCTGCGGGATTATAATTGGGCTCTTCTCGACGGACCGTACCTGCCGTACCCGTTCCCCTACGGAGATCCGACTGCCCATGAAAGCGATCATGGTGATGTTCGATTCGCTGAATCGACGCTTGCTCCCGCCCTACGGCTGCGACTGGACGCACGCCCCCAACTTCAGTCGGCTGGCAGAGCGGACGGTTCGCTTTGACAGCTGCTACGTGGGCAGCATGCCCTGCATGCCGGCCCGGCGCGAGTTGCACACCGGCCGCTACAACTTCCTGCACCGCAGTTGGGGGCCCTTGGAGCCATTCGACGATTCGATGCCGGCTGCCCTGTCGCGGGAAGGGGTCTACACCCACCTAACGAGCGACCACTACCACTACTGGGAGGACGGTGGCGCGACCTACCATACCCAATACCAGTCGTGGGAGTTCCACCGCGGCCAGGAAGGGGATCCCTGGGTCGGCCAAGTGGCGGACCCCGACATCCCGGACTGCATCGCACCGCGGGAGGGCATAAGGTGGCGGCAGGACTGGGTCAATCGGCTGCACATGGCGCGCGAGCAGGACCAGCCCCAGGCCAAGACCATGGCCTCCGGCCTGGACTTCATCGAGCGCAACCATGATCAGGACAACTGGTTCCTGCAGATCGAGACCTTTGATCCCCATGAGCCGTTCTACACCAGCCAACACTACAAGGACCTGTACCCCGACGATTGGGACGGGGACCACTTCGACTGGCCACCCTACCGGGAGGTGGAGGAGGACGAGGCCACGGTGCGTCACATGCGCCACCAGTACGTGGCGCTTTTGAGCATGTGCGATCGGTATCTCGGGGAGGTGCTGGACCAGATGGACCGGCACAACATGTGGGACGACACCATGCTGATCGTCTGCACGGACCACGGTTTCTTCCTGGGCGAGAAGGACTGGTGGGCCAAGCTGGTGCCGCCCTGGTACAACGAGTTGGCCAACACTCCGCTCTTCGTCTGGGATCCCCGCTGCCGCCGGGCCGGCGAAAGCCGCAGCCAGTTGGTGCAGATGATCGACATGGCCCCCACGCTGCTCGACTTCTTCGGCGTCGACATTCCCGCAGATACCCAGGGTGTGCCCCTCGGGCCGGTACTGGCCGACAACGCGGCCACCCGCGAGGCGGTCCTGTTCGGTCATTTCGGCGGCCAGGTCAACGTCACCGACGGCCGCTTCGTCTACATGCGCGGGAACCGTTTGGGGGACGACTATCCCCTCTACGACTACACGCTGATGCCGACCCGCATGGCGGACCGGTTCCGGCCCGAGGACCTGCAGGATACGGAACTGGCCCGTCCCTTCGGTTTCACCAAGGGCTGCCCCGTCCTGCGCATTCCGGCAGAGGCGTTCCAGTCCCAGCGCGGTCGTGCCCCGCATCCCAGCATGCTCTTCGATCTGGAGAACGATCCCGACCAGAACAGTCCCCTGCAGGACCCAGAGCAGGAGCGCCGCATGCAGGACCTGATGGTGGGGGTGATGCTGGAGTCCGAGGCGCCCCCCGAACAATTCCGCCGCATCGGCCTCGACCACCTGGTCGATTTCTGATCCTTCTCCCGTACAGTCCTTTCCATGACCCATCTGCAGGGCGCGTGGCCCGCGCTCATGACACCCCATGCCCCGGGCGGAGGGCCCAATCTGACAGCCCTGCGTGTCCTGGTGCGTCATCTCCTGACCAAGGAGATCGGGGGCTTCTACGTCAACGGCACGACCGGCGAGGGAGTCTTCATGGCCATCGTCGACCGAGAACAGGTGCTGGAAACCGTTCTGGACGAGGTGTCAGGACGGGTGCCGGTGGTTAGCCACGTGGGTGCCATGGCCACCGGCGACGCCTTCCGCTTGGCTGGGCATGCAGCCGCCTGTGGCGCCGACGGCTTTGCCAGCATCATCCCGCCCCTGTACAACAGCCCTGCGGCCGTGGAGGCGTACTACCGCCGCCTGGCGGCCGCGGCACCGGACCTGCCGTTCTTCATGTACGTCATCAACGCGTCGGTGCCCATCCTGCCCTTGGTGGAGTCCCTTCTCGACATCCCCAACCTTGCCGGCGGCAAGTACACCGGGCCGGACATGTTCGAGTTCCGCAGGGTGTTGGATGCGGGGGCCGACAGGAACGGGTGGAGCCTGTCCTCGGGCATGGACGAAATGTGTGTGGCCGCGGTTCTGGTCGGCTCCGTAGGCAACATCGGCTCGACCCTGAACTTCATGCCCGGCGCCTACGTCCGCATGCGGTCCCTGGTGGCCGAGGGCAAAATCGATCAGGCCATGCAGTTGCAGTTGAAGGCCAACCGGGTGACCGCCATCATGATCGACCATGGGTTCGGGGGCGCCCTGTATACGGTAGTGAAGCATCTGGGAATCGATGCCGGGAGCCCGCGCTTGCCCAACCTGGAGCAGGATGCAACGGATGCCGAAACGATGCTCCGAAGCCTGCGGCAGGTCGGTTTTGACGATCTGGCCGCCATGTAGTCTTAGTTTCCACCCAAGCCGCCAGCAGCCGGAAGGGCCATGTCCAGACCCAACATCATCTATCTCCACTCCCACGACACGGGCCGCTACATCAGCCCGTACGGCTACCGGCTGCCCACGCCCAACCTGCAGCGGCTGGCCGAGCAAGGTGTGGTGTTCCGCAATGCCTTCAACGCCGCGCCCACCTGTTCCCCCAGCCGGGCCGCCCTGCTGACCGGAGCCAGTCCCCACAGCAGTGGCCAGCTTGGCCTGACCAATCGGGGCTTCAACCTGCGGGATACGCACAAGCACCTGTGCCATACCCTGAAGGGCGCCGGCTACCGGACGGCCCTGTTCGGCGTCACGCACCTGCACGTGAACCACGATCTGCTCGGGTACGACGAACGGTACACGGACCGCACCAGGGGCGGCAACGGCATCACCGATGAGGCGGTTGCGTACCTGCGGCAGGATCACGACCAGCCTTTCTTCGCGGCCATCGGCTACGGCGAGACCCACCGGGTTTTTCCGGAGCCCGCCGCGGATATCAATCCGGCCTTTCTACAGCCGCCCGCGCCGTTGCCGGACCTGCCGGCGGTCCGGGAGGACATGGCGGCGTACGCCACGATGGTGCGCACGCTGGACGGCTACTACGGCCGCATCCTGGACGCCCTCGACGAGCAGGGGCTGGCGGACAACACCCTCGTCATCGCGACCACGGACCACGGCCTGGCCTTCCCCTTGATGAAGTGCCGGCTGACCGACCACGGCATGGGGGTGCTGTTGATCGTGCGCGGACCCGGTTTTGCCGGCGGCCGGGCGATCGATGGCCTTGTATCCCAAATCGACCTCTATCCGACTCTCTGCGAGATTGCGGGAATCGAGCCGCCCGACTGGCTGGAAGGCACGAGCCTGATGCCGTTGGTGGACGGCTCCGCGCAGGAGGTCAACGACGAGATCTTCTCGGAAGTCACCTATCACGCGGCCTACGAACCCAAGCGGGCGGTGCGGACGCAGCGCTACAAGTATGTGCGGCGCTACGACCCGCAGGACACAGCACCGATGGCCAATATCGACGCCAGCATCTCCAAGGATGTAATGGTGAACCACGGCCTACAAGACCGGCCCCCGGGACGGGAACAGCTGTACGACCTGATCTGGGATCCGCACGAAGCCTGCAACCTGGCCGGTGATCCGGGCAGTGCTGCGATTCTGGAGGATCTGCGCGGGCGCCTGGACGGTTGGATGGAGGCCACCTCGGATCCCCTGTTGGACGGTTCGGTACCGCAGCCGCCCAATACCTGGATCAATCCCCATGCCGATCTGCATCCGCACGAACGACGGCGGGATTGATCGGGACTGACGTTTGGAAGCCGGCCGGACCGGCAGGGACGATTCGGTGGCAGACGGCAGTTCTCAATTTCCGCGAGCCGTGATCTGGTTGAAGCGGCGGCCAGCCGTTGCAGGAAGTTGAGGCCCGTTTCCTGCTTTGGGTCCCGGGTCGGATGCCGTCACGGCATGAGCCGTTCGGAACAACCTCAACGTCCGTAGGTTCCGGTTGGGGTGTGGTTGCGCGCCCTTGACCAAGCCCCTGCTCACTCGGCCGGTGTATCTGGTGTGGCAAGGGGACTTCGGTCCACCAGGTCCATCACCCGAAGACCTTGCTGCAGACAGGCGGTCGCGGTCGCGCCCCACTCCCACGGATGTCCGGCGCGCGACTCCAACTGCCGTCCGTCAACATTTTCCAGGTCGTCCGGCACCGGGTTCACGAGACGCATGGCCAACCGGTAGAGAGGAGGTTCCCCGCCCGGCTGGTCGAACGCGTAGAGCCGGTTGAATGGTGTCAGGGCAACCGCCAGATCCGCGTCGTCCAACCGCTGCAAAAGTGCGCAACAGTCCACATAGTCGCGGACCGCGTTGCGGCGCATCACCAAAAAGCCCTTGATGCGCAGAATTTCTGCATACGTGGGCACGCGAATCGGCCGTCCTCGAAAGACAATCGTTTCCGCCTCCAGCGGATCGGGCCGGAGCAATTGGCGCAGGCCCATGCGAATTCCGTGCAGACTGCCGAGGATCAGAACCGGCTCCCGGATCCTTGCAGTGTGCCAACCCGGTGTGGCATCCAGCAGGCCCGTGATTTCGGCGAACCGATTCTCAAGGTCCGGCAGGACATGGTCCGAGTCGTGGGAATACCGGTGGCCTGCCGCCAGCGCGGCCGCCGTACCGCCGACCAATACCGAATCGCCCACCACGGCCTGCAAGTCGGCGGTCGCCAACAGCAGTCGGTGCCACGCGCGGCGGGCAGCGTCGGGAACGTCAGGCGTGCTTTGCATACTGAAACCAGAACCCGTAGGAAAAAGCATCGTACGGATGGTTCAGGTTGTCCCTGGACACTCTGCGTACCAGGGCACGCACGGCGGGTTCCCTGCGGATCCGTCGCCGAAGTGCGGCGTGCTGCGCGAGGTTGCCGTGCTCGATGCACCGGACAATCGCCTCGTAGGATGGCGTGTCCTCCAAGGCACGCTCAGGGCTGCCATCCCACAGAGGTGGAGAGTCGGCAGGACATTCCTGTCTGGGGATCCCGTGTCGCTGTGTGTAGCTGCGTAGATTATCGGCTGTCCACTGCTTGCCGGTGGCAGTGAGGATATCTGCTGCATTGAGCTGCCGCGCGGCTTCCGCATATGTCTCCAATTGCCATGACCGCATCCGGAGCGCGGCCCGGATGCGGTCGGCATGGCTAATTTCCGAGACTTGACCGGATTCGCCCGGCTGGAATGCGAACGTTCGCATGTCGGTCCTGGAAGGTTCGTGACTGTGTTTGCCTGATGGTTGACCCGTGGCGAGGGCCGGTCTCTTCGTGGAGCTATGGCCGGTTGCCAAGTTGTCGGCCTCTGGTCTTGGCGGGGACGAACCGGTTGGAACGGCATGGAAGTTTAATCGGTTGGCTCCTCAAGTCGAGTTCACCAGTCCATTTCCATCGTCCGGCCATTGCATGACTAAAACCGACCTGAGCTCTCAAAGATAGGGGAGCGAGGTATCGGATTCGGTTGGTGCGTGCCGCGTTCCGACGGATCGAGAGGTTCCGCATGGCCTGTGTCAGAATCGCGAAGTCGGTGTTGGACTTGCCTTGTTCGTTTGTAGCCGGACAGGGACTACAGGACCTGTCCCTTCCCTTGTGCACCGTATTGCGGGGGAGGCCGAAACAGGCGGGACCGGCAGTGAACATCACCGTGTAGCCCGCTCAGTCTTGAACCCAGTGCCATGAATGCAATTCACATCGATCCGGCCCGCAGGGTGGATGCCATCCATCCCCATGTCTTCGGGGGGTTCGCTGAACACCTCGGCCGTTGCATCAACGGGGGCATCTACGACCCCGACCATCCGTTGGCGGATGACCGTGGCCTGCGCTCCGACGTCCGCCAGGCACTCATGGAACTGCGCATGCCCATCATGCGCTACCCCGGCGGCAACTTCGTGTCCGGTTATCGCTGGCGGGATGGCGTCGGGCCCCGGGAGGCACGCCCCGCCCGCCACGACCTCGCTTGGGCAGCCCTGGAACCGAACACCTTCGGCACCAATGAATTCGTCGACTTCTGCCGCGACATCGGGACGGAGCCGTATCTGGTGGTCAATTGTGGCGACGGTGACATGCGCGAAGCCCACGACTGGGTGGAGTACTGCAATGGCCGGGATGACACCGCCCTCGCCAACCTGCGCCGCGCGCATGGCTGGGAGCGGTCCCACGACGTGAAGTACTGGGGTTTGGGCAACGAGGTGGACGGTGAATGGCAAATCGGCGCCAAGCAGCCACAGGAGTACGCCCGTGTCTGCAAGGAATTCGGCAAGGTGATGAAGTGGGCTGATCCATCCATCAAGCTGCTGGCTTCGGCCACCTGCCACTGGCGCTCCGACCTTGTGGAACGGGCCCAGCTGATTGTCGAGGAGGCTTCCGACCTGATCGACTACATGTCAATTCACTGGTACGTGGGCAACTCACTGGCACGTGGGCAACAGAGGGACGACGACTTCAACGCCTACATGGCCATATCGGAACTGATTGAGGCCCGTCTGTCAGGCTACGCCGGCCTGATGCGCGGCCTTTGTCTGGCCCATGGCCTTGAACCCATCCCCTTGGCTGTCGACGAGTGGAATGTCTGGTACCGGGCGTTTCGCGACCAGGCCCTCGAGGAGCACTACAACCTTGAGGATGCGCTGGTGGTGGCCTTGCAGATGAATGCCTTCATCCGGCATGCCGACACCGTCAAGATGGCCAACCTAGCCCAGATCGTCAACGTGATTGCACCCATCCTGACCAGTCCGACCGGACTGGTGCGCCAGAGCATCTTCCACCCCTTCAGGCTCTACAGCCAGTGGGCGCGCGGGGATGCCCTGGATCTGCACTGGGAAGGGGAGACCTTCGACGGAGGCGACTACCAGGGGGTCAGGGTTCTGGACGTGGCCGGCTCCCTACAGGGAAGCCGACTGGGACTCTTCATCGTGAACCGCAGTCTGGAGTCGAGCACCGTGGAACTCAAGCTGTCCGCGGGCGAACTGTCCGACTTGACGTGCCATGTGGTGAACGGGCCGGACATCAAGACCGTGAACAGCGAGGCGGAGCCCGAACTGGTAACGGTGCGGACGGCTACGCCGGCATCCGCCACACACCTGGAGTTGGAGCCACACTCCGTGACGGTGGTGACCGGACATCTGGCCTGAAGGTCAGAATGCGGCCGATGCGCCGTTAATTCCAGTCGAATGCGGTGTTGCCCGCACTGTTCCGGGAAACAGGCGGAGCGGGTTCCGGAATCGGCCATCGCGAACCATTCCCGGTGGCCGGCACGGCACGAGCCGTGCCCCTTCCAAGGATCACCGCGTCTGCAACAACCGAACGTCAGGCGGGAACTTCGTCCTTGCGCAACCGGTGGAGGTGGTCGAAGGGGTGCACCTCGTCGTGACATCCCTCCGCTGTGAATTCCAGCTGTACCGTGACGTGGCGCAGGTTGTAGTCTCGTTTCGCGAGTTCCTGCACCTGGGCGCGCATGTGCGTCAAGTCCTCGGTTTGCAGGGCGGGGTCCACCAGGATGTGCGCGGTGAGAACATCGTAGTCTGGAGCCAGTGACCACACATGCACATCGTGCACGAACGTCACCCCCGGAAAATCTTCCAACGCCGCGCAGAGTTGGTATAGGTCCACGTGTTTGGGAACACCCTGCAGAAGGACGTTGAACACCTTGGCCAGAAGTCTCCAGGCCCTGATGCCGATCAGGATTGAGATGACCACGCTGAGGATTGGGTCCACGATGGTCCAGCCGAATGCCCACACCAAGGCCCCCGAAACGACGACCGCCACCGAACCAAGCAGATCGGCCACGATGTGCTGCAGTGCGCCTTCGACGTTCAGGTTGCCTTCCGCGCTCTTGCGCAGAACGAGTAGGGCCAGCATGTTCACGACCAGGCCTGCAAGGCCGATGCCCAACATCAGGCCTCCCTCCACCTCGGGACGGTGCGAAGGCGGCGGTAGGCTTCCCACAGCACGCCTCCGATGATGACGCACAGGGACAGGGCGTTGATCAAGGCCGCCAGCACTTCCAGGCGGCGGTACCCGTAGGTGCGTTCCCAGGCGGCGGGAAGATCGGAAAAGTGCAGGGCGACCAGCGCCAGGACGATGGATGCTGCGTCCGTGAGCATGTGGCCCGCGTCGGCCAGCAGCGCCAAGCTTCCCGAGATCACTCCACCAACGACTTCCACCACCATGAACGTGGCAATCAGGACGAGTGCCGTCTTGAGACTGCGTCGGCTGGTTCTCCTTAGGCCATGGTCCTGATCGTGGTGGCCGTGGCTGTGGCTGTGGCTGCCGTGGTGGTGCTGGTGGGCATGCTCGTGCCCATCCTGGTGACTGGAGAGCGAGTCGGCGGCCTTCATCGGTAGGAACGGTTGTTTGAAAGAAGGGGCCGGACCAACTCGGGTCCCGTGCCGTCAAGCACAGGAATTGCGGCCCGGACTATTCTTTGCGGGCTCTCCCGCGACAGCGCCCTCAGATGGTCGACGTGATGGTTCTCCTCATGGCAGTCCGAGGCTGTAAATTCCAGCTGGAACGTGGCGTGCCGGATCCCGAACTTCTGACGCGCAGTCTTCAGCATCTCCGCACGGATGCCCATCAGGTCCTCCGCGGTGCTGTCGGGATCCACAATGGCGTGGGCGGGGAGCACGTTGTAGCTGGGCACGAGTGCCCAGACGTGCACGTCGTGGGAGGGTTACCCCGGGCACATCCTCCAGGCTGCCGCACAACCGGTACACATCCACATCCTCCGGGACGGCCTGCAACAGCACGTTGACGACTTTGACCACCAGGCGGTAGGTGCTGAACAGGATGGCTGCCACCAGCACCAGGCTTAGGGCCAATACTGTCTATTTAGACTAAAAAGGTGTATCATGACGGGGTCTGTCCCTTCCTTCCGGAGTCTTGCCCATGGCCCGTACCGTGGCTTCGCTGCCAGGCGGTCCCCGGCTGTCGGATCACCTGAGCCTGGGCGTGCTGGCCCATGTCTTCCCCCGCCGCGCGGTGCAGGCGTCCCTGGCCGCCTGCGGACGCACGAGCCAGCGGCGGCGGGACCTGCCGGCGGAGGTGATGGTGTACTTCGTGCTGGCCCTGGGGCTGTTCCGGTCGGTGTCGACGCGGGAGGTGCTGCGCGGCCTGGCGGAGGGCCTGCGCTGGCTGGGGGCGGCTCCCCTGCGGCTGGCGGGGCGGGCGGCCCTGTCGCAGGCGCGCAAGCGCCTGGGGGTGGAGCCCCTGCACGAGTTGCGGCGGCGCTGCGTGCGGGCGCGGGCATCGGCGGCCACGCCGGGGGCGGCCTACCGGGGCCTACTGCTGCGGGCCTGGGACGGGACGACCCTGGAGGTGCCGGACGAGGCGGTCAACCGGGACGCCTTCGGCAAGCCCGGGGCCTCCCGGGGCGAGGCGGCCTTTCCGCAGGTGCGGCTGACCGCCCTGATCGAGGTGGGCACGCGCGTGCCCCTGGCCTGGACGCAGGGTCCCTACCGGGAGTCGGAGACGGCCCAGGCGCGCGCCCTGCACCACCACCTCGCCCCGGGCCAGCTGCTGCTGGCCGACCGCGGCTACCTGGGGGCCGACCACTGGCGCCAGGCCGCGGCCACGGGCGCCCAGCTGCTCTGGCGCGCCCGGCGCGACACCGCCCTGCCCGTGCACCGGGTGCTGGCGGACGGCTCCTGGCACAGCCGGTATGGGGACCACCCCGTACGCGTGGTCGAGTACGCCCTGGCCGAAGCCCCGGACGAGACCTATCGCCTGGTGACCACGCTGCGGGATCCGGAGGCGGCTCCGGCCGCGGAACTGGCCGCCCTCTACCACGAGCGCTGGGAGATCGAGACCGCCTACGACGAACTCAAGACCCACATGCTGGGCCCGCGGCCGATCCTGCGCAGCAAGACCCCCGACCTGGTGCGGCAGGAGGTGGAGGGCCTCCTGCTGGCCTACCATGCCGTGCGCACCTTCCTGGCCGAGGCCGCCGATGCCGAGGCACTCGACCCGGACGACCTTTCCTTTGTGCATGCCGTCCGGGTGGTCCGCCGCCGGCTGCAGAATCCCGGCCCCCGCCGCCGCACACGGACCGTCCGCAGCCGGGACCTGTGCCGGGAAATCCTGGAGGAACGGGTCGTCTCGAGCCGGGGCCTGCGCCGTCCGCGCGGGGTCAAGCGCAAGATGAGCAACTACCCCATCCGGCGCGCCGGTCCCTTGGACCGCCGGCGCCATGCCTGGATGCCTTTGATCCTGGCACCGGCGTGCTAAATAGACAGTATTGGGCTTAGGGCCCAGTCCGGGAAGTTCCAATGGAACAGTTCCACCAGAATGCCTGAGACGATGATGGCCACCGATTCCATCGCGTGGACCGAAACATGGCGAAAGGCCCCTTCCACACTGATGCTGTGGTGCATTGAACGGTGCAGGATGAAAGCGAGGCCAATTGGATGACCAGGGCAATGACACCGACGGCCAGCAGGTAGATGCCAAGGTGCTCATGGCTGTGGGCGTGGCCGTGTCCCACGATCTCGAAAACCTGGAGCAGGATGGAGCTCGCCACGGTCCACATCAGGAGCACGTTGAACAGGGCCGCCAAGACCTTCCAGCCGGCGCAGGCCAAACGTCCGCTCCGCTGAGGGCGGCAAACCGCCATAGTGCCGGCCAGCGCCACCATCAGCGCTCCCGCGTCGGTCACCATGTGGCCGGCATGGGCCAACAGCGAGAGGTTGCCTGCGAGCACACCTCCCACCACGTCCACCGTCATGTGGACCAGCAGCACCAGCGCGGCAATTAGGCTGCGCCGGCCCGCACCGCTGTAGTCGTGATCATGCTCACTGAACAACGACCTCGATTCCACATGATCGTGATGGTCGTGGCGATAGTGACGGTGATGGAGTGCCGAATCGGACATCTTGAGCGAAGTGGCAAGATGGTGGTGTGTGGATGGAGGCACCAGGCACTCTTGGCTCAAAGAATAGCACCGCCCCCAGAGCCGTCCGGTCCGGCCTCGTTCGGGTAGGGGGCAGGACTCCCCCGGTACTGCTAGAATCGGCCTGCCGGTGAAAATCGTCCCCTTGATCTTTGAGGCGCGGTTCGGCAACCAGATTGCGGCCGCGGCAGTCCACCTTGAAACAGCCGTTTTCGGTACGTTGCAAGGTGGCCCACATCGCCGTCGTCAAGGTGCGCTCGGATTCATGGTAGTGAAGCGCCGTCTCCGCACAAACCGGCACGCGGCGGTTTCCCGACAGGCTTGCAGGCATCCCAACCAACGACAGGATCGATCCACACATGTCAGACAACGCCATCCGCATTGGTGTCATAGGCGCCGGCGCCAACACCCGTGACCGCCACATCCCCGGTCTCCTGGAGCAGGAGAACGTTGAAATGGTGGCTGTGGCCAACCGAACGCCCGAGTCCGGCCGGCGCGTGGCGGAGCAGTTCGGTTTCGGGCGTGTTGCCTCCCACTGGACTGAGATCATCGAATCCCCCGACATCGACGCCGTGGTCATCGGAACCTGGCCCTACATGCACTGTACGGCGACCGTGGCCGCCCTGGAAGCGGGTAAGCATGTCATGTGCGAGGCGCGCATGGCGATGAACGCCTCCGAGGCGCGCCTGATGTACCGGATAGCCCAGGCGCGGCCGACCCAGGTGGCCCAAATTGTTCCTTCGCCCATGACCCTGGGGGCGGACCGTGCCATCCAGCGGCTGGTGCGGGATGGATACCTTGGGGACCCGCTGGTGGTTGACATGCAGGTGGGCGGCACATGGCTGGACCTGGACGGACCGCTTCACTGGCGGCACGACATGGACCGCAGCGGTCTCAACATCATGACGATGGGCATCTATTACGAGGCGTTGATGCGCTGGCTGGGCGAGGTCGTCACGGTGCAGGCCGCGGGCGCGGTGTTCGTGCCGCAGCGACTGGACGAGGAGACGGATGTGGTGCGCGCCGTGCGCATTCCGGAACACGTGGATGTGACGGGCCGCATGGCCTGCGGCGCCCAGTACCATCTGCAGGTGTCGTCGGTGACCGGCCTGGCCGGTCCACCAACGGCCTCGCTGTACGGTTCGCAGGGCACCCTGCGGTTCAGCGGTGGCGAACTCCTGGGCGGCCGACGCGGCGACGCAGAGCTGTCGGCCGTGGAAGTTTCCGACAGCGAACGGGGAGCCTGGCGCGTCGAGGAGGAGTTCGTCAACGCGATTCGGGGTCGTGAGGCAATCACCCACACCGACTTCGCGACCGGTGTCAAATACATGGAATTCACCGAGGCGGTCAGTCGCAGCCTGCAGAGCGGCGAGACCATCCACCTCCCCTTGCTGTAGGCAATCGATCGGGTTTGACCACCGGAGTTGGCCTGCGCGTCGGACAGCAGCCGCGCCGGTTTCGCTGGTCATTGCGGTCGTGCCGGGTTTCGGCAGACGGACCTGCGCGGGCCAATGACCTGCCGCTTTCCACCCGTCACCCATGTCCGTGTGCGTGCCCCCGCGTACTATTGACGTTTCTCCCTTATGACCGAATCCGCATCCGTCCGGTACCGCAGGGTGCGCCACGATTCGTTCCTGGCTTGGCGGTCTCCCAGTTACCGGTTCTACGCGATCGGCTGGCTGGTGTCGATGATTGGCACCCGGATACAGGCCACCGCCCTGGCCTGGGATGTCTACGACCGAACGGGCGAAGCCCTGGCGCTCGGATTGACGGCCCTCGTCATGGCCCTTCCGGCCATGCTGTTTGCCCTTCCCGCAGGCTGGCTCGGCGACCGGTTCAACCGGATTCGGCTTGTCATGCTGTCGCTGGCCGGAATGACCCTGACCTCCGTTGGCCTGGCCTTGGCCGCGTGGCAGCAGACTCCGATTTCGGTGATCTACCTGCTGCTCTTCCTGGATGGCACGGCCATCATGTTGGGACGGCCGGCACGGGTGGCTTTGATGCCGACCCTGGTGCCCAAGGAGAGCTTTCCCAATGCGGTCACCTGGACCACCGGCCTCATGCACTTCACGTCCGTGGCCGGCCCTGCCCTGGGCGGCCTGGTCATCAACATCAACCTGCTGGCGGCCTATTGGATTGCGGCGGTCTCGTCCGTGCTGTTCCTGCTGCTGTTGCCGTTCCTGAGGCTGCTTCCCCAACCTCCCGCTCCGAAACAGCCTTTCAACCTGAGCACGCTGCTGGCCGGTATTCGCTTCGTCCGGCGGACGCCGATCATCCTGGCGATGATCACGCTGGATCTGTTCGCGGTCCTGTTCGGCGGTGCGGTCTACCTGCTGCCGATCTTTGCCCAGGACATTCTGCAGGTGGGCCCCCAAGGGTTTGGCTGGCTGCGAGCGGCCCCTGCGGTCGGGGCCGTGGCCATGTCTGTACTGCTGCTCGTCCTACCGCCCATGAGCAGGGCCGGTCCGGCCCTGCTGGCCAATGTGGCCGCGTTCGGCGCGGTCACGATTGTGTTCGGTGTCTCGACCTGGTTCCCGCTGTCCTTCGCCATGCTGTTCCTCACCGGAGCCTTCGACAACGTCAGCATGGTCGTGCGGCAGACCCTGCAGCAATTGCTGACCCCGGACTCGATGCGCGGACGCGTGGCCGCCGTGAGTTCCGTCTTTGTGAGTGCGTCGAACGAATTGGGAGGGTTCGAGTCCGGGCTGGTGGCCCAGTACTTCACGCCGTTGATCTCCGTGGTGAGCGGCGGCATCGGTTCCATGCTGGTGGTGGGTCTGGTGGCCTGGCTGGCTCCCGATTTGCGCCGGGTCCAAAGACTCGACCAAGTCAGGCCGGCACCTGTCCAGTGAGCGGTGGGACTGTTGCAAGGAGCGTGGGAATTGATGCGGTGCCGCGCATGGTGACCGACCTCGGGGGAAGTGGACCATAACCGACCGGCAGTACCACTGTCATCCCTGCATCCGACGGCGGTGTCCATGGCCTGAAAAAGGCGCACAGGACGTAACGGATTGGCAGCGGTGCCGATGCCGGGCATGGACTAACATCAACAAAGCCGGAACAGTGCCAGTCCAAAGTCGCCGTATACACACCGTTGCTCGACAGGGCGACGCACAGCTGTCTTCTTCGACTCTGGTCAGGCCTCACGTGTAGTAAATGTGAAGGAAATTCGTATACGCATTACGTAAGACGTAACAATGATAGGGAGCTTTCGGGATCGGAAGACAGAGCGATTCTCCGCTGGTCAGACGATCCGGGCCTTTCAGGGATTCGGAGATCAGGCAATGCGGCGGTTGACAACCCTGGACAACGCGGAATCCCTCCGGGACCTCGCGGGCCTGCGTAGCAATAGACCGGAGGCGCTTTCAGGTGACCGGACTGGTGAATACAGCATCAAGATCCACCGCCAGTGGCGCATTTGCTTTTGTTGGGGAGATGAAGGACCGTACGACGTGGAGATTGTGGATTACCATCGCTGAGAAGCTCGAGATGAAGGTGAGCAACGGTATGCGCCCGGTGCATCCGGGAGAGATTCTGGCCGAGGAGCTTGGCCTATCGGCCAACGCTCTCGCCCATGTACTTGGTGTTCCCACCAACCGGATCACGGCGATTCTGAAGGGGCAGCGCGGTGTCACCGCCGACACGGCTCTGCGCCTGTCCCGCTACTTCGGCACTACGCCGTTGCTTTGGCTTAACCTGCAGAAGACCTTCGAGCTGCGCATGGCGGAGATTGAGGCCGGCGAAGAGATCGCCGGTCGGGTACAACCCAGGGAGCCAGTCCAGGTCACTGGTTAGAAGAGGTCGGTGGCGATCCGAAGATGGATGGTGCTTGTCGAGTCCAAGTACAGTGATGGCCAAGCGTGCGGCGCAGACCTGTTGCACCGATTTCCACGCTCGGTGCAACAGACCCTAATCGGTCCGTTTGTTGCGGCCGGCGCGAGCCTATGCTAGTTTCCTTCCCTGGATTCCGTCCCGCGCACCAGTGCCCGCGGAGTCCCGTCTCGCTGTCCTAAGAGAACATCCGCATTGCCATGTCCCGCACTCCTGTAAACAGCACTCGGGCCCCCGCCCCCGCCGGACCCTATTCCCACGCAATCGTGGCCGGCGACCTTGTCTTTGCCTCCGGTCAGACCGGTACGAAGGATCCGGCCACTGGGCAATCGCACGACACGGTGGAGGCGCAGGCCAAACAGGCGCTGGCGAACCTCTCGGTCGTCCTGGAGGATGCCGGCACCTCGTTTGCCAACGTAGTCAAGACCACGATCTTCCTCACGGACATTGGGGACTTCGCTGCGGTAAACGCGGTCTACGGCGAAGTCATGGGGGACAATCCGCCGGCCCGGTCCACGGTACAGGTCGCGGCCCTGCCGGGCGGCGCCATCGTCGAGATTGAGATGACCGCGGTGCGCGGCTCCTGATGACGGGGTCCGTGCTTCGGTCGGTTTGCATGTCTTATCCGTTTGTCAATAGGTTTTGAGCAATTTTTCCATGATGAATTCCACTCTGTTTCCCCGGCCAGTGTTCCTCTTTGCCACCGACGAAACCGCAGTTGCATCAGAGCTTGAAGAGGACCTGTCGGGCACGGTGACCGAGGCCGACGTCACAGGCGAGCCCGTTCCCGCCGAGGTCGATGTCTCCGACATGCACCTGATGGACCAGCTGAACTGGGACGACGACTACGACATCTCGTCGGTGCGCCCGGACACCGTGGTTGAAGGGATTGTCCTGAAGAAGGCGCCGCGGCGGCTGGAGCTGGACATCGGCGCCAAGTACGAGGGCGAGATTGAGGGACGCGAAATCGAGCGTCTCGGCGATTCCTATGCCGAAATCGAAGAAGGGCAGACCATCGAGGTCTTCGTCTTCCGCATCGACGACAAGGGACAGCCGCTGATCAGCATCATCCGGGCGCGCCAGGAGAAGGACTGGCTGCGGGCCGAGGAACTGCTGGAGTCCAAGGAGATCGTGTCCGGCAGCGTAATCGACTACAACCGGGGCGGTGTCCTGATCGGCCTGGGCCTGATCCGCGGATTTGTGCCGGCCAGCCACCTGAGCCTTGAGAGCCAGATGCAGCAGGACAAGGACAGCGCCAATCAGGCGGACCGCTTTGCACCCCTGGTGGGCAAGACGCTGCAGGTCAAGGTCATCGACATTGAACGTCGCCGCAACCGCCTGATCCTGTCCGAGAAGGAAGCCATGCGCGAATTGCGCAACCAGCGCAAGGACGCAATCCTCGAGGAGCTGGAGGTGGGCGAAACCCGCAAGGGCGTGGTCAGCAGCCTGGCCGACTTCGGTGCCTTCGTGAACATCGGCGGTGCGGACGGCCTGATCCATGTCAGCGAACTCAGCTGGGCCATGGTCAACCATCCGTCCGAGGTCCTGAACGTCGGCGAGCAGGTCGAGGTCAAGGTGATCTCGGTCGAGAAGGAGCGCAAGCGCATCGGCCTGTCGCTGCGGCAGCTGCAGCCGCGGCCGTGGGACACCCTGGGTGAGCGCTACAGCGTCGGCGACCTCATTCGGGCCACGATCACCCGCATCAAGGATTTCGGGGCCTTTGCCAAGCTGGCCAACGAACCGGTCGAGGGTCTGATTCACATCTCCGAGATGAGCCACGAGCACGTGGAGAGCGCCAGTCAGGCCGTCACCGTGGGCGAGGAGTACGAGGTGCGGATTATCCGTCTGGACACCGAACGCCGGCGCGTGGGCCTGTCGATCAAGCAGGCGGAGCTCGACTGGCAACCGGCTCCGGAGCCGGGCGAAGGTGAGGGAAGGCGCCGCAACCGGCGTCGCCGGGACGAAGAATCCGATATGGACGACGAGTAAGGTCGGAGGGGACCGTTCTACAGCGGTGTCCCCGGATTACAGTCCGACAGCGTCAACAGCCCGGCAATCGCCGGGCTGTTGCTTTGCATCCCCGCGTGTGCGGGGAAACCTCCTATGGACTGGGGGGCTGCAGCCTGTGCATACTGAATTTGGCTAACATGCTAGTTACATCTAGGGCAGACTCGTTTCCCCCATCAGATAGCGATCACACTCCCGCGCCGCGCCCCGGCCCTCGTTGATCGCCCATACCACCAGGCTTTGTCCACGCCGCATGTCCCCCGCCGCAAAGACCCCGGGTACGTTCGTGGCGAACTGCCCGTATTCGGCCTGGGCGTTTGAGCGCGCATCCCGCTCCACACCCAATTGCTCGAGCACGGGGTTTTCCGGCCCCAGAAAGCCCATCGCCAGCAGGACCAGTTGGGCCGGCCACACCTTTTCGGATCCCGGAACCTCCCGCAACTGCCACCCGGCGCCGTTTTCACCCGGCTCCCACTCAATCATGACCGTATGCAGTTCCTTCAGTTTTCCGTGTTCGTCCCCCACGAAGCGCTTGGTGCTGATCAGGAACGTGCGCGGATCCGCGCCGAAGCGTTCCGCCGCTTCCGCATGGCCATAGTCCACACGGAAAATATGCGGCCACTCCGGCCACGGGTTGTTGGGAGCCCGGTCCGGCGGCGGCTTGGGCAGGATTTCGAACATGTTGACGCTTCGGCAGCCATGGCGCATCGAAGTGCCCAGGCAGTCGTTGCCGGTGTCCCCGCCGCCGATGACAATCACGTCCTTGTCCTCTGCCGAAATGAACGGATAGCTGAACCCCTCGCCCGGCACCGAACCGTGTTTGTCGTCCAGCAACTGCTTCGTGTTCCCGTGCAGGAATTCCATGGCATAGTGGACGCCGTCCAGTTCCCTGCCCTCAATCGGCAGATCGCGGGGGTTGGTCGCACCCCCGCAGAGGACCACCGCGTCATTGTCCTCCCGCAACCTGTCCGCCGGGATGTCCTTTCCCACCTCGCAGTTGGTCACAAATGTCACGCCTTCGGCACACATCAGATCCACGCGCCGCTGAACCGTCTCCTTCTCCAACTTCATGTTCGGAATGCCGTACATCAGCAGCCCGCCGATTCGATCCGCCCGTTCGTAAACGGTGACCGTATGTCCGGCCGAGTTGAGTTGCGCGGCGCACGCCAGCCCCGCCGGTCCCGATCCGACCACTGCAATCCGCTTGCCCGTGCGTACGGCAGGCGGCTGGGGCACGACCCAGCCCTCTTCAAATCCCCGGTCAATGATCGCGCACTCAATGCTCTTGATCGTGACGGGCGGCTCGATCAGGCCCAACGTGCAGGAACCTTCACACGGGGCAGGGCAGACCCGACCCGTAAACTCGGGAAAGTTGTTCGTGGCGTGGAGGCGTGCCAGCGCTTCGCGCCAGCGATCCTGGTACACCAGGTCGTTCCACTCCGGGATGAGATTGTTGATGGGGCAACCGCCTTCCGGCATCGTCCCCGTATGGCAAAACGGGATGCCGCAGTCCATGCAGCGGGCGCCCTGCTGCTGCAGATCCCCTGTCGACAGGTGCAGGTGAAACTCATCCCAATCCTGAATTCGTTCCAGCGGCGGGCGTTCCGGCACGGACTGCCGCTCGAATTCAAGAAAGCCGGTTGGTTTACCCATCGATGATCTCCTGACTGCGTATTGACGTGCAATACCCTGTGTCCAACAGTTCCTGCACAATACAATACTCAGTTGCCGCTGACCCGTGCCGCCAGGTCCTGGCTGTTGCGCTCGAATGCCGCCATCATCGCCTCTTCGCCCTCAAGCCCGGTGGCTTCAACCTCGGTGAGACATTGGAGCATGCGCTTGTAGTCCTTCGGCAACACCTTGACGAACGCGTCCACGTAGGCATCCCAGTCCGCCAGAATCCTTCCGGCCACCTCCGAATCGGTATGGGCATGGTGTCGTTGGATCATCGCGCGCACCTCGGCGCGTTCCTCCGGATCACACAGTTCTTCCACTTCGACCATCTCCGGGTTGACGCGATTGGCGAGCCAGATGCCGTCCACCGGCTCTTCATCCAATACATACGCGATGCCGCCGGACATGCCCGCGGCAAAGTTGCGGCCGGTCGGTCCCAGCACGACGACCCGTCCCCCCGTCATGTATTCGCAACCGTGATCACCCACGCCCTCAATCACCGCGTGCATGCCTGAGTTGCGCACACAGAACCGCTCGCCCGCCATCCCGCGGATGTAGGCCTCACCGCTCGTCGCGCCGTAAAAGGCCACGTTGCCGATGATGATGTTCTCTTCGGCCTTAAAGGTGGAGCCGGAGGGCGGGTAGGCAATAATCTTGCCGCCGGACAATCCCTTGCCGAAGTAGTCGTTGCCGTCGCCTTCCAGTTCCAGCGTCATGCCCTTGGGGATGAAGGCACCGAAACTCTGTCCGGCCGTCCCTTGGAAATGCAACCGGATAGTGTCTTCCGGCAGGCCCTGCGGGCCAAAGCGCCGGGTGATTTCGCTGCCGGTGATGGTGCCCACCACCCGGTTCGTGTTGGTGATCGGAAGTGTCGCCTTCACACTGTGCAAGAGTCTTTCCGAAACGCCCTCGTGGGCACGTCGCACATCCTCGACGCTGTTGTCCAGTGCCGGCCGGCAAAGTTCGAACAAGGTCAGGTTGTCCAGCGACTCGTCCAGGCCGTGATCCTGATCAATCTGGCAGTAGCGGCCCCAGTCTTCCGGCACGTCTGGCCGGTGCAGGATCGCCGTCAAGTCGATCCCCTGCGCCTTCCAATGCTTGATCGCCTGTTGCACCTGCAGCCGATCGGTCCGCCCGACCATCTCGTCCACGGTGCGGAACCCGAGCCGTGCCATGTATTCGCGCAACTCCTGGGCGATGAAGCGCATGAAGTTGACGACATGTTGGGGATCACCTGTGAACTTCTCCCGCAGTTCCGGGTTCTGTGTGGCGACGCCCACCGGGCAGGTGTCCAGGTGACAGACCCGCATCATGATGCAGCCCAGGGCGACCAGCGGGCTTGTGGCGAAACCGAATTCCTCGGCGCCCAACAGCGCCGCGATGGCCAGGTCGCGGCCCGTCTTCAGCTGGCCATCGGTTTCAACGACGACGCGGCTGCGCAAATTGTTGATCAACAGGGTCTGATGTGTTTCGGCCACGCCCAACTCCCATGGCAGGCCGGCATGTTTGATGCTCGTCTGCGGGGATGCCCCCGTTCCGCCGTCGTGGCCGCTGATCAGAATTACATCGGCATGGCCCTTGGCGACCCCTGCCGCGATTGTGCCCACGCCCACCTCCGACACCAGCTTCACGTTGATGCGTGCGTGGTGGTTGGCGTTCTTGAGGTCGTGGATCAACTCCGCCAAATCTTCAATTGAGTAGATGTCATGGTGCGGTGGCGGCGAGATCAGACCGACCCCGGGCGTGGAGTGCCGTACCTCGGCGATCCAGGGATACACCTTTTTGCCGGGCAATTGGCCCCCTTCCCCCGGCTTGGCGCCCTGTGCCATCTTGATCTGCAACTCCCTGGCGTTGACGAGATAGTAGCTTGTCACGCCAAAGCGGGCGGACGCCACCTGCTTGATGGCACTGTTCTTGGAGTCGCCGTTCGGTTCCAAGACGTAGCGGGCTGGGTCTTCCCCGCCCTCGCCGGTATTGCTGCGCCCGCCGATACGGTTCATGGCTATCGCCAGCGTCTCGTGCGTCTCCTTGCTGATCGAACCGTAGGACATGGCTCCGGTCTTAAAGCGTCTGCAGATCGACTCCACCGGCTCCACCTCTTCGATGGGTATGCTCGGTGCGCCATCCAAGTCAAACTCCAACAGACCGCGCAGGTTGCACCACTCCCTGTTCATGAGGTCGATGTCCTGCGTGTAGGCCTTGAACGAGGCGTAATCCTCGGTCCGAACCGCCTTCTGCAGCAGGTGTACCGTGCGCGGGTTGAACAAGTGCAGTTCGCCGTCCTTGCGCCACTGGTAGTCGCCTCCCGGTGCGAGCAGCTGGCCTTCCCCGTGTCCAGTCCCGTTTTCGGGCACACGGGGCGCACCGCCGTTCATCTGGCCCGGCGCAAAGAGGCGCACAGGATAGGCCCGGTCGTGGCGCATCTTTATTTCGGCGTATATCTCCGGCAGATCGATCCCCTCGACCCGGCTCGCGGTCCAGGTAAAGTACTTGTCGACCACGCGCTGGCTGAGACCAAACGCCTCAAAAATCTGTGCGCCACAATAACTCTGGATCGTCGAAATGCCCATCTTGGACATCACTTTGACGACACCCTTAACCGCTGCCTTGACGTAGTTGTAGACCGCCGTGTCGTGGTCAATTCCCACCAACAGTCGATTCTCAATCATCTGAGCCAGCGTTTCCATCGCCAGATACGGGTTGACGGCCGTCGCGCCGTAGCCAATTAGCAGGGACAGGTGATGCACCTCGCGCGGTTCGCCGGATTCGACGACCAGCGCCACCCGCGTGCGCGTCTCGTTGCGAATCAAATAGTGGTGCAGTCCAGAGGTCGCCAACAACGCCGGGATCGGTGCCATTCCGGGGCCAACGTCCCGGTCCGAAAGGATGAGGATGTTGATGCCTTCGTCAATGGCCTGTGTCGCCGCCTGGAACAGATCCTCGAGTGCCTGCTCCAGCGCAGCCTCCCCGCCGTGGATGTCAAAGAGAATCGGAAGGGTCCTGGCGCGGAAACCCTGTGTACCGCTTTCTCCGACATGGCGGATCTTGGCCAACTCGCGGTTCGTAAGGATCGGGTGGCGCAACTTGAGTTGACGGCAGTTCTCCGGATTGGTTTCAAGAAGATTCAACTCCGCGCCCAGCATTACCTCGGTGCCCGTAACCAGTTCTTCACGGATGGCATCGATGGGGGGATTGGTCACCTGGGCGAAAAGCTGTTTGAAGTAGTTGTACAGCAGCTGTGAATGATTGGACAGGGCTGCGGCCGGCGTATCGTTGCCCATCGCACCCAATGCCTCCACACCGTCAGTGGCCATCGGTGCCAGCAGGATGCGCAACTGCTCGAACGTGTAGCCGAATACCTGTTGCCGTTCGAGTAGCGTGCTGTATTCCACACCCGGTACCTCGACATCGGGCTGCGGGATTTCATCCAGGCTGACCATGTGCTCGTCCAGCCATGCACGGTAGGGATGGACTTGGGCCATCGTCTCCTTCAGTTCCTCGTCGGAGATGATGCGGCCCTGATCCGTGTCCACCAGAAACATGCGCCCCGGTTCCAGACGCGATTTCCGCAAGATTCGATCCGGTTCCAGCGGCAGCACGCCTGTCTCGGACGCCATTACCACCATGTCGTCCTTGGTGACACAGTAGCGCGAGGGTCGCAACCCATTGCGATCCAACACGGCGCCAACGACGGCGCCATTGGTAAAGACGATCGACGCCGGTCCGTCCCACGGCTCCATCATCGTGCTGTGATACTCGTAAAACGCCTTTTTGGCATCACTCATTGATTCATGCTGCGGCCACGGCTCCGGGATCATCATCATCATGGCATGCGGCAAGGAACGGCCCGCCAGATATAGAAACTCCAGCGTCTCGTCGAACTTGGCCGAATCGCTGCCATCCGGGTGAATGATCGGCAGGACTTTCTTTATGTCGTCGCCAAACAATTCGCTGCTTAACTGGGACTGGCGCGCGTGCATCCAGTTCTCGTTGCCGCGCAGGGTGTTGATCTCGCCGTTGTGAATCAGGTATCGATAGGGGTGGGCGCGCTCCCAGCTGGGGAAGGTGTTGGTGCTGAAGCGCGAGTGGATCACCGTCAGCGCCGACTCCATGTCCTTATCCAGCAGATCCGGGAAAAAGCCCTTGACCTGCTCCGACATCAACATGCCCTTATAGACAACCGTGCGAGACGAGAGACTGGCGATATAGAATGCATCCCCTGCACGCATCTGCGAATACCGAATCTCGTTCTCGGCTTGCTTGCGAATAACGTAAAGCTTGCGCTCGAACGCCAGGTCGTCGTTGCCTGTCAACCGCTCCGGGTTGCGTCCAATGAAGACCTGACGCACGGCCGGCTCGCCCAACTTGGCCGTGTGGCCCAACTCCCCGTTGGCGGTCGGCACGGTCCGCCAGCCGAGAACGGTTTGCCCTTCGGCGCGGACAATCTTTTCGAAGCGTTCCTCGCACCGGAAACGGTAGTCCTCCCGTTGGGACAGGAAGACCATGCCCACCGCGTACTCGCCAGGCGGCGGCAGTTCGATTCCCGATGCCGCGGCAATCTTGCGCATGAACCGGTCCGGCATCTGCATCAGGATGCCGGCGCCGTCGCCCGTATTCGGTTCGCATCCGCAGGCGCCCCGGTGTGCCAGGTTGAGGAGCACCTGCAGCCCCTGCGCAACAATGGCGTGGGACTTCCGGCCTTTGATGTCCACCACAAAGCCGACGCCGCAGGCATCGTGCTCGTAGCGCGGATCATAAAGGCCCTGCTTCGCTGGTGGGCCGGTGTGTAAAAGGGGCGTGGCTTGATTGGCACTGGAAGGGGCAAGGGAAGTATCAGACATCACGACGTCTCCTCAAAATGGCCTCTGCGTGCGAGACATGCAGGCTGAACGGGCGATGGACTGACCATGTTGCCGACTGCGAACAAACCACGGTCGACAACCGCTGCGCAGACACTCTTGCTGCGCAGCGGAGGTGACATCGTGGCGCCTACCCTGCGTACAAACCTAAATGAGAGAATCCAAACCAATAGCATATCAAATAATCAAAGAGATGTGCAAAAATGATTCAAGTTGCGAAATTTCCGACTCCGGGGATCCTGCTGGTTTGAAATCCATCATGAAGGGACATCTGTATTGTGTAAAATGTGCCGAAATTCACCAGGACAGGACGCAGACTTCATGGAAAATCTGGTTCAATCTGGCGATTTCATTGACGGAAACCTTGCAGATGTACCGCTGTTTTGCATGTCGGCTGTTGGGTATGCTTGGTGGAGGTCCCTCGGACAGGGATGGAGATTCGACCATGTCACACGGTCTTGGTTTGTTTCGAAGCTACCTAGTCAAATCCCAGTGGACTCTATAGGCAAAGTGATTGAGTAGCCAAAGACGGAATCCGACGGAATCGACCAATTCCAAGCGGCCCGTCGCGCCCCGCTCGTTGCGCGGGCCAAGGGTTGGCACGCCTTGAGCTGTCGGGTGTCTCGTGCTGAGTAGCTGCACTCGCGGTACAGATACAGGGCGACGAAGTTGGAGCGAGGCTCGTCTGCGTTGGCTCAGAATCCTTCGATGTGCCTGCCATGACTCGTCGCATCTTCCCGTTGGAGCCGCCGGCATTCGATGTTGAAGACAACCACGCCGGCACAGGCATTGTTTGATGCCTTCCGAGGGGTAATGGTCGATGCGACTTTGCTTCAATCGGCCCCAGACCTCAGAGATTTCCGTCAATCCCCGCGTATGCGGGGGAACCATATTGGGATGATGCAGAAGACTGCCTGGTTCAGGCTGCACCGCATTCGGGAGGCATGGGGCGAGATGAGAGAGTTCTCTGCCGGTCCCTGGAGGCGGACGAAGCCTACTGACCTGATCGGACGCATGGCCTGGGTGGGCCGGTCTGCTCCCGCGTGTACGGGGAAACCCTGAGCGGACCGGGCAACCTCTTGTCCCGGCATTGTCAATGGGCTACTGTGGCATGAGGGTCTGCCTGAAGGCGCGCCGGCCACGGAAATGACGGTGGCCCACCTCGTTGTCGGAGGGGATCCGGGTGCTTGCAGCTCATCATCGACCCAGCCCTGATCTGAGTACTCCCCTTGCTCAATCAAACCCGGATTTGCTGTGGTACGATCCCGCGGTTTCGGCAGAATTCCAGGTTGCTTCCGGCTCCTCCACCCCCGCTCCAATGCCTCGCCGCACCGACATCGAATCCATCCTGATCATCGGATCAGGTCCGATCGTGATCGGTCAAGCCTGCGAGTTCGACTACTCCGGTGTCCAGGCGTGCAAGGCCCTCCGCCAGGCGGGCTTCCGCATCATCCTCGTCAACTCCAATCCGGCCACCATCATGACGGATCCGGAGATGGCGGATGCCACCTACGTGGAGCCGCTGACCGTTCCCTACCTGGAGAAGATCATTGCACGGGAACGACCGGATGCCCTGCTGCCCACCGTCGGCGGCCAGACGGGACTCAACCTGGCGGTCGATCTGGCGGCGGCCGGCGTCCTGGACCGGTATGGCGTGGAACTCATCGGCGCCCGTCTCGAGTCGATGCAGCTGGCCGAGGATCGGGAGCTGTTCAAGAACGCCATCACCGAATACGGGCTCGAGTCGCCCCACTCCTTCCTGGCCACGACCCTGGAGGAGGCCCGCAGGCACGCGGAAACGATTGGCCGCTTCCCCATCTTTATCCGTCCCAGCTTCACCCTGGGCGGCAGCGGTGCCGGCACCGTCCATACCCCGGACGAGTTCGATGTCAAGGTATCCTGGGGCCTGCGCGAAAGCCCCGTTGGCAGCGTCCTGATCGAGGAGTCGCTGATCGGCTGGAAGGAATTCGAACTCGAGGTGATGCGCGACGGCGCGGACAACTTCGTCGTGGTCTGTTCCATCGAGAACCTGGACGCCATGGGCGTCCATACCGGGGACAGCATCACCGTGGCCCCGGCCCAGACCCTCACGGACCGGGAACTGCAGCGGCTGCGCGATCAGGCGCGCCTGGTCATGCGGGCCGTGGGCGTTGAGACCGGCGGGTCCAACGTTCAGTTTGCCGTGCACCCGGAAACCGGCCGGGTTGTGGTCATCGAAATGAATCCGCGGGTCTCGCGCTCGAGCGCGTTGGCATCCAAGGCGACCGGATTCCCCATCGCCAAGTGGGCCGCCCTGGTGGCGGTGGGCTACAACCTGGACGAGCTGACCAACGACATCACGCGGCAGACCGTGGCGGCCTTCGAGCCGTCCATCGACTATGTGGTCGTGAAGATTCCCCGCTGGGCCTTTGAAAAGTTCAGCGGCGTGGAGTCCAGCCTGGGCCCGCAGATGAAGTCCGTGGGAGAGGTGATGTCCATTGGCCGCACCTTCAAGGCCGCCCTGCAAAAGGGCATTCGCAGCCTCGAAATCGGCCGCAACGGCTGGGGACCGCTGGAAGGATCGGTCACCGACAACGAGTTGGAAGATCTGCTGCGAACGCCCAACCGCGATCGGTTGTTTGCGGTGTATACCGCCCTGGAACGGCAGTGGGATTTGGAAACCCTCGCCCGCATGACCGGGTTCGACATCTGGTTCCTGGACCAGATGCAGCAGTTGTTCGAAACCGCTGGCCGGGTTTCCAGGGCGGATGCCGAAAGCCTCCGGGAGGCCAAGCGTCAGGGTTTCAGCGACGCTCAGCTGGCGGAGTTGCTCTCGCATAACGGGACGGAACCATGGTCGGAGGTGGACATCAGGGAGGCGCGTTGGCAACAGGACATCCGCCCCACCTACCACCAGGTGGATACCTGTGCCGCGGAGTTTCAGGCCTTCACACCCTACCTGTACAGCAGCTACGACGAGGGCGACGAGGCCTTGCCCACCGATCGCCGGAAAGTGGTGATCTTGGGCGGAGGACCCAACCGCATCGGACAGGGCATCGAGTTCGACTACTGCTGTGTCCACGCCAGCTTCGCGCTGCAGGAGATGGGTTACGAGACCATCATGGTCAACTGCAATCCGGAGACGGTGAGCACGGACTACGACACCAGTACCCGCCTCTACTTCGAGCCGCTGACGCGTGAGGACGTCCTGCATATCGTCCAGCGGGAAGCCGCCAACGGCGATCTGGCGGGGGTCATCGTGCAGTACGGTGGACAGACTCCGTTGAACCTGGCAACGAACCTGGAAAGGGATGGTGTGCCGATCCTGGGCACCTCGCCCGCCAGCATCGATCTGGCCGAGGACCGGGATCGCTTCAGCGACCTGCTGGCGGAACTGGACATCCCCGCGCCCGCCCACGGCCTGGCGCGCAACCTGGACCAGGCCCTGGCGGTGGTGGAGACCATCGGTTATCCGGTGGTGGTGCGCCCGTCGTTCGTGTTGGGGGGACGGGCCATGGCCATCGTGCACGACGAGGTTGATCTCAAGACCTACATCCAGGCCGCGGCCCAGGTGTCGCCCCATCATCCCCTCTATGTCGATCAGTTCCTGAATGGTGCGATCGAGGTGGATGTCGACGCGATTTGCGATGGGCGGCAGGTGGTGATCGGCGGCATCATGCAGCACGTGGAAGGCGCCGGGGTGCACAGTGGCGACAGTGCCTGCGTTCTGCCGCCGCATCGGTTGTCGGCCAACGTCCTGGACCTGTTGCGCAGCCATACGCACCGGCTGGGCATGGCCCTGCACGTGCGGGGGCTGATGAACGTGCAGTACGCCATTCAGGGTGAAGATGTGTATGTCCTGGAGGTGAATCCGCGGGCCAGCCGCACCGTTCCCTACGTGTCCAAGGCCACGGGCGTGCAACTGGCCAAGATTGCCGCCAAGGTCATGCTGGGTTCCACACTGGCGGAGCTTGGCCTGACGGAGGAACCGTCGGTGAACGGCTTCTTTGTCAAGGAGGCCGTGCTGCCCTGGAAGAAATTCACCGGCGTGGATACCATCCTGGGACCGGAAATGCGCTCCACCGGTGAGGTGATGGGGCACGCCCCGGACTTCGGCAATGCCTTTGCCAAGAGCCAGGAACAGGCCGGATCACCGCTGCCGGTGCGTGGCGGTGCATTGCTGACCGTCAATGATCAGGACAAGCCGGATGCCCTGTCCATCGCCCGTGAACTGCATGCACTCGGGTTCCGGCTGCTGGCCACTCAGGGTACAGCGGCGTTCCTTCGGGCGGCGGGCTTGGAAGTCCAGCAGCTGCGCAAGGCTGGAGAGGAGGGCAGTACCGTGATCGAGGCCATGCAGGACGGGCATGTGGATTTGGTGGTGAACACGCCCAAGGGACCGCGCAGCCGGCGCCACGGTGCCCGGATCCGGGCTCTGGCCACCCGGCTGGCCATTCCCATTCTGACCACCATGCCCGCGGCCGCGGCGGCTGTGACCGGCATTCGGGCTCTTCAGGAACAGGATGCGGACGTGCGCAGCCTGCAGAACTACGCCATCGCGGAGCCGGTCCCGTGAACGGGCAGCGCGCCCATCTGGTGCTGTCGGACGGCACCGTTTTCGTCGGCCAAGGGTTCGGCGCGGAGACGGTGGAGGTTGGAGAGGTGGTGTTCAACACCTGCCTGACCGGATACCAGGAGGTGATCACGGATCCCTCCTATCAGGGACAGATGGTTTGCATGACCACGCCCCACATTGGCAACACCGGCATCAACGAAGAGGACATCGAAAGCGCACGTCCCCGCCTGACAGCCCTGATCGTGCGCGAAGTCAGCCGTCATGTGTCCAGCTGGCGGGCCACGCGGTCCCTGCCGGACTGGCTGGCCGAAGCCGGCGTGCCCGGCATCAGCGACATCGACACCCGGCTGTTGACCCGACACATCCGCGAACAGGGGGTGGTGCATGCGGCCCTGTGCACGGACGGTTCCCTGAACCCGGAGCAACTCCTGGTCCGGGCTCGGGACTTTGAAGGGCTGGAAGGCCGGGACTTGGTGCGCGAAGTGACCTGCGCCGAACCCTACGCCTGGGCTGAGACGACCGATGCCCCATGGGAGCCGGTGGCTTCGGGGGAATTGCCGGAACCGGTCGAGATGGAACGGCAGCCTCTGGTTGTGGCTTGGGACCTGGGCATCAAGTACAACATCCTGCGCCGCCTGGCCAGCCAGGGCTTTCGGGTCGAAGTGGTGCCGGCCTCCACCTCCGCGGCCGAGGTCCTGGCGATGAATCCCGACGGCCTTTTCCTGAGCAACGGCCCGGGCGATCCCGGTGCCCTGCACTACGTGACGGAGACGGCCCGACAGTTGATTGAGAGCAGGGTGCCCCTGTTCGGCATCTGCTTGGGCCACCAAATCATTGCCCAGGCCCTAGGCGCGGAGACCTACAAGCTCAAGTTCGGCCACCACGGGGGCAACCAGCCGGTCAGCGACCTGGCGGCCGGCAATGTTCAGATCACTTCGCAGAACCACAACTACAGCGTGCTGCACGACGGCCTGCCGGACAACGTGGAAATTACCCACTGGAACCTGAACGACAAGACGGTGGAGGGCCTGCGCCTGAAGGACAGGCCCGTGTTCAGCGTTCAGTATCATCCGGAGGCCAGCCCTGGTCCGCACGATGCGGACCGGCTGTTTGCGGAATTCGTGCATCTGGTGCGCCGCCGGCAGCCGGCTACCGGCTAAGACCAACCCGAACGCAACCTATGCCCATGTCCGGCCTGCAGGTTGTTCGGGTCTACACCAACGAACAGGCGCTGGGGGGCGTTCGGAAGGGGATCGCCCGGCTGCAGTCCGGCGATCCCCTGGCGGCGGTCTGGGTGCTGTTGCCACCCGCGCTGGAGGCCGTGTGGCGGCGGCGGCCTGCCACGCGGCTGAATGTGCATTCCTTCGGCTTTGGCAGGTTGACGACCCGGTTGCTGGGACAGGCCGGACTCGATTCGCGTCTTCTGCAACCTGAAGACCAGGTGCTGCTCGTGGCGACCATCGCCGAAGAGGCTCACGCCGAAGGCCTGCAAAGCGAGATCCAGGATTCACTGCTCCTGCCGGGTTTCCAGCATCGCCTTCTGGTCTGGTTCAAGGAGATGCAGCATCAGGCCATCGCGCCCGATGTCTTCCGGGACTGGGCCGGAGCGGGTGGCGGGACGCGGAACCGGGATCTGTCCCTGTTGTACGACCGATATGTTGAGCGGCAGGAACAGACAGGGATTCGGGATCCGGCCGTCGCCCTGACGCACGCGTGCTCACTGCTGCAGGATGACACCGCCGACCTGGATCTCGTTACTGGTCTTCTAGTGGCCGGCTTCGTCGGCTTTACCCCCTTGCAACGGAATTGCCTGAAGTCGCTGCAGCGGCGCGGAACACAGGTTGGGGTGTTTCTGCCCGCCGGTCATTCGAAGTTGGGCCGTGCCCGCTCCGACGTCTCGGCCGAGGAACTTGGGGAACCTCACAGGTCTGCGCCCGGTCTCGGGTCTGCCGAGAGAAAGGCCGATGAAGTGGCGGAGTGGCCGACCGCCGAGGACGAGGTGCGCTGGGTGCTGCGCCGCGTCAAGCAGATGCTCCAGACCGGTCACGTCGAATTGAAGGATGTCACTTTGTGCGTTCCCTCCTTGCGCGACTGGAATTCACTCCTGCGCCGGGTGGCGGCGGAGTACCGGGTTCCCCTGAATCTCTCCCTGCCCTTGGCGGAACACCCGTTGTGCCTGGCGTTCCGACAGGCACTGCTGACAGCACCCGAGTTCACTCTTGCAGAGACTTGGGACTTGCTGCTGTCGCCCTGGCTGTTCCATCCGGGCATGGAAACCGATTACCTGGAACACCTGCGTACCCTGACGCAGGCCTTCGGCGTGATCCAGGGCAGGGAACAATGGCTGAGTCCGTTTCACGCAGATGCCGACTGGGACCGACACCTTCTAAGGGACATGGGTCTGAAGGAAGAGCCGGCCGATCTCCGCCGGGACCTGGAATGTGTTGCCCAATGTCTGTTGGACGGGTTGACTCCGCCGAATACCGAGGACGAACGCAGTCTGTTGAGCTGGGTCCGGGACCTGTTGCAGCCGGAAGGGGTTGGGATTGGCATTCCCTCGGAAATCGAACCCGCAGAGAAGGCTCTTGCCGAAGCCGTTCGCCTGGAGTTGGAACAGATGGTCGCGGCGGCACGGCGCTCGGTACCGGTTGACAGGCGCGTCCAGTGGCTGGATCTGAGGCGACGCCTTCTGGATCAGATTGAGCAACGGTCGGTCCCCCTGTACGAATCCGAGGAGTCCGTGTCGGTTCTCGAGTTCAACCACGGCTGGATGGTGCCGACACGGTATCTGTTCGTGTTGGGTCTCAACGAGGGATCGCTACCGGCCACTCCTCCGGCCGACCCCATTTTCTCGGCACGCGAGCGCGACAACCACGCGCTTGAATTGCGCGCCCACGACCACCGAATGGCCTGGCTGCAATGGGACATGCTTGTGTCCGGATGCGCGGACCGCCTGTATCTGAGCCGCTCCCGGAAGTCCATCACCGGCGGCGCGCTTGAATCCGGTCTGGTTCCAGCCTCGCCCTTTTGGCCCGGTGACGGAGATGTCCAAACTGGGGACGAGCGTCCCGCTTCCTTGCGGGAACTGCTTCGGCACAGGGTACGGGAGGGAGCGGCCTACAGGACTTTGGCCGTTGAGGCGGGCATTGCAGCGGACTTGAAACGTGTCGAGGACTTGGCCCGCGTGGACGCATTACGCGCCGACACCGCAGCGGCGGCCTGTTATGAGGGCGTTTTGTCCAGTCCGACGGTCCTGCACCGCCTGCGAACCCGATTCGGCACGGACCATCGTTGGAGTCCCAGTGCCCTCGAAAACTTTCCGGTCTGCCCCCTGGGGTTCTTCGCTGAACGAGTACTGGGCCTAAAGCCTGACGCAACACCCGAGGAAGGGATGCCGCCGGTGGTGGAAGGCAACATCTACCACGATGCGCTGGAACGCATTTACGGAAAGCTGAGGGGCCGGAGCCTGGCACAACTGAGCGAGAGACAAGTCGAGGATCTGGTGACCGAAGTGCTGGCCGAGGGCGACGATTCCCGGCATGTCCGGTTGAAGTACCAGCCCTATCCCCTGGAAAGCCATGACCAGGAGCAGATTAGGCGGAACCTAATCCAACTGGTTCTCGCGGACTTGGAGGACCCGGACCATCTCGCCTCGGATGCCTGGATGCCCATGCACCACGAAAAGTGGATGGAGTGGATTGAGGACAGCGACCTATTGAAGGAGACGGGATCCGTCCGCCTGGGAGGCGTCGCCGACCGCATTGATGTGGACGGCGAGGGGAACCTGCGCGTGATTGACTACAAGCGTTCGGGAAAGACCAAGTCGGATATAGAGAGAGGCAAAACCCTGCAGGCGGTGCTGTACGGACGGGCCGTGCACAACCGCATGGGGCCGGTTGCCTACAGTGCCTACTGGAACGTCCGCAACCTGGAACGGAGGGGGCCAAGAAGCGGGGCCCGCAAGACCAGCCCGGAAATCGTTGCGCCGCACAACGACGGTGATCCGCTGGTCGAGGCCGTGCTGAAGCAGTTGGACCATATTGTCGCCGACGTCACGGACGGCACATTCCCCAGCGCGCCGCGGCAGTTGGACCGGGCGACATTGTCCTGCGCCCCCTGGTGCGGGAAGGCCGAATTCTGTCAGCCCTCATGGCGAAGTCGCAACAAGGGGCGCCGTCGCCTGAAGTCCGCATGAACAACGTTACGCCGGAACAAAGGGCGGCCATCAGGTCGATTGACCGGAACCAATCGGTGATGGCGGGAGCCGGGACGGGCAAGACCCATGTCCTGGTCCAGCGGTTCCTGCATGTACTGGAGCGCAGACCGGGATGGCCCCTGCGATCGGTCGTGGCGATTACGTTTACGAAGGCGGCGGCCATGTCCATGCGCCAGCGCATTCGTCGGGAGATTAACGTCCGGGCCTGCGACGACCCCGGGGTGTGGCAGCCCCGCATCGCGGAACTCGACTCGTTGCAGGTAACCACCGTGCACAGTTTCTGCCAGCGTCTGCTGACCGAGCATGCCGTGGAGGCGGGCATTGATCCGGACTTCGAGGTGGCCGACGAGATCAGGACGGCATCCCTGCGCGCAGAGGCAGTGCGCCGCTACTGCCGGGAAATCGACGGGACCGGATTGCCTGAAGTCGAGCTGGTCCGAATCTTCGAGCCGGCAGTGTTCAGGCAGGTGTTGGCGGATCTGCTCACCAAGGAGCATTTGCTGGCCGGCATGGAGGAAGCGGGGCCGGTGGAGGAGTGTTTGCGCAAGGTGTGGCAGGCAGCCCATGCCGAAGCGGAGGCGGCAGTCACTTCCGAGATTGGGCAACGGGATCTGGCGGGCATGCGGGCAGTTTTGGAGGCTGCGGTCCGCGATCCGAATGTCAAGAGCACGCTTCAAACAAGGTGTGCCTGGGCCTTGGGGGCCCTCCAGCTCCTAATCGAAGGCCACTGGGACCAGGCGCGGGAAGCATTCAACACCGAGGATTGGCCCAAATCCATCCGGGATGTGGGTGGCAACAAGATGGATCCGGAACTCAAGCAGTGCTGCAACGCAGCTTGGCGGTTCGTACACGATCTGTGTGACCGGCTGGCTCGCGTCCGGGTCGGTTCGGTTGGCGGGGAACTGGATGAGCAGGACCGGGAGGCGCTGCGACTGCTTGTCCTCTGGCACTCGGCGTGGAAACAGACCAACCGCCACCTGCACGCCGTCAAGCGGGAACGCCACCTGCTGACCTTCGACGACCTGGAACTCAAGGCGCTGCACCTGCTCAAGGCTCATGCGGCGCAGCCCGCTTCACGGGTGAGATCCGCCATTCTGGGAATCAACCACCTTCTGGTGGACGAGTATCAGGACATCAATCCACTGCAGCAGGAAATCATCGGATGCCTGGCGGCCCGGACGGGCGCTTGGGTTGATGAAGGCCGTCGTCCGGGCCGACTGTTTGCCGTGGGGGACACCAAGCAGAGCATCTACCGTTTCCGCGGAGCCGAAGTGGCGGAGTTCGTGAAGCTGGCCGCAGACATCCAAAGCCAATCGGCACAGCCGCTGGATACCCTGTCCGAATCCTTCCGGACCCACCGGGAGCTGATCGCGGCCACCAATGCGATCTTCAAGGATGTGTTTCAACCGCTGAGCGCGCACGGTTACCAGGACTATGAAGCAGTATCCATGGATCTGACGTCCAACCGCGGAGCTCCCGTAAGGCAGCCGTCCCTGGAGGTGCATACATTGTTGGAAGCCGAACAGACCTCGGACACCGGTACCGGTCGCGGACAGTGGGACCAGGCCTCCGAAGTAAAGCGGCTGGCCGAGTTCGACTTCATCGCAAACCGCCTCAGGGAGATTCGGGATTCGGGTCGTCCCGTTCTGGACCTGTCCCACAAGGTGGAGAGGGAGATTCGAGCCTTCCGCTACGGCGACGCAGCGATCCTCCTCCGCACCCGCACCCATCTCCCGTTGTTGGAGGAAGCCCTGCGTGAGCAACAGGTCCCGTTCAGAGTGGTGGACGGCACGGACCTGAAACTCCAGGCCCACATCCGCAGTGTCGTCGCCCTGCTGCGGTGGCTGCGCCGACCCTCTGATCGGTTCAGTCTGGCAGCCGCCCTGCGTTCGCCGTTGTTTGGCCTTAGCGACGAGTCCCTGTTCCTCCTGGCGGGAAACCTGGCGGCGATGGGGGCGGCGAACCTGGATGGCGAAGCGCTGTCGGAACTGGAGGCCGATCAGCGGACCAAGGCCGAATTTGCACATCAGGTCCTGTCCGCGCTGAGGGCCAAGGCGCTTGTGCTCTCCCCGGATCGACTGCTGGCGGAGATCCTGGGTGAGACCGGGTACGAAAGTGTTCTGGCCGGCAGTGCGGACCCGTATCGGGCGCAGGGCTGTCTGGACGATCTCGAGTCGCTGCAATGGCTGGCATTCCAATGCCGCGGGGAAGGGCTGGGCGAGTTCCTGCGCCGGCTGGCGAGCCAGGATCGGCAGGCCAACCAACGGGAGGCAGGCACCGAACCCGAAGACGGCGAAGCCGTACGCATCATGACGGTGCACGGTGCCAAGGGACTGGAGTTCCCCGTGGTGTTCGTGCCATATCTTGAACACGACTGGACCCGGGAAGGACCCCGCAGGCCGCTGCCGGTTCTGGCTTCCAATCCCAACCATCTGGTCTGCATGGTACCCGATGAAAACGGCGAACCAACCGAGCCCTTCAGTTTCCAACTGGTCAAGGAGATGGAGAAGCGCAGACAGCATGCGGAGAGCCGGCGTCTTTTCTACGTGGCCTGCACCCGTGCCGCGGATTTGCTGGTCCTTAGTGGCTGGAACACGAATTCCCGGAAGTCGGAACTCTGGTCGGCGGAACTGGCGGCCGCCCTGGAGCGGGCCGCGGCGCAGGAACAGGGGGACCCGCCATCGTCACCGCAGCCCATTCCGCTGTTTGCCGTGGATGCTCCGGTGGTTCAGAGGCATTGGCACGAGTACGACTTGGCGGTCTACAGGGACCTTGGGAAGGTTGCTACCCATAAGGACCAGGCTGGGGCATTGGGACGCGGGGAGCGCCCAACCTGGACCAACAGTGATTTGAGACTGGCACAGGAGCCGGCCGTAGCCGACAGCCTGACGATCCATGCCAGGGCAGCCGCACAGGGCGGTACCCGGTTCCAACCCGAAAACACGCGGCAGACGCAGAGGGGCGACCTGGCCCACGAGGTCCTTGGTTTGTGGCGGCGGTGGTTCTCGATGTCCGAGGACGAACTGCTGGATCTGGTCGCCTTCAGGCTTCAGGGCTATCCCATGCTGGCGGCCCCGGATGCCAGGGACATCCAGCAATGCCTGCTGCGTCTCCGGGAACTGCCGTTCAGCCGGGAGATCAATTCGGCGGACCGCCTCTTCACGGAGATGCCGGTGTCCGCGGAACTAGCGGGACGCACCCGCAACCTCAGGCTGGACCTGCTCTTTCAGGATGGCCGCGGGGCTTGGCACCTTGTGGACTGGAAGACCGGGGCTTGGTCCCGGCAACCCGACGCGGCGCGGAAGTTCTTCCGGAAGCAAATGAAAGGGTACGTACAGGCTTTCGCCAAAGCCTTCAACGGCGTTCGGCCCACGGTCAGGCTGGGACTGCTGGAGCCCGAGCCGGTCTTCGTCGAACTAGCCTCGGAGGATCTGGGACCGGGAGACGGGATGTAGTTCGCCCCGGACACGGCCCGACCTGTCAATTCACTGGCCGGGCGCGGCTTCGTCGCCGGATGCGGTCCAATGGAAAAGCTCGGCCGCAGCCATGGCCGCCTCGACCGGTCCCCCTCGGGCAAGGTTTCCCAACCCGATTGCAAATACCACCAACTGACCGGCCTCCGGTGCCAGCGGCAGAATCAGAAATTGTTCTTCGTTGATGGGGCCCAGCCGCGCCCGCGCCCGGCGCGCAGCCTGATCCGACGGCAGGGACGCCGTCAGGACGGAATCCAGTTCGTACAACTCCAGAATGGGAACGGGCGGTTCGGTTCCCAGGCTGCCGCCGCTGTCATGCCAGAGCTGCCACCGGCGCCCGGTGGCGCCGGTGGGTAGGTGGTCCTGAGCGGTACCGGTGGCCCAGCCTGGCCCGCCGAAGGGGCCCAGGGACATCTGCAACTGATTGCTGTGCATCCGGATGGCCAACAGGCGGGAAGGCAGTGGTTCGGCAGACACGTCCAGGCCCACGGCAGCCAGATCGCCCACGATCCGCTCCGCAATCCGGTGCAAACCCGACTCCTCGGCCGCATAGGCCAGCGTCAGGGCCGCGGTTTGACGGCCGGGTCCCATGCGCATTCCCCGTTCCGTGCGTTCGGTCAGCCCCATCCCGTCCAACAGGCGGTTGGCTGCCTCGGGATCATGAACGGTACCGCCATCGGGCAGGGACAGGGCTGCAGCCAATCCCGGCCGGTTGATGGCCAGGGGCAGGGCTTGCCCAAAGTCGGGCATGGCGACCAGGGTCTGCCAACGTTCGCCTTTGCCCGTGTGGTTCAGGTGCAGTGCGACCGGATCCTGCGCACTCTCCAGGATGCGAATGCCGTGTCGGCCAAGCTCGCCCAGCGCAAGATAGTCGGTTCGCCTGTGCCAGCCGTCCGCGGGCGTGGCTAGATCGGCTCCGAGGGCGGCGGTCGGTGACGGGGGCGGCGGGTCCGCGGGTGGCAGGACCGTCAGGGTGTCGATATAGGGTAACTGCCGGCCGGTCGGATCCACCTTGAAGTACCAGGGATTGCGTTCCAGACGGACGGTGCCGTCCGGTTCCACTTCGGTTTGGACCCAGGGCTGCAGCCCGGGAAAGCCGTTGCAGGAGTCCTGTCCCAATTCGTGGGGCTGACAGTCCGCAACCTGTAGCAGCTCCCACGCGTACTTGGTGCCGGAGTTTTGCATGCGGGATCGCAGATCGGCGGCAGGGGCGTGATCGGCATGGAAGTCTGCCAGGTGGTGAACCGGTTTGAGGAAGTCCGTGTAACCCGCCGGATGCAACTCGGTCAAGGCGCGCACGAAACCGCCGTAGGGTTCATCGAACTCCAGGTAGAAGACCAAGTCGTCCTGGATGCGCAGCGACACCGGTGTGCCGTTGCCGTCTCCGCCGGCGCGGATCACGTCCGGCATGCCCAGGAAGTTCATCTCCGGGTCGAGCCAAAGATCGTTGAACGCGAAGGCAACATCGCGCGTGGTGACGGGTACCCCATCGGACCAGCGCAGACCGGCCCGGAGTTCGAGGCGGAAGTGCCGGCGGTCCGGATGGACATGCCATCGGGCGAGGATGTTGGGACGCGGGTCGGCAGAATCCCATGCCGGCGCGCTCAGGAGGTTCTCGCGCAATGCCAGTGCCGGGACATCGACCCGCGCGTACGGATCGCGCACGAGCACCAGGTTCCCGCCGAATTCTCCCGGCCCCATTCCTTCGTTGGCCGGGGCTTGGAACAGGGATGCCGGATCCAGGACCACGGGGTCCTGCGGCAACCGATCCTGGACGGTCGCCAGTTGCGGCGGTGCGGGCAGGAACGGAGACTGCCGGTAGGCCGTCGGCGTCTCAATCCCGGATTGGGCCTCGGCCGTCGACAGGCCGGACAGGACCAGAACCACTGCCAACACGGCAGCGACGAATTTGCCGCTGGTGCCTGGTCGGGCGGCCTGGTGTTTGGGCAGGAACACGGCGGAACGGGCCGGAGGACGGCTTCATCGGGAGGCCCCCTTGCGGGCTCCAGGCGCCCGTGCGGCCAAGCCCGGCCCGGTTGGCGGGATTGCGTCAGGCGCTGCTTGCAAGCACCTGGATTCTAACTGCAGCCGGCGGAGGTTCCGCACACGGCCGGTTGGACGCGCTAAAGGGCCAGATGGGTTTCGCCGTTGTGGATCCCGTTGTTCACCACAGGGTGGACCATGTCCTCTTCCTCGTCGTCCTCGTCCAGTTCCGAGTCCAGCACGTCGGACTGCTTGTAGATGGCCATGTGCACGGCCGTCTTTATGGAGCCATCGATCTCGACCTCCGTGAAGCTGGGCACGGCCGCAAGATCGATTCCATCCTCTTTCAGGTAGTTGCGCGCCGTGGCCAGAGCCTTGACGGACTGGTTTACGGCCCCGGCCCCGATGGCCTGGATTTCGGCATACCCGCCCTTGCGCATCACGCCGGCAATGGCCCCGGCCACGGCCGTCGGGCGGGAGGTCTTGGAGACCTTGATGAGTTCGGTCATTACTGCAGCCTCGAAGTAGGAGTGTGACGTACGGGCAGCTGACAAAGGCGGTGAATCGACCGCGGACGACTCAATGCCCCTTCTATATAAGACGCAGGCGACTGCAAACTGTTACACCCAACGGGAAATTTTCTGTTCCTTTACATGGCGCGCTTCAGCCCCGGTGCGGGTCATTCGCTCTCAGTTGATAGGGATGGGCGCCCCAGCCACTCGAGTCCGGATGGAGCAGTCCCCACCGACGGTCTGGTTCTTTCCAAGAGCAAGGTCTTGTGGCGTATACAACCGGTCTCCAGAACCTATGGGAATCTCAACTTCCTGCACAAATCGGAAGCGGACTGCCTGTTTGACGCTTCGTGGACCTTGCAAGCCGGCAGGTCGGCCCCGCCTTACGAGTCTCTGCGTTTGCAAAGGCCGACCTGGCTTCCGAGGTGAACGCCTGGATGTTGCAGGCGGCGTTGGCATCCGCATCCAACACAACTCCGTCGACGCAGCAAGACCAATCACCGCGGCGCGTGTCCTTCTCAGCTATCGGTGACGGCCTGTTGGAGTTGCCGCTGGTACCTGACCCAGGCCTTGACCGTGTTCTTGTGGACGCCAATCTTGGCCGCGAACGCGCCCACCCGGTAGATGTTCGTAGCTGTAACGTGCCACAACTTGCCGCAGTGTGCCGGTATGGAGCAATGGCTTTTGCTCCATACCCGACGCGTCAGGATGCGACCGCCACGTACCGGGTTTCGCGGATCACCGTGACCTTGATCTGGCCCGGGTACTGCAAGGTATCGTGGATCTGCTCCGCGATGTCTCGGCCCAGTTCCACGCAACCCTTGTCGTCGATGTCCTTGGGCTGCACCAGCACGCGCAGTTCGCGGCCGGCCTGCAGGGCGTAGCTCTCCTTGACCGCGTCGTAGCCGCGGGCTACATCCTCCAGTTCCTTGATGCGCTCGTAGTACCGTTCGACCGAAATGCGGCGCGCGCCGGGGCGGGCTCCGCTGACGGCGTCCGCCGTAGCTACGATAACGGCCTCCATGGAGGCCATCTCCACTTCGTGATGGTGGGCCTCGATGCAGTTGGCAATCTTTTCGTTGATGCCGTAGCGGCGTGCGATGGCAGCACCGACGATTGCATGGGGGCCCTCCACTTCGTGGCTGACGGCCTTGCCGATGTCGTGCAGGAGGCCGCCGATGCGGGCTGTCTGCACGTCCCCGTGCAGTTCCTCGGCAATCATGGCGGACAGGTGGGCTGTCTCGATGGCGTGATACAGCTGGTTCTGGCTGTAGCTGGTGCGGTAGTTGAGACGTCCGAGTAGCACCTGCAGTTCCCGGTGCAGCCCTGGGATGCCGACTTCCAGCATCGCCTTCTGGGCCGAGTCCAGGATGATCCGGTCCACTTCCCGTTCCGCCGTCTTGACTTCGTTCTCGATCCGGGCCGGATGAATGCGGCCGTCCTGGACGAGGTTGGCCAGGGCCAGGCGGGCAATCTCGCGCCGGATGGGGTCAAAGCAGGAGATGACGATGGCACCCGGCGTATCGTCCACGATGATATCCACGCCGAGTGCCATTTCCAGCGATCGGATGTTGCGGCCCATGCGGCCGATGATGCGCGCCTTCATGTCGTCCGAAGGCAGGGAGACGCTGGAGGCGGCCTGGTCCGGCACGCTGTCGTGCGCCACGCGTTCCATGGCCAGGGTAATGATTTCCCGCGCCCTCTGTTCCGCCATCTCCTGGCTTTGGGCTTCGATGTCTCGGATGGTCCGGGCCACCTCCTGGCGGGCCTCGGCCTCGGCGCGGGCAACGACCTCCCTGCGCGCCTGCTCCCGGGTCAGCTCGGCCAGGCGTTCCAGTTCCTGGTTCTGGCGCTCCTTGTGGCTGGCCAGATCCTCCTCCCGGGCATCCAGCTTTTCCGTACGCTGCGTCAGTTCCTGTTCGCGCTTGTCAAGGGCCTCCTGCTTGTGGTCCTGGCTGCGGGACCGGTCCCGCAGGCTCTGGTTCTGCCGGGCCGATTCCTGGTTCAGGCGCGACCATTCGGCCTCCAGTTTTTCGTGCTGCTGGATCTCGTGTTCGTTGAGCGCAAGCCGTTCCTGCTGTATGGCCGCGACACCCTCCGCCTTCTCCTTGGCAATGGCTTCCCTTTGGAGTTGCAGTTCCTTGTGGATGCGCTCCTCACCGATGTCCCGTTCCTGGCGGCCCCGGCGGTAGGCGAACCAGCCAACGACAGCTCCCGCCAGGATTGCGCCCAGCAAAAAGACGATCAATACATGCCAAATCGTGAGGTCCATGTTGCTTTCGGGTCCTGCTGCACTCAGCTCCGGATGCTGTGCGCAATCGCCCCGGCAACGGGGCAACGACCGGGTGGGTGCGGTAAGCGGAAAACGGCCCCGCCAGCCGCGGACGGGCAGGGAGACCGCCACCGGAACCGGTCCGGTGGCGGCTGGTTCGCAGGTTAGGCGCCTGTGTCGCCGTCCGGGGATTCAGGCGAGGTCAATCCGACTTTCTGGCAAATCAGGTCGCGCAAATGCGCGGTTAGTTCCGGCTGCTCCGACAGACTGTTCACGGCCGCCGCCCGTCCCTGTCCCAGCAACTCGTCGTTGTACCGGAAGAAGGAACCGCGCTGATCGATCAGATCGTGTTCGATGGCCAAGTTCAGGATGTCCGCATCGGAACTGATTCCCTGATTGTACATGATGTCGAATTCGGCGATTCTGAAGGGCGGTGCGACCTTGTTCTTGCGTACGGTGACCTTCGTCTTGTTGCCGATGGTCTCCGTGCCGTCCTTGATGGCCTGCTGCCGCCGTATCTCCATGCGCACGCTGGCGTAGAAGCGAAGGGCCATCCCGCCGGAGGTGGTCTCCGGGTTGCCGAACATCACCCCGACGCGCTGCCGGATTTGGTTGGTGAAGATCAGGGTGCAGCCGCTGTTCTTGACCGGAGCCGTCAATTTGCGCAGGGCCTGGCTCATGAGCCGCGCTTGAAGGCCCACGTGGGCGTCGCCCATTTCGCCGTCGATTTCCTGCTTGGGCACCAGCGCGGCCACGCTGTCGACCACCACGACGGCCAGTTCGCCCGAGGTGACCAGGGCCTCGGCCACTTCCAGCGCCGCCTCGCCGGTGTCCGGCTGGCTGACATAGAGTTCGTTGACGTCGACCCCGATGCGCTTGGCGTAGTCGGGGTCCAGCGCATGTTCGACATCCACGAAGCCGCACAGGCCCCCGGCTTTCTGGGCCTCGGCGATGACGTGCAGGCAGAGCGTGGTCTTGCCGGAACTTTCATGGCCGTACACCTCGAGGATGCGGCCCACCGGCACGCCGCCCACGCCCAGGGCAATGTCGAGGGAGAGGGCTCCGGTCGGAATCGACTCCACCTTCAGGGCGGGGTTCTCGCCCAGCTTCATGACGATGCCGTCACCGAAGCGCTTCTCCAGATCCTGCAGCGTGTGGTCGAGGCTGTTTCTTCTGGATGCGGACGATCTCTTCATGGGGAGTTCCGTGCTTGCAGGCAGGATGGCAGGTCTCCGGACCCGGACGCCCGAAGGGCCGGGCCGGACAGTCTAATTGTATGCACGCCGGTGGCGAAGAAGGGTTCTGCCGGACCGATCGGTTCCGAACGCGGATGCCGCAACGCGCAGCTATTGGGCTCCCGCCGGCAGGCCGATGCTAACATCGGTGCCATGGCCTATTCGATACCCCCCTTGGTGCAACGGAAGCTGGAGGAACTGCCGCGCGCGCCCGGCTGCTATTTGATGCACGGCCCCGCGGGCGAGGTCCTGTATGTCGGCAAGGCCAAGGTCCTGCGGTCGCGCGTGCGCAGCTACTTCACGCCCAGCCAGCGGGACGATCCCCGCGTGGAACGCCTGGTGCCGGAAATCACGGACGTGTCCTGGTGGATCACCGCCAATGAACTGCAGGCGCTCACGCTCGAAAACAATCTCATCAAGGAGCACCAGCCGCCCTTCAACGTCCTGCTCAAGGACGACAAGACCTTCCCCTACCTGAAGATCAACTGGCAGGACCCGTTTCCCAAAATCGAAGTCACGCGCACGATGCGCAGGGACGGGGCGCGCTACTTCGGTCCCTACACAAACGCCCGCGCCATCTACCGGACCTTGGAGGGCATCCGGCGCATCTTTCCCTATCTCGACTGCGACCGTCGGATCACCGGCGAGGACGAACGGCCCTGCCTGTACTACCACCTGAAGATGTGCGGCGGGCCCTGCATCGGAGCCCAGAGCTCGGAACAGTACCGCGAGAGCCTGCGCCAGATGATGCGGTTCCTGCGTGGCGACACGGGCCAGGTCATGCGGCAACTCCGGGAGCGGATGGAACAGGCCGCCGAGAATCTGGACTTCGAGCGCGCGGCGCTGATCCGCGACCGGATCAAGTCCGCCGAACGCATCGTGGGCCAGCAGGTGCTGATCGGCGCCCAGCCGGACAACGAGGATTGCATCACCATCGTGCCCGATCCGGAATCGGGCATGGCGGTGGTCCAGATCATGTTTGTGCGCCAGGGAAGGCTGGTGGGGCGCGACCACTATCGCCTGGAACTGGGCAAGTCCCAAGACCCCGGAGCCGCCGAAGAGCGGCGGGGTGACCTGATCGGTTCATTCCTGCAGCAGTTCTACGCCAAGGCGGCCTACGTGCCTGCCCTGATCCTGGTGCAGGCCATGCCGCCGGAGCAGGCTTGGCTGGAACAGTGGCTTGTGGCGCGGCGCGGCACCAAGGTGCGGCTGAATGTCCCTTTGCGCGGGCCCAAGCGGCGCCTGATGGAGTCGGGACTGGAAAATAATCTGGAGTACCTGCGGATCCAGCAGGCCACGGCCCGGGTTGACACCAACCGGCAGCAGACCGCGATTGCCGAACTGGAGGAGGCCCTGCAGCTGCCGCGTCCACCGGTGCGCATGGAGTGCTACGACATCAGCACGCTGCAGGGGAACCACACTTCCGGCTCCATGGTGGTCTTCGCCCGCGGCGTGCCGCGCAAGAGCGACTACCGCCGCTTTCGGATCCGCGGCGCCGGCGCCCGCGGCGCGCCGGACGACTTTGCCAGCATGCGCGAGATGCTTGACCGCCGCTTCGCGCGCGCCGGCGAAAAAGGCCTGGATCCAGGCCGCAAGGGGAAGACCGCCTGGAACGTGCTGCCGGATCTGGTGATTGTGGACGGTGGCAAGGGGCAACTGAGCCAAGCCGTGGCCGTGCTCCGCAAGTACGACCTCCTGCACGTCGTCCCCGTCGTTGGCCTGGCCAAGCGGAGCGAAGAGGTCTTCGTGCCGGGGAAGCCGGAGTCAATTCTGCTGCCGCGCGACAGCCAGGGACTGTTCCTGCTGCAGCGTATTCGGGACGAGGCCCACCGCTTCGCCATCACCCACCACCGCACCCTGCGGGGCAAGGCCATGACGCGCACGGTCCTGGACGACGTGCCGGGGGTGGGTCCGGCCCGGCGCAAGGGCCTGCTGGCTTTCTGCGAGGGCGATCTGGATCGCCTTCGCCAGGCGGATTTGGATGTTCTGGCCGACCTGCCCGGCATGACCCGTAAGGTGGCGCAGGCCGTGCAGGACCATCTCGGGTCCGGCTCTACCAGCCGTAGCTGAGCCGGTCAATCAGAATCCGGGGCAGGCCGGCCTGCTGCATCTGGGTCTGGGTCAGTTCGATGGGATAGTCTACCCGTTCGTAGTGCCAGATTAGTTCCGGCCCCTCCTGCACCAGCAGGGCGAAGGAGGCGCGCTTGTTCTTGTCCCGCGGCTGGCCCACGCTGCCCGGGTTCAGGATGACGCGGTGGTTCAGTTCGGGCTGTAGGTTGACCGGCATCCCGGGCCGGGCCCGCATGCGTTCCACGCGGGCCTTTCGGCGGTCCGCATCGTCGGGGTCCACCTGGGCCACGCGCAGGCGGAAGATGTCCGGCAGGTGGGTGTGTCCCACCAGGCAGAACTTGGCGGTGAACTCGGGCCGTCGCCAGTTGGCAAGTGCCGTGTCGATGCCGTCCATGTACTCGAAGACCGGATCGCGGGGCGAGGCATGGGTGGCCAACAAGTCCAAGCTGTCCACCGGGACCGGCTTGGGCAACAGGGATTCCAGGTAGGCACTGTTGCCGGTGGTGAGTTCGGCGCGGGTCCAGTCGATCGCCTCCCGCGCCATGTCGTTGAACTGGCGGCTGGTGTTGTTGTCAAGCACGGCCCGGTCGTGGTTACCCGGCACGCACAGGCTGGCCTGCGCACGAATCAGGTCGACGCATTCGTTGGGACGCGGGCCGTAGCCGACAATGTCGCCCAGGCACCAAAGTTCGTCCCAACGGTCCCTGGTGTGGGCGATGACGGCCTCCAGGGCGGCGAAGTTGGCGTGGATATCCGAAAGGACCAGAATGCGCATGTCGCGCCAACCGGGAGAAGGGCGCGGCCCCGGCGGGTCCGGGCACCAAGCGTCGGCAAGTATAGCAACAGGGGGCGGGACAACCTGGCGACCGCCGGGCCGGGACGAAAACGGCGCTTCCGTCAATCTACAATGTCCGTCATGAGCGATACGTTTCTCGACGGTCGGGCCGCGACCCGGTCCCCTTTCGCCGCCCCTTGGCGCAATATCTGCGTGCTCCATCATCCGCACAAGGCGGATGCGGCCCTGCTGGCCTCCGAGATTGGGGACTGGTTGACAATGCAGGGCCTGTACGAGGTGTGCCACTCGTCCAGTTGGGAACCCGACACCCTGAGCCCGCGCCTGCCGCATGTCGATGTCATCGTTGCCATCGGCGGCGACGGCACCATGTTGCGAGCGGGCCGCAGCGGAGCCGCCTGGGGGGTTCCGGTCCTGGGCATCAACATGGGCAAGGTCGGATTTCTGTCCGAAGTGCAGCCGGATCAATGGCGTCCTGCCATCGAAGCCATGCTGGCCTGGAACTGCTGGCTGGAAGAACGGCTCATGATCAGTGTGCGCGTGGATCGAAGGGATCCCAATACCGGCGGCTTGCAGACGGTGCACACCTTCGCGGCGCTGAACGATGCCGTGATCAGCCGCGGCAGCCTGGCCCGCGTGATTGAGACCCGCATCCGACTGGACGGCGAGAATCTGGCTGCCATCACCTGCGATGGCCTGATTGTGGCCACGCCGACCGGCAGCACCGGCTATGCGCTGGCGGCCGGAGGGCCGATTCTGCCGCCGGAACTGCGCAACATCGTCATTGTTCCGGTCGCGCCCCACCTGTCCCTGAACCGACCGCTTGTGTTGTCCGAGGGCACCGAGGTCCGGGTGCGGGCCACCTGGGATTACGAGGCCATGCTGACGGTGGACGGCCACTTCCACCTTGACATGGAGGAGGGGGACGAGGTGACGGTGGTGGCCAGCGAGCATCCGGCCCGCTACGTGCGCACCGGCAGTCGCCAGAACTTCTACCAGACCCTGGTCGGCAAGTTGGGTACGACGTACTGATGGCCGACTCCCACGCCCTGCAGCCCCCGGTTGCCGCCCCGCTCCGCTGCAAGCGTCATCCCGAGGTCGAGACCCGGTTGCGCTGCAACCGGTGCGACGAACCGATGTGCACCCGCTGCGCGGTCCACACGCCGGTCGGCTACCGCTGCCGGGACTGCATCCGCGAACACCAGGATCGGGCCTACAACATGGAGCCGGGCGATCCCTGGATCGCCATGGGTACCGGAATGGTGCTGGCCGCGGTCGGCCTGCCCGTGGCCGGGTTCGTGTCCGGTTTGGTCGGAACCTTCCTGGGCCTGCTGATTGCCTTTCTGACAGGAGGGGCCGCAGGCGCCCTGCTGGCCCGGATTGTGCGACGGGCTGTGCAGCGACGACGGGGCCGCAGGCTGGGCCTGTTTGCGGTGATTGGTGTCCTGTTGGGCTGCCTGTTGGGCAGCGCGGTGCTCTTTGTGCTCACAGGGCGCCTGTTCCTGAGCCCGGTCCTGCTGGTGTTCCTCGCGGTGACGCTGGTGTCCGCCTGGCCACTTCTCAAGTAGCGTCTCGGGGCGTTCCGGTTGACTTCCCATGGAGTTGCGTTCGGTTCGTTACACCAGCCGCCGGCGCTGGCGCGTCCCCATGTGGGCCCTGGCGCTGCTGGTGCTGGCCTGTGTCAGCCTGTGGAACCGGCGTGAACTGCTGGTGGAACGGGCCACCTTCGTACTGCCGGATCCGACCCCCACACCCAGTGCCGTGAATCCCTTGGCTCAGGCTCGCGTCCATGAATCGCAGGGCGACCTGCTCAAGGCGGCGGAGTTCTACGGGCAGGTGGCCGCAATCGAGACCTGGAACCCGCAGCCGCTGGTGGACCAGTCGCGCCTGTACATTCTGCTCAACCAGGTGCCCAAGGCGCTGGCCGCGGCCGAGGAGGCGGTTCGCCGGGACGACCGCCATGTGGACAGCCTGAATGCGCTGGCGCGTGCCCTGGACTGGTCCGGGGAATACGAGGAGGCGGTCAACACGGCGGTGGATGCCCTGGTGCTCTCCCCGGACAATAGCTGGACACTGGCCATCCTGGGAGAGATCTACGCCGACGTCGGAAACTGGTACAAGGCCGAGGCCTACCTCGATCAGGCGGCTGAACTGGCGCCGCTGGATGTTCTGGTGTGGCGCAACAAGGCTCTGCTGCACGAATACCGCGGCGAGTACACCGAGGGCCTGGCCGCGTTGGATCAGGGTCTGTCCGTGGATCCGTCGGCCTGGTACCTGGAGATCCACAAGGGCCGGCTCTACGAGGCGCTGTTCGAATGGGAGAATGCCCTGGAAGCCTATGAACGGGCCTTGGAGCTGAACCCGAATGTCTCGCTCACATGGGATGCCCTGGGCTACGGCCATTTCAAGGTGGGCAACGACCTGGAGGCCCGGCGCAACCTGGAGCGGGCCGTCGAGGTCGATCCACAGGACGGGCTGGCCATGGCCCACTTGGGCACGGTCTACTACCGCATGCGCAACTACGAGGGTGCGGTCGGCATTCTGTCCGAGGCCCTGGAACTGATCGAGGGCACGCCCCGCATCGAGTTCCTGTACCAGCTGGGCCTCGCCTATGTCTACAAGGATCCCCCCGAGTGCGACAAGGCCAAGCCCTGGTTGCTGGCCGCCCTGGAGATCGATCCCGAAAGCGGACCGGCCCTGGAGGGACTGGAGAGCTGTCCCATCTGATACGAGGGTGCAAGCGGCATGGAACGCAAGACGACCCCGTTGGAAAGGGAAGTTCGGCACAACCTCGGCCTGTATCGGCTGCGGGGGTTCAGCGGCCGGCGTTCGGCCCTGCGCCGGCTGCAGGGACGGCTGGGCGATCCCGGAACCACGCCCGTGATTGCGGTGGTCGGCCCGCCCGGCGTGGGCAAGAGCGCCTTGGTGACCGCGGCGGTGTGGTCGGCCATCAACGAATTTCCGGACGGTTGTGTTTGGGCGGCCGCCGCCGGCTTGGAGAGGTTCCGTTTCCAGGACATCGTTCACAGCCTGACGTCCGTGCTGGGCTTCGACCGTTCCTGGCATATTCGGGCGCAGTGGAGCACCGGCATTCGGGAACTGCTCTATCGCCGTCGCCGGGTGCTGGTCCTGGATGAACTCGAATCCGTTTCGGAGACCGACCTCCAGCTGCTTCTGCAGACGTTCCGGAACCTGGAGACCGCCGACACGCCGTCCCGCGTCGTGCTGATCGCGGACCGGCTGACCCCGGAAATGGAGGAACTGGCCCAGGAAACGGTTCTGCACCTTGGCGGGCTGAGCCGATACGACACCGAGGTGTTCTGGCAGGCGCTGCAGGCACCGGCCACCGATGCGGGGACGGTGCACGACCTGACGGGCGGTGGGCCCCTGGCCATTCGCCTGTTGGCGGGTCTGCTCAAGGCCCAGCCGGAATGCCTGGAACAGGTGATCCGCGCGGTGGAGACCGGTTCGGAGCCATCCCTTGATGTGCTCATTCGCCTGGCCGCGGACCGCGTGGCGCAGGAAAGTACCGACGCCATGCAGGTGCTGGAGCGTCTCAACATGGCGGCGGGAGGTGCTTCCTACCTGGCCATCCGCGACCTGTTCTGGCCTGGCGACTCGGACATGGTTCTGCACGTGGCGGAGGCACCCCAGTGGACCGTCGGTTCAAAAACCCAACTGGGGCCGGGGTTGCAGCGCGTCCTTGAACTGCTGCAGGACAGGGCATTGCTGGAGGATGTGCCGACCCAGGCCCGGGCCGTGATTCATCCCGCCGTGCGGCGGCGGCTGGAAGCCGACCGCCACGCGCAGTCCCGGGACTGGCGCAACGCCCATGCCCGTTACTACGTGCGGTTCGTGTCCTGGTTCGAACGTCCCGATCAGCTGTACTGGTCGGCGCTGGAACCCGAGTGGGGCAACATTCGCCAAGCCGCGGACTGGTGTGTGCACATCATGCGGGAGGTCTGCGGCGACGACCTGGAGACGCTGGCCGCCTCCCTGGCCGCCACCTCCGATCTGACCCGGTTCAAACTGAACGTGTCCCCGTCCCAATTGGAACTGGTCAGCCGCTATGCCCGTTCGCTGGTGCTGCACGCCCGATGGCGACACATGCCGCGGGGCCTGTCCTGGACCGCGGCCGGCGCCGTGGCCTGCGCGGCCCAGAGCCGCCACGAGGCTTTCGGACACCTGCTGGTGCAAATGGGGCGTCTGCTCTACCACCGCGAGGAGCATGAACAGGCCCTGGCTTGGCTGGAACGGGCCCGCGTTGTGCTGGAACGGCGCGAGCTGGTGACCCAGTTGGCGATTGTGCACACCGACATTAGCACCGTGTACAGGGAACAAAACCAGCTGACGGCTGCACTCGAGCATTGCGACAAGGCCTACGAGTACCTGTCCCAGGGCAGTACCCTGACCGAACTGGTGCGCGCCTATCGCAGTCTGGGCAGCCTCAATCTGGCCCTCGAGAAGTATCCGCAGGCCCTGGCACGGCTGGAGCAGGCGCTGCTGCTGGCGCGGCGCAACGACAACCGACACCAAATTGCCAACATCTACAACAGCATGGGGCTGGCCCTGGAAGCGCTGGACCGTACGGAACTGGCCCGCCATGTCTACCTGAACGCGCTGGAGCTGTACCGCTACCTGAGGCAGGTGGACGGCGAAGCCACGACGCTGACCAACCTAGGCGCGCTGGCCTTCCATGTGGAGGATCTGCCGGCGGCCGCGGATTGGTTCCGGCAGGCCCTGGAGCGGCACCAGGGCCAGGAGTCGTGGCTGGATGCGGCCACCGTGCACCACAATCTGGGCCAGGTCTACCAGGGCATGGAGGAATGGGAAGCCGCCGCCCTGGAGTTCGAGGCCGCCCTGCAGACGTACACGGCCTTCCAGTTGCCGGACTTCGCACGCGAGGAAAGCCGATTTTTGGATCAGTGCCGGCAGCGGCTGGCCGAAGCTGCGTCCCGGCGCCCGGACCGTACGTCCGACAAACGTTAACCAAGATCCAATACACCGCCGCCGGAATCTGGCGTAGCCTATGGGCCCATGTGAACACGCGCCTCGCGGGTGCTGTTCGCCCACCGATTGCCGCTACCGGAATCTTGGGTTCCGGCTCGGCACTTTGGTAACCTGTCCGCTGGCACTCGGACAGCGAGAGTGCCAATTCAGGCAAGGGCGGCACCGGGGTGCGGCCATCAAGCAGGAGGCAAAGTAGCGATATGAACCTGAAACCGTTGGGCGACCGTCTGGTCGTTCGTCCGAACGAGGGCGAGGAGCAGACCTCATCGGGCATTTTCCTGCCGGAGACGGCCAAGGAGAAGCCTCAGGAAGGCACCGTGCTGGCGGTTGGACCGGGAGCCCGGGACGACAACGGCGAGCGCATTCCCATGGAGGTTGGCGTGGACGACACAGTGCTCTATGCCAAGTACTCCGGCACCACCATCAAGGTGGACGGCGAGGAAATCCTGATTCTCAAGGAATCCGACGTGCTGGCCCTGGTCGGTTAGTTATTCCCGGCGGCCCGCGTGGCAGTCGATGGTTTACAGAAAAGGAGCAAGACAACAAATGGCCAAGCAACTAGTGTTCAACGACGAGGCGCGCAAGCACCTCAAGAACGGTGTGGACGCCCTCTCCGAGGCCGTCAAGACCACCCTCGGTCCCAAGGGTCGCAACGTGGCCCTGGACAAGAAGTGGGGCAGCCCGACCGTCACGCACGACGGCGTGACCGTGGCCAAGGAGATCGAGTTGGAGAACCCCTTTGAAAACATGGGGGCCCAGCTGTTGAAGGAGGCGGCCACCAAGACCAATGACGTGGCCGGCGACGGCACCACGACGGCGACGGTTCTGGCGCAGTCGATTGTGACCGAGGGTCTCAAGAATGTGGCCGCCGGTGCCAATCCCATGCTGCTCAAGCGCGGCATCGAAGTGGGCCGGGATGCGATTGTGCAGTCGATCTCCAGCATGTCCACCCCGGTGACCGATCATGAGAAGATCTCCCAGGTGGCAAGCATTTCCGCGGCCGACGCCCAGATCGGTACTCTGATCGCGGACGTGATGGACAAGGTCGGCAAGGACGGCGTCATTACCGTTGAGGAGAGCAAGGGCCTGGAGTTCGAGACCGAGTACGTCGAGGGCATGCAGCTGGACCGCGGCTACCTCTCCCCCTACTTCGTGACCAACAGCGAACGCATGGAAGCCGAGTTGGAGAGTCCCTACGTCCTGATTCACGACAAGAAGATCTCCAGCGCCCAGGACCTGGTTCCGGTCCTGGAGAAGCTGATGCAGATGGGCAAGCGCGAAGTGGTGATCATCGCCGAGGATGTCGAGGGCGAGGCCCTGGCAACCCTGGTGCTCAACAAGCTGCGCGGCACGTTCAATGCCCTGGCCATCAAGGCTCCCGGCTTCGGCGATCGCCGCAAGGCCATGCTGCAGGATATCGCTATCCTGACCGGCGGCCAGGTGATTACCGAGGAGCTGGGCAAGAAGCTGGAGAGCACCACGATTCAGGATCTGGGCCAGGCCGACCGCGTGATTTCCACCAAGGACGATACGACCATCGTCAGTGGCGGCGGCGACAGCAGCGAGATCAAGGGCCGGATTGATCAAATCCGCTCCGAGATCGAAGCCTCCACCAGCGACTACGACCGGGAAAAGCTGCAGGAACGCCTGGCCAAGCTGGCCGGCGGTGTGGCCATTCTGCGGGTCGGCGCGGCAACCGAGACTGAACTGAAGTTCAAGAAGACCCGTGTCGAAGACGCCCTGAGCGCCACGCGCGCCGCGGTTGAGGAGGGCATCGTGCCCGGTGGCGGTGTTGCCCTGACCAACGCCATCGAGTCCCTGGACTCCCTGTCCACGGACGAAGCGGATGCCGACACGGGTGTCCGTATTCTGCGTCGGGCTCTTGAAGAGCCCATGCGCCAGATCGCCCACAACGCCGGTCTGGACGGAGCCGTGGTCGTCGAAAAGGTGCGCACGGCCCATGCCAACGGCGGCGGCAACGCCACCGGTTACGACGTGGTCGAGAACAACTACGTGGACATGCTGGCCTCCGGCATCATCGATCCGGCCAAGGTGACCCGCAGTGCGGTCGAGAACGCCTGTTCCATCGCCTCGATGATCCTCACCACCGAGGCTCTGATCACCGACATCCCCGAACCGGATCCGCCCGCACCCGCCGGCGATCCGGGCATGGGCGGCATGATGTAGTCCACCCGGACCATCAGGTCGACAGTTGGAAGAGGGGCGCTTTGGCGTCCCTCTTTTGTTGCCGGCGTCCTATCCGGGGACGCCGGCACTAAAATGACACCGTTGAACAGAAGTCAGTTGCTAGGATGCGATTCCATGTCCCTGCCCAGCCGCACGGAAGCCAAAGCCCTGCTCGAAGAGTGGGTCGAGAACCAGAATCTGCGCCGGCACATGCTGTCGGTCGAAGCCGCCATGCGGGCCTATGCCCGTTATTACGAGGAGGACGAAGAACTGTGGGGCCTGACCGGCCTGCTGCACGACTTGGACTACGAACGCCATCCCGAAATGGAGGACACCGAGAACGGCCACCCGCGCACGGCTCTGCGCCTGTTCCGGGAGCGCAACTGGGACGCCCGGCTGATTCACGCCGTGGAGGCCCATGCCACGTTTCTGGGGGTGCCCCGCGAGTCCAGGCTGGACAAGGCCCTGCTGGCCTGCGATGAGCTGACGGGGCTAATCCTGGCCTGTGCCTACGTGCGCCCGGACAAGGCTCTGGCGTCGGTCAAGCTGCGGTCCGTGCGCCGCAAGTGGAAGGACAAGGCGTTCACGGCAGCCATCAACCGGGACGAGAACATGGCCTACATCGAAGCGCTGGGCGAGCCCTTCGAGGAGCACGTGCAGCGGGTCCTGACCGCGATGCAGGAGGCCGCTGCCGAATTGGATCTCGCGGGCGTCTAAGCATCCCGCCGTCCGGGCAGCGGGTACCGGACACGATTGCGGTCCGGCGTAGGGATCGTCTCGGCCCCGGGCTGTGCTTAGCGTTCCCGTTCCGTTCCGTCGTCCTGCGGCAGGCGCCGGCGGCTGCCCAGCCGGCCCAGGAACATCTGGCGCATGACACCGCCTGCCGAAGTCTCCACCACCGGCGCGCGGTCTTCGCTCCAGTCCTGCAGCGAGGCGCCCTTCAGCCACCGGGCGCGGGCCTCGTCCTGATCCTCCAGGCGGGTCAGCAGTTCGTCCCCATCCCCGGCCAGCAGCTGTTGCCACTCGGCCAGTTCGCGCTGCATGATGGTCAGCCAGGTGGAGACATACTCTCGGTTGGCCAGCAGGGTCGCCTGCAGGTGCTGCGGGCTGAGTGTGCTGTCCGTGGCCTGATGAAAGGCCCGGCCGGCCAGCTTGCGGGCGTCCGACCAGCCGGCGCCGTTGGCGGCCGCGTGCATGTAGGCCGCGGCCAGAAGGTGGGCCGTGTGTTCCACGCCGGCCACCAGGCCGTCATGCTCCAGGGCGTCCACGTAGTGTGGCTTGGCTCCCAGGTGCTCAATCAGGTTGTGGGCCACTTGCATGGTCTCCGGGGCCGTGTCCCGGCCGGGAACCAGACAGAACAGAACATCCTTGAAGAGGTCCTCCCGTTCGCGGACAGGGGCATTGATGCCGGTCAGCACGGGGTGGGCCAGCACCCAGGCCACCTGTTTGGGCAGGTGCTCCTCGGCCAGGGCCAGGGCCGGCTGCATGGCGGACGTCAGGATGACGACCAGGCTGCGTGGTTTCCAGGTTTCGTCCAGCAAGGGGAGCAGGTCCGGCAGTTCGGAGCCGGGCACCGCCAGCACGGTCAGATCCGCCGGTTCCACCGTGCGGTGCAGGTTCCAGTGGGTCTTGTCGACCGCGCCCAGCTTGCTGGCCACCGCCAGGCGGCCACGGTCGCGATCGTGGCCCAGCACGTGGAACTCCGTGCGGGCCTGCTTGAGGGCCAGACCGAGGCTCGTTCCGGTCGTTCCCAGACCAACAATCGCGGCGGTCAGTTCGGACATGGCGGAATAGGGGTTTGGGAAGGTACTGCGGTTCGGCTAGGCCAGCATTCTGGCCACGGTATTCATCTGGTCGTAAAGGACGTCGGCCGTGTCGCGGATGAGGCCGGGTGCAAACCAGACAATGAACATGATGACCAGGATGCCGTACTGGCTGAGGACGAACTGCAGATTGCGGGCGCTGGCCGGCAGCAGGGCAAAGAGCACATGCGAGCCGTCCAGCGGCGGGACCGGAATCAGGTTGAAGACGGCCAGCAGGATGTTGATCTGGACAAAGGCACTAACGACGATGGGTGTCAGGTAGGTCCAAGCGCCGGTGCCCACATTGTCGAAGACGCCTTCGTGCAACAGCACCAGGGCAATGAAGGCCATCAGCAGGTTGCTCAGCGGGCCGGCCACGGCGACCACGATAGTGCCGATCCGAATGTCCACCTTGATGCGGGACGGATTCCAGATGACGGGTTTGGCCCAGCCCATGCCCACCACGAGCAGCAGGATGGTGCCCAGCGGATCCAGGTGGCGCAGGGGATTGAGAGTGAGCCGACCCTGTTCCCGGGGTGTTTCGTCCCCCAGCCAGACGGCGGCCGCGGCATGCGCCGCCTCGTGCACAGGCATGGCCGCCAGGATGACGATCAGGGGGGCGAGGAAGCGGCCGGCCAATCGAATCAGCGAACCCTGCCCCATGGCCAGAGACGAGAAGCTGTCCCTGAAGAACCAGAATCCCAGGACCACCACCACCAGAATCAGGATCCAGGTTCGTTGGGACCAGCTGCGCCAGCCGCGCTCGGGCGGACGGCCTTCAAAAGGGTTGCTGGGAGGGGAATACATTGTGTGCTCGGGCGGGGGACGAGGCAGTATAGCACCGGATCCGGCGCGGATTCCGCGCCCGCGGCCCGGTTGATGCCATCAACTTGGGCCCCTTGATACGTGACGGCAGCTGCACGGCCCCGGTTGGAAACGGGTCTGGCAATTCACAGGAGGTAAGTGGAACCGCATGCAATATCCGGGCTACTGGGCATTCACCGACGGATCCTATCGGGACGGCACCACAACCTGGGGCGTGGCCATTGTCCGGGACGACAGGGAAATCGCCGTCCTGAATGGTCTCCTGGAGGATGCGGAGGATGTTTTCGGCCGCGACCTGGACGCGGTTCTGGCATCCGGCTCCCATCAGATCGGGGGCGAGGTGGCGGCGGTCTACCGCGCCGTGCAATGGTGCGTCCGGCACGGAGTGGCGGAAGTGACCATTGCCCATGATCTCAAGGGCCTGCCGCTGTGGGCCCAGGGCAAGTGGAAGGCCAACGTTCCGGCAACCAGGGCCCTGCGCCGCGACGCGCCTCACTGGCCGGTCAGGGTCAGGTGGGTCAAGGTCAAGGCCCACAGAGGCAATCGGTTCAACGAAAAGGCGGACTCGCTGGCCAAGGATGCCTTGGGCGAGCCGTCCGTGGACAGCGGGAAGGATGTGGTGCGGGACCTCCAGGCCGTCAAAGCGGAGGCCTTTCGCGAAATCCTGCGGCGTCACGGCCTCGGGATCGAGCCGGTTACGGTGCACGGCATCTATGCTCGGGTCAGACTGGCCGACCTGCCCGGCATGGTGGACATTTACAACACCAAAAAACGGAACTGGCGCAACCCGTACCTGCACGGCTTCCGGGACCGTGCCCTCCAGCGCGACGTGGAGCGGCTGTGGCGGGAATTCACCGCGGCCGAATCCTGAGCAGCCAGGTTCAGGGAGCAACGGCCGGCTGTGCCGGCAACAGCCATTCCGGTTCGGGATAGCGGACCGATTGCAGGATCAGCCGGAAACGGTTGTCGGGACTTGGCAGTGGCTGCATCTTCATTCGGACCTTGTGCCCCGGCGGATCCATCGCCACTTCATAGTGGTGGAACAGGGTGGCGGTCACGATCAGAAACAGAAGGTCTGCGGTCGACGCACCCAGGCACGTGTGCGGCCCGAGACCGTATGGCACAAAGGCGTTGGGCTGCATGTGTTCCCGGCGCTCGGGACCAAAGCGCTCGGGGTCGAAGCAGTCCGGATCCTTGAACAATTCGGGCAGGCCATGGGTAACGGTGTGGGCCAACATACAATGTGTGCCGGCCGGAATATCGAAGCCCGCGAACCGGAAACCCTGGCTGACATTCCGGGACAGGATGGTTGCCGGCGGATACAGGCGCAGCGTCTCCATGGCAGCCTGGCGGACCCGGGTCATGGATCGCAGCGAATTGCGATTGGGAACGCCGTCGGCAAACACGGCATCCGCTTCCTCGATTGCCGCGGCGGTCAAGTCACGGTCGGCCAGAATGTGATAGAGCAGAAACGAGATGGTGCTGGCCGCAGTGTCAAGGCCGGCGATGAACGGACCGTTGAGGGCCGCTATCGCATCCCGCTCGGTCATTAGGTCGGGGTGTTCTTTGTGAAAGCGCCGCACGACATCCACGAAGTTCCCATCCTCCGGCACCATGTCGTCCCCGTGTGCGTGGTCCAACCAGATGCGCCGGGCCATGTCGAGAATAGCCTGGCGCGATCGCGTGTACCTGGGCAGGTGCTGCATGAACGACGGACGGGTCTTGAAGACGTGGATTTGCAACATGGCCTTGAGCAGGTAAATGAAGTCGTCCATGACATCTTCCGCCGACTCGTTGGTCGCCATGTAACCCAGCAGCATGGCCACGAGCCGCTTTACTTGCGGGAACACGGTCAACGGCCGGGCTCGGGGCCATTTTCTCAGGAGGTCCAGCTGGCATCCGATCAGCTCGACCATGCGGGAGTAGAGAGGTCCCGCGGCGTAGCCGGGCTTGAGGCCGCGGCGCACGATTGCATGGCGGGGTCCGTCCAAGGCAATCATGGATGGATTCTCTCCACCCACAGCCTTGGTGACGCCATCCCAAATTTCCTGCGCCACGAAATGGTCGGTGCCTTTCCATGTCACGAACTCGTTGGCCTCGGGTCCGGCCAACACGACGTACCGATTGTTAAGGACCGAAATCCGAAAGACCGGGCCCAAGGCCAGGTACTGTTCGGTCAGAAACCTCCGCAGGTCGGATGTGAAGGCGTGCAGGTTGCCAATTACCGGTGCGCCTGGTGCGTGGGGAATGTTGGGCATGGAACAGAATGAAGCTGAAGGGACAGGACGTAAGGAAGCCGGTCCGCGCACCCTGAATACTGGGGTCAACCCGACTCCGGGTTGGGAACATCGGACTCTCAGGTGGCAACAGACCTGCCCAAGGTTACAGGAGGAACCAGCCATGCAACGGGATTCAGTTACCGTCGGCATTGTGTCGGACACGCACTTTTGGCTTGACAGCCCCAACGGATTCGGCCAACAGCTCCAGCAACACACGCGGCATATCCAGGCCGTCCTGTTGGAGGAGCTGCAGGCTGCCCAGCTGGATCTGGCGGTGCACCTGGGAGACATCACCTGTGGAGGCGGGAACTTTGGCATGTCCGCGGCGGAGTTCGACCGGACCCTGGACTGGTTCCTGAAAGGATTGCAACAGCTGTCCTGTCCTGTCCATCTGCTGCCGGGCAACCACGACGCGGTACTGGGCGAGACCTATGCCGCGGTGTCGCGGGCACTGGGCCTTGAACCCGGACTGGGCCGGACCATCGATCTGCCCGAAGTCGGAGCCCAGCTGGAACTGCTCCATAGTCAGGGGCACGACGCCGACATGATCAATGAGGCCCTGCCTTTGGATCCAACGTACGGGTACGTGCAACCGGAGGAGCTTGCGCGTTTCGAGGCTGCCCTTTCATCATCCGGGAGTCGAAACGTGATTGTCTTTACGCATCAATTGCTGATGGAGATGAGCAGTGCGAATTCGCCGACGGATTTCTCGAAGACCACTGCCAACCGTCGTTCGGTTCTCGACATCATGGAGCGCCACGGCAAAGTGCGGGCCGTGTTCCAAGGCCATGTACACGTCTACGACGTGCATCCGGCTGATGGTGTGACTTTCGTGGTGACTCCTCCGGTCATCGTAAGTCCTTGTGCTTGGCTGGAACTCAGGCTGTCGCGCACCGGCGGCATCCTGCAGCCGCATGCCCTTCCGCTGCCGGATTGGGCGGATCAAGGTGTAGGCAATCCCTGGCCCGTGGAATGGTCGCCGCTGCACATGCCCTTTCCGGCAACGACCTGACAGTCTTGCGGGGTGTGGCGTATGCCAGCCTCCACGGCGCATGGACTTACTTGGATGTTCGTTCCGTAGCCGTCGACCGGCCGCAACGGACCAACCGGATGGAGCGACCTGTGCGCGACGGGCGAAAACCCACCACAGACTGCTACCATGGACGCCGGGGCAGGTAACGGAAATGAAGAGGGACAGCGGCATGGTCAACAAAAAGTTTCGCCGGCGTCTGTGGGCCGAAATGGACGAGCAGGGCATTGCCGTTGTGGCGATGTTGGACCTGTATGGGGCCTTGGCCGTGCTGTTCGATGACATGGACGAGATTCAGGCCATCGCATCACGCTCGGACGATACGGAGGTACATCGGAACCCCACAGACGTAACGGCCTTAAGGCTGGCGGAGGCGTTCCGGTCCAGCGTCATGTACTTTCTGCAGGCACTCCTGCCGCTGTGGGACGACGACGAAGAAGACGCGGCGGACTTCGTCCACCCCAAGACGGCAGGCCACCTGGAGGGAATCCGGGCCGAAGCAAAGGCTCGGATCCTGAGTTTCGCGCAGGATCTCGAGCTGGAAACAGGCCAACAGAAAGACATCCACGCCAACGATCTGTGGGCCGCCATCAGTCTGGCGGAACTAGCCCCCTACATGGAAATAGATGAAATGGATGAAGTGGATGAGTTGACGGACGAAATTGCCCGGAAGCTGAGGGGCGACGGGCCGTAGATGCCGGTTGCATCGGAACGGTGCGCGACACGTGGTCGCACCGGGGTCCTGCCGGCAGGAACTTGCTTGTGCCGGGTTGGCTGTTCAGGGAGTCGCCAGCCCCTCGTACACAAGAAGCGACCGAACTTCGGCAGCCTCCGACAGGGTCGGTGCCGCTCCCGCATCTTCGTTCGCGGACGGGTCCCGCAGCTGGGCCACGACGCACTTGATGGGCTGCTCGGCCCGGATGACCATCGTCCCGTCGTAATTGTTGGGCAGGAGGTTTTCCTGAACCATGTGCCGCGTGATGGAGTGGCCGGGTTCGACGTACTTGATCCGGGCAAACCGCCCGACGTGTTCAAAAATGACCTCGGTAGCCTGATCGCCGACGTTCTGGCAGGTGACCATCGAACTGAAGCCGTCGCGGCGGCGCAGGATCAACGGCGCGCTGACCTTGGTGCCGGCCTGCTCGGTGGCCGTCAGGACGGCGATGCTGCCGTTGGCGTGGCGCGTGTGCGCCTGCATGGCGATCGGATGCGAGGCGGTGATCACCACCGACGCGACGTAGGAGCCTTTCGGCATGAACGCGGGACGGCCAATGGTGGTAACCCGTCCCGGGGTCAGTTCCCACTCCTGCGTGCCGAATCCTGGATATTCGACCGACAGGCGGACGGGTTCGGATCCCAAACCCAGCACCTGGAAGGTGGTGTTCAAATCCTGATAGTTCACCAGCATGGCCGGGTAGGCGAAGCGCGTTGCCGTTGCGTGGGAGGGCACAAAGGCGGCCCGGGGGAAGCGGAAGGCGGAGCCGTCGTTGTCGTCGCCGATGTCATGGTGAAAGACCAGAACCGCGGACGGGCCCGAGCTTGCCACCTCGGCCCGCACGGTCTCATGCTCGGCCAGGACGGGGAAGTCCACCAAATCAGCTTCAGTTGTTGACCAGGCCGAAAGCCCGGACAGGCTGATCGTGTGGATCAGGCTGCCGTCCCTGCGGGATAGGAACCGGATGGTCAGGTCGTTCGGTTCCGCACCTGCGTTCTGGACGATGATGCTGGAGGCAAATTCGGAGTTCCCGGAGCCGGTGTAGGCCTCCAACACCTGCCATTCCCAGGATGTCTGCTGTTCGTCCGTGCCGGCATAGGCGGTATAGATGCGATCGCCCGGTTCACCGTAGATGAGGACCGTGGAGACGGCGTGGCTGCAGTCCAGGTAGCCGGCGTAGGCCCCGGTTGCCAGGCCGGGCAAATCGTTCAGGTCCACAATCTCGGTGACGCGCGGCCTAAGGCGGACGGCAAGGGACTGGCCTGCTTCGGTGCCGGCGCCGTCAACCAGAGTCAGTTCACATGCGACAACCTGAGCCGGGTCCGGATTGTGGATGCGCAGTCGGGAGACGTACGCCAGGTCGTTGGCAGGCGGCATGGAACCAGTCTGGGCGAGGCCCGGACGCGATTGGAGCGACGACACTGTTGCGGCTACCGCCAGACACAGGACGAGCAGACCCGTCCAGCGCCAAACCGGAGTGTGCCGGGCCGGTCCCGGTGCGATGGGATGCAGGGGCATGCGCTTGGCTGGAAGGTTCCGGGCCGCGGTGGGCCTGTCGCCGAAGTTGCGGCGGATGGGAATTGGGGACACGAATTCAGACTACCAGATTGGGCGATCCGATGCCCGTTGCAATCCCGCGGATGGGTTCGGCCGTTGCGGTTGCCAATCCTGCAACCGCGGGGTCGCCAAGGGCGTATGTATGAATGAGCTTGCGTCCGGTGCAGGTCTCAAGCACAGTCGACAACGGCGGAGGATTGCCTCGCAAGCGGGATTTCCAGGGAAGGAGTACAGGATGGACACGAAAGAACCGATCGAGGAAAGTGCCTCGCAGTCGGTGGAAGAGAATGCAGCCAACCCGGACACCGAGGAAGAGGCCGGGACCTCCGGACAATCTGCCGAGCAGCCGGTGGAACCGGAGCCTCGGGCCACCCCCCGCCGTCGCTGGATGCGGCACCCCCGCAAGAAGGTGTTCGGTGGCGTATGCGGGGGCATGGCCGACTACCTGTCGGTGTCGGAAGGCATCGTACGGCTGATTTGGCTTGGCTTGATTGTATTCTCGATGGGCAGTGCCCTGCCCCTGTACATTCTGTTTTGGCTGTTTCTGCCGGTGGGAACGTCGGAAGAGGGCATCACGGCTCCGGCCACCGCCAGCCTCAAGGCGAAGCACGGCGTGTGGGTCGCATGGGGTCTGATTGCAGTCGGTATTGTGCTGCTGGCATCCAATCTCGGCATCTTCGACTTCCTGATCTCTGTGGGCAGCATGACCATCGGACCGTTCATCCTGATTGCCATCGGGTTCTACGCCCTGAAGAAGTTTCGCAATCGCAGCAATGGAGAGACCATGCGCGACCAGGTGGCGGACCTCGGTGCCGCCCGGAAGAAGGTTGGAGCCAAACTTCATCGCGTCTCCGGCTTGACCCGTTCCCGCAAGGATCGGGTGCTATTCGGCGTCTGCGGTGGCCTGGGTCAGTCGCTGGGTGTGGATCCGGTGCTGATTCGCATCGGGTTTGTGCTGCTCGGTTTCGCCACGGCCTTTGTCGGCATGGGCTTCTTCTACCTGCTCCTGGCCATTGTGATCCCGGTCGAGGATAATGTCGAAGTGCCGGCCTCAACGGAGAATGCCTCCGCTCCGTCGGCCACCAGTCTGGAGGGGCTTACCGATCGGTTGCGGGCCGGTGCATGAACATGAGGACCGTACAGTTTCTGTTTTGTGTGGGTGTGGGTGCGGCCGTGGGCTGGCTGGTAGGCCATGTGTTTGGGCCAAATCCCGGCACCGCCTACGACAACACCTACCAGTCGAGGATTGACAAGGCTCTCAAGGAAGGCGCCGAGGCGGCAACCGGCAAGACCCGGGAGCTGTGGAGGGAGTTTGACAACAGGCGCCGTACGGTCTGACGTCTGCCCAACAGTCCAGCATACCGTGGTTTCGGCCCGAATCCTGGCCCGAGTCCGATGCAACCGATGAGGCGATCCCGGGCCGTCAATCCGCCGCCACTGACAGGATCGTCTAGAATGACGGAAGCCCCGGCAGTTGCCGAGGCTTCCTTAGACCATGCGGGGTTCGCCGTCCCCATGGCCCGTTCGATTGTACAGCCGGAGATGATCAACCGGTCGGCCTATGAGAAGTTGCGAGCGGCCGAGATGCCGGAAGGGCAGGCCGCGGCCGTGGCAGCCCACCTGCCCGACTGGTCGCAGTTTGCGACCAAGCAGGACCTGGCGGAATTGCGCGCCGAGATGAAGGACCTGCAGGGTGCGCTGATCCGCTGGATGGTGGGCCTCTTCCTGACCTTCACGGCTGTGCTGGGCGCCCTGATGACATCGAGCAACCTACTGGGCTAACCCGGAATCGCCTGGTCCGGGTCAGCCCTGCGGCATCAACAACCCTGAAATCGCCCGGGAACTCAGGATGCCAGGCACTGAACCGGTTCCAAGACCGCCGGGAAGCCTTCTGCGCCCAACGCCGGCGTCTGTACGCCAGGATCGACCGTCTGCGTTGGGACAATCACCACAAGGCCACCACGGCGATCGTCAAGCGTGGTGGCACGGTGAAGGTTGAGACCCTGAACATCGCCGGCCTGCCCCGGAACCGTAAGCTGGCACGGGCTGTCTCGGACGCGGGCCTGGCCGGCTTCCTGCGGATGCTCTGGCCTACAAGTGCCGGTGGTACGAGCCCGAACTCGTTCAGGTGGACCACTGGTACCCAAGTTCCAAAACGTGCAGGGGGAACGGGCTGTGAAGTCCGGTTTGCTGCTGTCGGCACGTACCTACCGCTGCACGGCCTGCGGGTTTGAAGAAGACCGGGATTGGAACGCCGCCCGGAACCTCCAGACATTCCCGACGGAGAGTTCCCCCGTCGTAACGCACATGGCGATCGGCAAGACGGCTGCCTTGGCGGTTGCGCGGTTGGTGAAGTGCGCACCAGGCCTCCATCCCGCTGCGGTGTGAAAACCGTGGATTGCCCGGATTATGCCAAGTCCTAGAGAGCGGCCTCTTTCGTTATGCTAGGCGCATGGACACCGCGCGTTTCGACTTCGAGCTTCCCGCCGGCTTGATTGCCCAGCAACCTGCGGAACCGCGGGACTCCAGTAGGCTCCTGGTGTTGGATCGCCGCACAGGGTCCTGCCGGCACCTGCGGTTCAGACAGCTGCCCGGCCTGTTGCGGGAGACCGATCTGCTGGTGCACAACACCACGCGGGTGTCGGAGCACCAATTCCGCGCCCGTCGGGATACCGGCTGCCGCCTGTCGGTGACCCTGCTGGAGGCCCTTGATCCGGAACGCCGGACATGGCGGTGCTTGATCCGCGGTTCGGTGCCTGCCCCGGGCGGAAGTCTGTCTCTGATTGGCTCCGACGGAATCGAGATGCCAGCTGTAGTGCAGGAGATCGGTGACGAAGGCACGCGCATCATCAACATGTCTTGTGCCTTGGATGCCGCTATGCTGGCTAGGCATGGAACCGTGCCGTTGCCGCCGTATATCAAGGAATTCACCGGGGACCGGGAGCGCTATCAGACTGTGTACGCCCGGGAAGCCGGCAGCGTGGCGGCCCCGACGGCCGGCCTGCATTTCACCAAGAACCTGCTGGACTCGGTGGCCGCCGCCACTATGGGAGTGTATCCGGTGACCCTGCAGGTCGGCAGGGACACCTTTGCCCCGGTGCGAGCCGACGACCTGACGCGGCACACCCTGTCGGGAGAGCCCGTGGAAGTCCCGGCGGCCACCGCGCAGGCCGTCAACCGTTGCCGGACGGCCGGAGGCCGCATTCTGAGCGTGGGTACCACGACGACCCGAACGCTGGAATGGGCGGCCCGGCAAGGCGGGGCCGATTCCGGCAGCCGGGAACTCCGGCCGGCGGCCGGACTGGCGGACACCTACATTTATCCCGGGTTCCGGTTCAGGGCGGTGGACTGCATCCTGACCAATTTCCACCTGCCGCGGTCCACGCCGCTGTTCATGATCAGCGCCTTCATCGGAGAGGTGCATGGGGACCCCGACCGCGGCCGGACGATGTTGCTGGAGGCCTACGCCACAGCCATACGCGAGAGGTACCGGTTCTACAGCTTCGGGGATGCCATGCTGATCGTGTAGGGGCCGACACTCGACGCGCACGGTTCCAGAGCAGGCGCCCGGATTTGGTTCGCCAGACCCCTTTCGGACCACGGATTTTGTTGTACAATCCCGTCCTGTCTCGACCAAGGGTTACAGGGGGATGAACAGGCTTCGACGGGGCAACTGGATCCGCGAACCGCAAGCCGTGGAGCGACTCCCACGTAAAAAAGGCGCACACAACATACAAGTGCCAAGAACACAGGTATGAGCTTCAACTTTGGCTTCACCGCTGCTCCCGCCCTTGGCGGCGTGGCTGCGTAAGCCAGAGTTAGGCATCCGGCCCAACTCCGGTTGGGTCTCGGTCCACGGGAATGCCGCCCGCAGGTTTCCGTGAGGCCGTCAGACACTGGGGGATGCAGCAGCCGGACGTCGATAGGGTTGCCCAAGACCATCGACTCGCCCCTTCGTCCCCGTCGCCGGGGATACGAAGTCGGCTAAAGCCCATAATCCGGCGACTAAGCTTGTAGACGTTTTCGGGACACTGTTTCGGACGCGGGTTCGATTCCCGCCATCTCCACCTGATTGTCGTATCGAGACAGACCATTTAGGGCTCAATGGCCCGCGCCGCCGACCGGAATCCCCTCCGGTCGGTTTCGCGTGGTGCCGCCTGGTACCGAATGATCCCCGTGGTCGCGTGGTACAGAAGGGTGGGACAAGAACGTTGGGGATGCTTAGCGCTGTCCGAGTCAAGGCATATATGGAACCGTGCCGATACTCGGATGGCAACACGCTGTACCTGCGGATCGCACCAGTTGGAAGCAAGTAGTTTCCAGCGCCGCCGCCAGCGTCCGTTCCGCACGACGGCGTGCCGAACGCCTCACCGTACCGTCGCGCGCACAGCACCTCGGTGGCATCCCTGACCAGGTCATCCTCAAGCTCGTCTTCCGCCATCACCGGAATGTGGGCTCCCCGTCCCGCCAGCGCGGACGCCACGTACTCGAACCCGAACCAGGTCAGCGTTCCCGATGCTCCACCACGATCGTTCCCACCGTGGAATCCGCGACCAGCCGCCGCGATCGACGACGGTGGCCATGCAGACCGGAGCCGATCGCCTTGACCACCTCGTCGGGCCGGCAGCCCGGCAGCGTGGTCCACGCCACGACCCGGACCACCTGCCGGTCCGCAGACGCAACGCGCGCGTACACCACACCACGTCCCTCCCGCGCGGGAGGCGCGACCACGTGGCCACGCCCGTTGGGCCTCCGCTCCATCCGAAGCGCAGGCGGCAACGTCCCGGCATGATGCATGCGGGCCGTGGTGGCCTTGTCAAAACCGTAAAGGCGACCCCATGCGGTGGGACTGATGCGCCGACCAACAACATCCATGGCAACTAGATTAGACCAAATCATCAGCAGTTTCCATCCCCGCGATAGCTGGCTGGGGCGCTTTCTGAAGCACCGTTGACGGTCGAGTGCGATCAACTTGCATCTACCCACTCCATGTCTCGCCCCGAACGACTGTTTGTGGGGCACGGTAGTGCCGCGGTCCAGACTGTGGCTTCCATAGGCATGGCATAGCCAGTGCGGGGCAGAGGTTTCAGTTTTATGCTGCTGTGTGTTCAGGCTTCCGGTGTCGCCAACCATCCAAGGGCTGACCGAGTTGGCGATTTCGCAGGGAACTCCGCCTGTTCGACGAACCTGCGCCTTGGGCCGCCCATTTCGTGAAGCAGGGCCAACTTTAGGTGCTGGATTCAGGCGGTGTTCACCAACCGCCCTTGGGTGGCGGTGTGTCACCATTGGTCTCGCGATAGCCGGTTTTGACAAGCAAATCGAGCCATGCAGACGGATCAGCCATCACGGCCCCGATCCGCTTCGCCGCATCGTCAGGCGCGTTGTAGGTGTACCAATTGGATTCAATATGATCCAGTTGGGATTCCGTCAACTTGCTGCCGAGCAATTGGTTCAGAACGTCCACGCGTTCGGAGTTCACGATGTGTTGTCGCTCCCGCGCGCCCAGCTGGGCGTGGGCGTAGTGGTCGAGGGCAACGGTGCCGAATCCGCCCAGCGCATCATCGCCGATGCGATGTTCGTAGCCGATGTCGCGGGGCGTTTTGCCCGTCAATGCCAATGCGTGGTTGGCCAGATACAGGGATGCTCGTTGCGCCGTTGCGAGCAATGTTTCGTTGTCGGTCGTCGGCCATTGCACCCGCTGGCCGTGTTCGTACAAGGCGGTGTTTTGATACGCATCCAGTTGCTGCAGGTAATCGACCGGCATGATGGCCGTCAGGTTGGCGTACGCCTCCGCCGATAGCAACTCGGCCAGGATGCACAGGTTGTGTTGATCATCCCGATGGACATGCTTTCTGAAATCCACACGCTCTGCGCCCTGCGCAGCCTTCAGGCAGCGTTCCAATGCGGCATGTGCGGACAATACGATCTCGCCCGTCATCGGCTGCGTACCGAAGACGATCAGTGCGGTATCCAGTTTGCGGCGCGCTGCGTGCAGGAGTCCTTGAACTCCCGGCCAGGGGTTGTCTTGATCCATAGGCGGTAGGTGGTCTCCTGCAGCGGTGAGCCCATGCGCCTGCACCTGGCCGGCGATATGCGGCAGCGATGCGCGCAGTTCGTCGAACTCCGCACGTGTGAAGTGGAACAGTTGGGCGTGGGCGCGTGACTCCTGGGACTGAAGCTGCGCGATCGCTTCCTCGGCTGCATCGCGATCGCCGCCGATCACTGCCAAGTCGATGTCGGATCCCGGTCGCCAGTCTCCGATCGCACGCGAACCGAACAGCAGCACCTGAGCGTCGGGCAACCGCTCCTGCAACTCTGCCGCCACTGTCAGGGCTAGCGGATCGGGAACACCGTGCCCGTACTTGAGGTCTACGGTCCGCTGCTCTCGCGCCAAAACCATGTCGGCCATGCTGCTTCCGGTTTACATTCGCACAGAGGGCTGGATTGTACGTCACACAACCAGAATGGAGCGTCGTCCCCGCGCAACCGCAGGATCATGCGCTCGACTGACTCGCGCGACTCGTTGCTGAGCAACCCCCGCAGCCGCTCGCGCACCGACGCCATGTTGGCGCGGCTCGCGGACACGTCGGGCAGGGACATGGGGGCGGCAGCCAGAGTCATGGCGAGACGGGTGGCAAGCGCATCCAAACACAGCAATTCTACGTCTCAAGGTACAGTTTCAATCTCGTTGATATTGGTTCCGGACCGTCCTGGGCCTATCCTCCGTACCAGTGGGCTCCGTGCGTCGGCCTCAGGCCATGCCGCGGGCCAGCAGGCGCACGAAGTTGAGGGCCCCGCCTCCGGCGGCCGCTCCCGGGCCAGGCATCGCCGGATTGGCAGCAGGATCCGGTCCCGGTAGGTCGGGTCGTCGTCGGTCGTCAGCCCCCGCACACCGCGCGTCGCCAAGCACATGAACCAGCCACCCTCGTCGAGGCCGGGACCGCGCAGGCGCAGGTCCCGGCATTCGCCCTTGGGGCCCAAGACCACGGCCACCGGGCGCTGGGCACTACCGATGGGCAGTCCAGTTTCGTCCACCCCGCCCCACGGCGGCATGGGTATAGCGGCTGGTGGTGGTCAGCGAGGCGTGGCCCAGGGTCTGTTGTACCACATGCCGCGTGGGCTGTGGCCGCTATGGCCGGTGCGCAGTTGTGACCAAGGCCGTGACGCGTTGCCAGGGAACGGTTTGGTCGCCTAGTTCCTGTTCCATGAGCAGGGACAGACCCGCCAGTTCGTCGGCCGACAGTCCATTTTGGCCCAAGGCGGCTCCCAGGGCACTTTGTGGATTGAGCCAGGCCCTGATCTCCTTGACCGAGACAAAACGCCGGTCGACCGTCTCCAGCAGTTCGATCTCGGCTGACAAAGGAAGGCGCGCCAACAGGTCGCGGAGACCCGTCTCGTTCCAGTGCAGAAAGGGGTTGGGATGGCCGGCCCAGAGGTCTTCCTCGACCTCCCGCAGGAGGGTGCCCAACCTATCCTCCGACCGGAAACCAAGTAGGCCGTGGATCCGCTGGCCCATCAGCGGCAGGGACTGGCTGAAGACCATGCGGCCGCCGGCGGCCAGGATCTGGATCAACGCGGCCAGGAGTTCTTCGGCCTCCTGCGGTCCAGCCAGTATGTCCATGCCCAGCAGGCGCTCGAACCGGAGTTCGGGATCCAGTTCCCCTAGGCTTGTGGCCAGCATGGGTCGATCCAGCTCGGGGAGTTCGCTGTAGCGGAGATTCAGCCCGGCGGCCGCCTCGGGAGACGAAACCTGGCCCCATACTCCGCCCTCCGGGACGGCGCGGCAGGCTTCGGCCAGGAGCAGGCCGTTGTCTGCGCGCACAACAAGCACCCGATCGTGGCGCTGCATGCCGGCGCGGGTGTAGATCGCATCCCGCACCGTTCCCAAATGACGGCTGCCGGCGTTGCCGGCGCGGCGCAGCCAGTCCTCACGGCCCGGATCGGTGGGCGAGTAGGTGATGCCTTCGTCAGGAGCATCGGCTTGTTCCGGTGCCGCGGCCAGCAGTTCCTCCCTGCGGCGCAATACCTGTTCCCGAATGGCGGCTTCGTAGCCAAGGGCTCCCGGTTCGAAGAAGACTCGGCCTTCCAATCCGACCGGCAGGTATTGCTGGGCTACCCAGTGGTCGCGATAGGCGTGAGGGTAGAGATAGCCGGCCCCATGGCCAAAGGCCGTGGTATCGCGGTTGCCGTCCTTGAGCGGGGTCGGTACCTCCTGGTCCTTCTCCTGTTCCACTGCCTCCAGGGCGGCAAACAGTGCCATCGCCGAATTGGACTTGGGTGCCGTGGCCAGGTAGAGAATGGCCTGCGAGAGCGGATACAGGCCTTCGGGCAGGCCAATGCGGTTGAACAGGCTCCAGCAGCTTTCCACCACGGCGACCGCCTGCGGATCAGCCAACCCGATGTCCTCGCTCGCCAAAATGGCCATGCGCCGGAACAGGAAGGAGGGATCCTCGCCGGCATAGATCATCTTGGCGCCCCAGTAGAGGGCTGCGTCCGGGTCGGAGCCGCGCAGGGACTTGATGAATGCGGAGACGGCGTCGTAGTGGACATCACCTTGTTTGTCATAAAGGACAGCCCGACGCTGGATGGATTCCTCGGCTGTGGCCAGATCAATCTGGATCACGCCGTCTTGGCCTTCGGCTGTGGTATTCACGGCCAGTTCCAGGGCGTTCAAGGCGCTGCGCGCGTCGCCGTTGGCCATGTGCACCAGGTGCTCGCGCGCTTCGTCCTCCAATACAACCGGCCGGCCGCCGAATCCGTTGACCGGATCCTCGAGGGCGCGGGTCAGGAGTGTCGAGACCGCGTCGTCGTCCAGTGGCCGCAGTTGAAAGACCCGGCTGCGGCTGACCAGGGGCTTGATGACCTCGAAGAACGGATTTTCCGTGGTGGCGCCGATGAAGATGATGGCACCGTTCTCCACATGGGGCAGCAGGGCATCCTGCTGGGCCTTGTTCCATCGGTGGACTTCGTCCACGAACAGGGTGGTCCGCTGTTGTCGATAGGCAAACCGGTGCCCGGCGGCCTCGATTTCCTCGCGCAGCACCTTGACCCCCGCCAGGACGGCATTGAGCGTGACGAAGGCACTGCTGGAGGTGTTGGCAATGACACTGGCCAGCGTGGTCTTGCCGGTGCCTGGAGGGCCGTAGAGGATCAGCGACGACAGCTGGTCGGCTTCAATGGACCGTCGCAGCAGCCGTCCGGGACCGATGATGTGCTCCTGCCCAACATAGTCGTCCAGCGTCCGTGGGCGCATGCGATTGGCCAGCGGCGACTGCTGTTGGCGGCGTTCGGCGGCTTCGGCCTGAAAGAGGTCGTTTGGATCTTGGTTCATCGGCCGGCTTGTCCGGGCAGATGTGCGGCGCGCGGATTGTACGGGATGGAGCTTCCCATGAACGGCGGCAGGTTCCGGCTACGCCCCGGGCGCAATGCAAACATCCCCGCCCGTTGGGCGGGGATGTCAATGAAGAGACTGGTCGAGGTCGCGTTTGTCCGACTGCCGACCTCGGGTCAGGTCAAACGGCTGTCGGATCAGGCGTGGTGATCTTCCGCCGAACCGTGGCCCTCGGAGTGTTCCAACCCGTCGTGTCCGTGCCCAACTCCCTCTTGGTTCAGGCGATTGGCCTGTTCACTGCTCAGGATGCCGACTGCCACGGCGTCGGCAAGGGCTTGTTGCCAGGCGGTGTCCAATGCAGCCTGGAACTCGGCGGGGGTTGTGCCATTGGCTGCCAGGAATGTGTCCAGGGCGGACCGGCCCTTCGTCAGGGCCGCGAGCAGAGCCTCTGCATCCAAACCCGTTTTGGCAGCCGCGGTCTGCAGAACAGCCTGGTCATCGATTATGTGTTCGAAGGTCTGGCTGTCGTTGTCGTGGTCGTCCCCGGAGTCTTCTCGGCCATGGTCATAGCTGAGGATGGCATCCATCTCATGGCTGAGGATGGCCTTCATCTCTTCCTGGGTCAGAGTTCCCGCCTCCACCGCCGTGGTCAACTGGGACTCGAATTCCGCCTTTACCGCGGAATTGACGTCGGCGGATGTCCGACCGGCGGCATTCAACAGCGTCTGCACGCTGTCTTGGCCAGCCTGCATGGCTGCTCGCAGATCATCCGGGTTGACGTTCAGTGCGTTCGCCACGGCTGCCTCGATTGCCTCCCGGCTGAGGAGGTCGACACGCAGGCCAAAGCCCTCATGGCTGTGCGTTTCGTGCTGCGGGTCCGATCCGGCGATGCCGGATGCGCCATCCTGGCTTCCAGTGGCTGCCACCGCGCCGGCACCGCCGACGGCCAGGAGTGCCACCAGGGCCAGTATGATGACCCAACGGACCTTGCGACTAAGATTCATGAGCGTGTCCTCTCACTGTGACGGTCCGTCCGGTGACGAACCCGGATGAGAGTTTCCGCGGCAGGCATGAACAAATTGCGAAGTTCACGCAGAGGGTTTGTGAAACTTCGCGGTGACGGTGATGCGGGCCAACGGCCGTGCCTGGCCGCGTGTGGAAAAGTCCGCTGTCATCGGTGAATCTCGGGCAACAGGACGTGGGATGGATGTTCGCGGTCGTGATGCACCGTCTGGTCCGCCAGCCTGAAGGTCCGGTCCTGGCCCAGGGGACCGCCTGTGTTGGGGTTGACGTCGAACCGCGGGAAATTGCTGCTGCTGATGTCGAGCCGGATGGTGTGGCCGGCCTTGAAGACGTTGGAGGTCGGATACAGGTCGAACTCGATGCGGCAGATCTCGCCTTCCCCGATCGGTTCGGGCCGGGTCCAGCCGCGGCGGTAGCGAAGGCGCAGGATGGAGTCGGTGAGATTGAACGCCAGACCGTCCGGGTCATCCGGCGTGGGCGGGACGACTTCGATGAGCTTGGCGGTGAAGTCGGTGTCCGGGGCAGAGGTCGAGACATGCAGCACGACCCGGATGGGCCCTGTGACTTCCAGGTCGTTCGCCAGCGGCTCCGACTGGAAGCTGAGCACGTCGCTGCGGGCGTTCAGGGGCAGGGAATCCGTGCAGCCGAAGAAGCGCGGACTGCCTTTCTGGTCGAAGCCGCCCGGCTCCATGATCGGGTTCGCGGCGGAGATGCCGCCACCGATGGTGGGCACCGGATCGCGCGGATCGAAGGTGTACCGGCTGGCGGAGGGTTGGGGGTCCGGTTCGGAGCGGGACAGGTATCCGTCCGGATGCAGGTACCAGGGCGTGAACTCGGTGTCCGGCAGGGGGAAGTCCGGCTCCTCGCGCCAGAAGCCCCCGTGTGCTATGTGTCCGGTGTATTGGCGCCGGTCGCTGCCGGTCCCCATCGTGAAAATCCGAACCGGTTGGCAGTCGGCAAATTCCGTGGGCAGGTCCTTCAGGAAGTGGTCGAACCAGGCCAAGCGGAGATCGTGGTAGTGAATGTGTGAATCGATGCCAAAGTCCACCTCGCCGGCAAAGGTTTCCTCCCAGCCACCGTGGGTCCACGGTCCCATCAGCAGCATCTGGCGCGACTGTTTCAGCTTGGCCAGGGCCACGAAGTTCTCGCACGTAGCGCGGGCATACGAGTCGTACCATCCGCCCAGGTAGAGGGTGGGCACGTCGGCAAGTTCGGCGTAATGGCCGGCGATGTCGTAGCCCCGCTGTTGCCAGTACGGGCCGTATTCGCCATGGGTCAGGATGTCCAGGACCCACTGTTCGTAGGATGGAAGGTGCCGCAAGGCCGACGCGCCTTTCTTGAACGGAACCCTGCCAAACCATTCGCCGACGTTGGCGTAGGCCTCTTCCAGCAGGGCACGCAGGCCCGCGTCGGCCAGGGCCTCCCGGCTGGTGGTTGCCATGCGAAACGCATAGATGATGAACCGTTGCTCAAGGGCTCCGTTCTGGCGCATGGAGGCGTGGTAGTAGCTGGCCGCCCCCACCGCCACCACCATGGTTCGCAGGTGCGGGGGATTGAGAGTTGCCAGAGCCGACTGGTCGCTACCGCAGTAGGAGCCGCCCATCGTGCCCACCTGGCCGTCGCACCAAGGCTGGGCCGCCAGCCACTCGACCGTGTCGAAGCCGTCCGGGGCTTCCTTGGCGAACGGATACCACTCCCCCTCGCTCATGAAGCGGCCACGCACGTCCTGGAGTACGCAGACGTAACCTCGGCGCGCGTAGTAGCGTCCCATGTCCGCATTGCCCGGCGCCGCTTTGTCGTACGGGGTCCGTTCCAGAAGAACGGGAAATGGTCCCGGGGCCGGCTGCCCGTCCTCTGCCGGCCGATAGATGTCCGTGGCCAGGCGGGTGCCGTCCCGCATCGGGACCATGGTGTTGGCTTCCACCGAGATCTGCCAGGTCTGCGCGGAGCCGCGATAGGGCTGGTTCATGTTGAAGAGTTCCTGATGGATGGACCGGCCCGCGGCGAGGTCGGTTACAGTGTGGGCGTGGCAGGACGACCTCCCGGCACCGGAATTTCGTTCGCTGCCATTGTGCATTCCCGCCCGTCGGAAGGATTCTAGCCATGGACTGGCGCGCCTTGCTGTTGCCCCGAGAGAAACCGGTTGCGGTCGGCCTGATCGGTCTCGGCAGCTTCGGGCTTTCGTTCTTGAGACAAAGCCTGTATGTTCCGGGCATGTCCGTGGTTGCCTTGTGCGACGCGAACGGGGAGGGCGGTCTGGCAGCGGCCGAGGCGGTGGGACTTCCCCGCCCGACGATCTGCGAAACGGCCGGAGCCGCCCAGCGGATCCTTGAACAAGGGAAACTGCCCTTACTGGTGGACGGTACCGAGCTACCGTTTTCGATGCTGGATGCGGTTGTCGAGGCCAGCGGCGCTCCCGAGGCCGGCGCGCGCCACGGGGAGGCAGCCTTGCGGAACGGCTGTCACCTGGTCCTGGTCAACAAGGAAACCGCCTGTACGGCAGGACCGGCACTTGCGGCCCTGGCCCGCGCCAACGGGCTGGTGTACTCGATGGCGGACGGAGATCAGCCGGCCATGGTACTGGAAATGGTGCAGTGGGCCCGGGTGCTGGGACTGAACGTGGTGTGCGCTGGCAAGGCGGGCGAGGCGGATGTACCCGCGGCAGAGGTTGCCGCGGGCGGGAGCAGCTCGGTTTCCTCCGCAGGCGACTCGCTGGCGGCAACAGTGCGGAGCCGTTCGGAACGCATTCCACTGCCGCAGAGGGTAAGGATTCCGGACATCGCGGAAATGGCCATTGTGATCAACGAAACGGGCTTCGGATGGAACAGTCCAGGGTTGTTTGGCCCGGCCATGCACTATGCGGAGATGGCGTCCGTGCTGAGACATGTCGATGATGGCGGCCTGCTCGATTCCACCCCGACCGTGGAGATCGCCAACCTGATTATCCACCCTCGGGCACCCAGTATGGCGGGAGGGGTCTTTATCGTAATCCGGGCCCGGGAGGGGGACGACTGGAGCCAGCTGGCTCCCAAGCGTCATCTCATGAGCCCGGACGGGCAGCACATCCTCCTGTGGCGGCCTTATCACTTGCTTGGCCTGGAGACCCCGCTGTCCGTGCTGGCGGCGGTACGCCTAGGCGTGCCGACGAGTGGCCGCAGCGTTGAACACCGGGTGGATGTGGTGGCCCGGACTGAAGTGCCGTTCCATGCCGGGCAGGTTTTGTCCATGGACAGAGCTCACTGTGTGCAGGACCTGAAGGCGGAACTGGCTGTCCCGCAGAGCGATGGCCCGGACACCTGTGTGCCGTACTACGTCGCTGCCGGCCACAGCATGCTTCGAGATGTGCCGGCAGGCCGGCATCTGCGGTGGCGGGACGTGGACATCCCCTCAGATTCGAGCTTGCAAAGGCTTCGGCGCGGGAGTACCTGAGGGATCGGTCACCGTACACAGGTCCGTCCGAACGCCGGCGGGTTTGTGGCAGAAGGTTGAGGTTCCGAACCTCAACCTTCACGCTTGCTTCCGTCGGCCACCTTGAAGGCTGGTGGCTTAAACACGGTTTTCAAGCCTGCAGGTTTCAATCCAAGCCCGAAACGAGTAACAGGGTCTATGTTGGAGTTGCAGAGGTTCCTTTCTCTGCGACCCGTTCAGCGATAGCCTACTTCCTTTCAAAAGGATTCAGCAATGCCACTCCCAACTGACCAAAGTCACCCACGTTTCGGGTTACCACCGTGAGTCTGTGAACAATGGCTGTGGCTGCAATCATGGCATCTTCGGCCAGCGTGTCTGACTTCCGGTGCATGAGCCGCGCCCACTCCCGGAACGCAGCCGCGTTCATCGACAACACGCCAAAGGAATCTAAAACCTTTTCGAGCCAGGCTTCCAGCTCCTCTGCCTTGGCTTCATCCTGCTCTCGGGTGATCTCGATACCGGCTTGTATCTCACCGACCGTCACAGCAGACACGAAGAGTAGTTCGGCCGGAATATTGACAATCCAATCCAAGACGGCACCGTGGGGCCGGGGACGACGAAGTTCCGAGACCACATTGGTGTCGAGTAGATACATGGAACTACTCCACAGCCTTCGGCACTCTGCGGTGATGCTGTTGTCGTGGCGGCACGAGGTCGTCGGTGCGCGCCTCGGAGGTGAGGAGCAACTCCTTGAGGTTAGGCCTGGTCATCCGCTCCAGTCTCCGCCATTGCTCAATCGGAAGGAGCACCGCGGCTTCCACGCCTCGTCTCGTCACGATCTGTGGACCTTCGGCAAGGGCAGTGTCAAGAAGCTCGCTGAATCTTGACTTGGCATCTTGGACTGGCCATCTTTTGCTCATGATATATACCAACCAACTGAATATGACTAGTTGTAAGACTAGTTTGCAAGGCCATTCAATGTCAAGTGAGCCAGGTTGTGGACCCTGTTTCAATCTCGCAGATTTTGGTTCAAGGTCGTCCTTGGCATCATCCGTGCGCGGGACAAGTTCCGCAGTGCCGCGCTTGGGTGATGGGTGCGAGAACATCAGCGCACGCACGCCGTCTTGGCTCATCGCGTGGCTGTCGTCGGCACGGTACAGGTGGGTGTGGGGCAACTTCAGACTTATGAGGTCCCTAGCCGAACCGGCCGACGCGTCGGCTCTGTTCTCACTTCAGGCTGGTCCCAACCCTCCGGACATTGGCAAAGTCTGGGCAGGCGGTCCCGGTGGCAGAGGGTCGGCCGTTTGAACGCGGCGTATGGGTATTGCCACGCGTCTATCCTAAGGATAGGTTCCATACACTCCTGTTGGGAGCCGGGCAGAGGAGACTCGAATGATGTTCGACACACTGATCTGTAATGGAACGCTGGTGGACGGTACCGGTGCCGGGGCACGCCAGGCCGACCTGGGTATCAGGAATGAAGTCATTGCCGACATCGGGGACCTGGGTGATGCGACCGCCGACCGGACTATCGATGCAACCGGCCAGGTGGTGGCCCCTGGTTTCATTGACATTCATACCCATTCGGATCTGACCCTGTTGGCGGAACCCCATGGCCTCAGCAAGATCCTGCAGGGCGTCACCACGGAAGTAACCGGAAACTGTGGCTACAGCCCATTCCCCATCTCGCCCGAAAGAACGGAAACCTTGCGTGAGACACTCAGCAGTGTCTTCGGCGATGCCGTTCCGTGGACATGGCAGGACCTGGAAGGGTACCGGCAAGCGGCTACGGAGATTGGTCTAGCAATCAACATTGCTCCTCTGGTGGGCCATAGTGCCGTACGGGGCATGGTCGTGGGATTTGAGGATCGTCCGGCCACGGCAGACGAGATCCGGGCGATGAACTACCAGGTGGATCAGGCCATGGCCCAGGGGGCCTTCGGTTTCTCAACAGGCCTGACACTTCCTCCCAGCGCTTATGGCGACACGGCCGAGATTGTCGCCCTGACCGAGGCCATGGCCCGGTGGCCCGGACGCATCTACACCAGCCACATTCGTTGTTGGTCCGGTTACCACATTACAGGTGTCCAGGAAGCTGTGGATATTGGGTTGGCCACGGGGGTACCGGTCCAGGTGGCCCATATGGCCGTCAATGATCCCCGACATTGGGGCGAGGCGGATACCGTGATTGAGGTGTGCGAGGATGCCGTCAAGTCCGGCCATGACGTAACTTTCGATGTTTATCCCTATGACGCCAGCAGCAGCGGTTTCAGCCAGTGCATGCCCACATGGGCCCAGTCGGGAGGGCCTACGGCCCTGCTTTCCCGCATTCGTACGCCGGCCACGCGTCAGCAAATCCGGGACGACATGCTGGAGGAAGGCCTGTTTCGCGGTTGGCCTTGGCTCTGGGATCGGCTGCTGGTCAGTACAACCCATACGGAGGCGGCCAAACCCTACGAAGGCTTGACCATTCAGGAAGCCGCCCAGAAGATGAATCTGGAACCGGTGGATGCCGCCCTGACCCTGATGGATCTTGACGATGCCCGTCTGACCATCATCTTTTTCTATCGCACGGAAGAAGACATGTGCGCCTTCCTTACCCACCCCTTGGGCATGATGGGTTCCGATGGCTTGGCCCTGACACCTGGAACCCGTGTGGGCGCCGGTCGTCCGCATCCCCGATCCTACGGAGCCCATGCCAGGGTATTGGGACGGTATGTGCGCGAAAAATCGATCCTCACGCTGGAGGAGGCTGTTTACAAAATGAGCGGACAGGTGGCCGATCGTCTGCTTCTCCAGGATCGGGGACGGCTTCAACCCGGATACAAGGCGGACATTGCGGTTTTCGATCCGGAGACAGTCGCCGATCGTGCCACTTTCGAGGACCCGCACCAGTTCGCCGCGGGGGTTTCCCATGTGTTTGTGAATGGCGCCTTGGCTGTGAACAACGGCGCATATGTTGGTTCATGCACCGGCCAGGTGCTGGCAGCAAGCCAATCCTGATTGACTCGAAAGGAGGCGGTTCCTCCTTGGGACGGAAGCTCTTGAGACTAGCGGTGGCCTCGATCAGAGGCTCGTCCACGCCGAGTGCTCGTCTGACAGCAGTACCTCCTTGTCGGCCGTCCACACGACCTCGTCGAATAGGACCCAGTCCGCGTCGTGCGCCAGCAACCGCGGCCGGTTCTTGGTGACGACCGTCGTGTCGAAGCTGCGTTTCAGCAGGTCCATGTCCAGGAACCAGAGGTAGGGCAGGTTGTATTCGAGCTTCTCGCAGAAGGCGCGTTCGCTGCGCACCGAATACAAGGCGATCAGCAGTGAGGTCTTCAACAACCGCTCGGGCGGTACCGAGGCCTGCCCCACCTAGGCGTACATGCGGTCGAACTCCGGCGACAACCGTTCCAGGGCCGCGTCGGCCACGGCCTTGATCCGCCGCAACGGATGGTCCCGGGGCACCTGCTTCTCTAGGTCCGCGATGGCCCGCAGGCTGCGTTGAGGGTTGGGACGCCGCGCATCAGGGATTTCCCCGTTGCCAAAGGGACCTAACCCAATCGACTCCGTTTTTCAGCAGCCTGCCAAGGTTCGAGGACCCTTCCAGGTGCAGTCTCTATCCGATCATGATCGCAAATGCCGGTGCTGGCGATTGCCATGTTCTCGGATCCATTCGTAGCAGGCCTTGCACAGGTCTTTGGCGTAATGGTTCTTCTGTCGGTCGCAACAAGGGCAGAGAAATGCAGCGCTGCGCGGCCGCTTGCGGCGTAGCGCACGCAGTGGTCGGTCGGGATGGCGGAGGGCCTGCTGGTAGTGGCCCATACAGACCGGATCACGGTTGCGTGGGTCTCGCAACCGCCCCCCGCGGTTACATTCTGGACCTGAGCAAGGAGGATGGTTGGCCACACGATCACTCCGTTTACAGGAGCCACACCAGGTGAGCTATTTGCAGGACCAGCCAAAGTCCTGCAAACATCCAGCCAGCCATCCAGATGTAGAAGAGGCTCCAGTCGCGGATGCCGAGAACCAGTGCCATTGATCCGAGCCACAGGGTGGGTATGGATGCAGAATCAGAACTGAATACCTGTTCGGCGTGAACAGCAATAGTTGTAAAAAAGAAGACAATCGGTGCCAAAATCAACCAGTAGGCGGGACGAAGCCGGAAGATCGGACACGGTATAGTCATAGTGATGCTTTCAGAGCAACATTCGGCTTGCTCCAATATAGCATACAAACTGGTCGGCCTCTGTCCCGGAGGGCACTGTTTCAATCTCGTTGATATTGGTTGCGGGCCGTCAGGGGCATCCTCCGTACCAGCGCGTTCCCTGCGTCGCTTCAGGCCATGCTGCGGGCCATCAGACGCACGAAGTTGAGGGCCCCGGCCTCGGTCTTCAGCCCCCGTGTCAGGCGGGCCCGGGGTTTGAAGCGGCCAAACCAGCCCTCGAGCCGGTTGGTGGAGGCGGGCACCCTGGGGTTCCCCTGGCTGCGCACCCGTTCGTGCCAGCGTTCCACGAGATGCCAGAGCCGCTTCCGCACCTCCGGCCGCAGGCGCACGCGGCCCTGCATCACCGCTTCCCAGAGGGCCAGCAGGACGGGGCCCGCCTCCGGCGGTCGCTCCCGGGCCAGCCGTTGCAGGATGGGCAACAGAACCCGGTCCAGGTGGGTCAGGTCGTCCTCGTCGAGGCCCCGGATGTGCCGTCCCACGGTGCGCTGCATGTGCACGGCGCACTGCTGCCGGTCCAGGCCCGCCGCCCCCAGGGCCGGTCCGTAGACCGGATCGTCGTCGGTCGTCACGCCCTGCACCTTGCGCGCGGCCAGGCCCGTGAACCAGTCGGCCCCGTCGAAGCCGGGGCCACTCAGGCGCAGGTCCAGCCGTTCGCCCTTGGGCCCCAGGACCACGGCCACGGGACGCTTGACGCCCCCGAGGGACAGCCAGGTCTCGTCCACCTCCA
>JAAXGZ010000062.1 GCA_012271135.1 Caldilineales bacterium | reverse complement strand
CAGTGTACGCGCCTGTTCCTGCTTGTAGGTCACGATGGTGAAGCGGGAAGCCCCAATGGTCGGCAGCAGCTGGGCCACGACCGTCACGGCCACGGCGAACCCGCCGATGCGCCAGGTGTTGGCGTTGAACACGAGCCGCAGGTCGGCATCGGTTGCAAAGTTGAGGAACGTCTGCGTCGAGCCGATGATTTGGGCCACGAAAGGAGCACCGTAGTAGGCCGCCGCCAACGCGATGCCGGCCAGCAGCACCGATTCGATGAAGGAGATGCCGACCACTTGCATGGAAGTGGCGCCGCGGCTGCGCAGGACCGCCACCTCGTTGCGCTGACGCGCCACGGACAAGCCGACCACGAGGCCGATGAAGGCCAACAGCAACCCCATGATGGGAACGCTGAAGGCATAGAGCAGGACCGTCAGCTGGCCCGACTGCAGCTGGTAGCGATCGAGGGCATCGCTGGGAGAGACCCCAAGGCGGGTATTGGACAGCAGGGCGGCCGTCTCCTGCTCCACTTCCGTAGTGTTGGCGATGAGCTGGGGCACGGTGGACGCCGTGACGTCCGTGCCGTCCATGATCAGGTACCAGAGGCCCAGGTACACGTCGTTGGCGTAGGTCGGCGCCACCCGGCTGACGTAGGTCTGCTCCGGAATGATCAGGACCGTCTCAAAGGTATTCGGGTTGTAGAACCAGAACTCGCTGGTTGGGTCCCGCGGTTCCCAGACCCCCGTCACCACCACCGGCACCTGGATGGTGCGCGTGCCCTCGTCGGTGCGGGCGCGGCGGAAGGTCATGAAGTTCTCGCCGCTCTGAATCCCGATTTCGTCGGCCATGGCCGCGGAAATCAGGACCTCGATCGGAACGGTCGGATCGCCGGAGGTGGTCGGATCCGGGAAGCGGCCCTCCACGATGTCGATGTTGTTTTCGAAGTCGGTGACGAATCCGAAACTGACCCACTCAAGCGGGTCGGTAATGTCCGAATAGACGATGTTGTCGGCCGGAAAGAGGCGCACGTTGTCCGTCTTGAAGTGCCGGACGGTGCGCACATGGGGCAAACCCAGTTTGCCGGCGGCCGGACCGGACAGGTAGGTGTCGACCGGCTCCATGGCTTCCCACTCCTGGGCCCCGTAGGTGGAGCCCACGTAGCGGAACATGTAGGAGAAGGGCGGCCGCCGGATGCTGCCGGTGCCCGCCGGCCCTTCCAGTTCGTCCTTGAGCAGCTTGTAGTAGACGGCATCCGCGTAGAGCGGAATGCTCATGATCAGGGAGATCGATACCACCAGGCCCACCAAAATCGCGACGGTCAGCCCGCGCTGGGCAAACAGCCGCTTCAGTGCGACCGCGAAAATGGATGTGTATCGATTGAAGAGCTTCACGGCGAGAGCGCCCCGACCATCCCGCAGCCGGCGGCTAGGGACCGATGACCACGTCGTTGAGCTCAAGGCCCTCTACGATTTCAACCCTGTCGATGGTCTGGATGCCCACCTTGACATCCACGCGCTGGTCGCGGCCATCCACACTCTTGACCACGAACCGGCGGCCGTCAAAGACGCGGATGGCCTGCGGCGGCAGCCACAGGACGTTTTCCTTGCGCTCCAGCTCGGCCGAAACCCGCACCAGGTCTCCCAGCCGCATGCCGACGTCGGCCGCGGGCACGTTCAGGGAAATCCGGGTGGACTTGTCCAGTTCCTCGACCGTGGCGCCGGAGCCGCCGCTGCCGTAGGGATAAGGGAGCTTGCGAATGCTGCCCGTGACCGGGTCGCCGGGACGGCCCAGCAGCAGGACGTTGACCGGCATTTCCTCGGCCAGATCGGCCAGTTGGTTGCTGATCAGGTCGGCGGACACCTCAAGGTCGTCCGGATCGGCCAGCACCACCACCGGCCGGAATTCCTCCACACCGCGGCCCACCGACAGCGACAGGGACAGGATCATGCCGTTGAAGGGGGCAATGATCTGTGAATCGGACACGCGCTTGTCGATCCGCTCGAGGGCCAACTCGGCCTGGGCCACGTTGTTGACCAGGATGGGGTCCACGGCCGTACTGATATTGGCCAGTTCGAGCTGGGCCCGTTCGACATTCTTGCGTTGGATAGCGATCTCAACCGAGCCCTCGGGTTGGGTGCGGATGGTCTCGATCAGGGCGAGTTCCGCGATGTCCAGGTTGATCTGGGCCATCGAGACCGCGAACTCCACCTCCTTCTTCACCGAGTCGAGGCCGGCCTGGGCGCGCGCGAGGTCAAGCCGGCGCGCCTCCCGTTCGGCTTCCAGACCCTCGATCTCGAGTTCGGCAATCACATCGCCGGCCTGGACCAGGTCGTTGCGCGCGAAGTAGACGGCCTTGAGGCGGCCGGAGGTCCGGAAGAACAATCCTTCCTCGCGCACCGGCGCGATGCGGCCGTTGAACACCAGGTCCTTGACGATCTCCCCCTCCATCACCGTATAGGTCGGCTTGAGGGGCACGATGCGCGTTGGAATTGGCGTCGGGGTGGCTTCACTGGACGCCACCTCCGACGAACGGCCCTCCGGCAGCAGCGAAAATTCGCAACCGGCGAGCATCAAGCCGGCCAACAGGACCGGAATCAGGATGCGCACAGACAACCGCAGTTGTCCCAAGAGTATTGAAGGCATGGAATGATGGTCCCCTACTGGACCACGGACTTGGGCGTGGCAAGGATCTTCTTCACATCGATCCCCTTCTTGCGGTCCAGCATCTCGTCGGCCAACGGCTTGAGTTCGTTCTTCCAGACACTGTCCTCGTAGACAGCCCGGTACAGCTGGTCGCGTTGTTCATCGCTTTCGAACCGGCGGATCCAGACATACAGATCCTCTTCGTCCTCGCCGATGAAGCTGCCGACGACCACCATGCCCTTGGAAATCTGGAACGGAATGATCCTCTCATCCATCACCTTGGACCACTGATCCAGCATGCCAGGCTTGGTGCGATAGGTGCGTAGTTCAAAAAACATGCAGGCAATCCTCTCCGTAAGTGCGCAGGCACCGGGCACAACATGTCACGCGGCCGCGGCGGGGCAGGACACAGAAACCGGTACCGGACCGGGGACGGGGCAATGTCAATCGGCGCGATCGAACCAGCGGACAGCGTCGCGCGTGGCGAACTCTCGCCCAAGTCTACACCGAAAACGTCGATTCCGCTCAACCGACGCCCCAAATCGGTGTCGGCTAAAGCGGTCTACAGCAGCGGCTGCTGGCGTTGAACGAGCTGGAACGGTGTGCCGTAGGGGTCGCGCAGGAAGAGCAGCCTGTCGCCGGCCGGCGAGGTTCTGCCCGCAACCACTTCCGCGCCCCCGGCCTCAAGCCGGGCCTGCTCCGCGTCCATGTCCTTGGTGGTAAAGGCAAAGTGGATGCTTTGGGGATCGATGTTTGCCCAGTCGGGAACCTCCGCCTCCGCCATGGCATAAATCTCCATCATGGCACCGTCGTCGTCGGCCAGGAAGTGCATGAAAGGCGGTTCGTCGCTCTCCATGACGATGCGCATGCCCAGGTGCTCGCTCCACCATTGGGCAACCGCCTTGGCATCCTTGACGTTGATGGCCGAATGTTCGAGTTTCATATAGGGAACTCCTGCCGCCACAACCTGCGGCATTGAAAACAGAACGGACTCTGCTTGTCGGGGTAACGGCTCATTGTAGGTTTGGCAGGGACCGCCGGGCAAACCGATTGGCCAAGGATTCGCGGTCGGATGGCCACCAGGGGCTCGCGGCACCGTCGGCAAACCACTCTTGACGAGGCACGGTGCTCGCGGTCTTGTGCAGTCCCTAACCAGCCGGATATCGCGTTGTCGGCGGTTTGCGATCCACACCGCCGAGCAAGCCGCATCGAACTGCCCCGGCTTCCGGATTGCGGGCCTCGGCCAGGAGCGCCCGTTCGCAGACGTGCGGACCAACGCGGGACCGAACCACGTCCGGTTGCGGACCGGGAACGCTCCTACAATGTTCCGCCGTCATGTCGGCGGTCCCGCGATTCGACGCGTCCAACAGCACCATTCCTTTGTCCCGATGTTGTTCCGCAGGTTCATGCCCACCATGCAGAAAGCCGTCGTGTTCGGGTTGCTGGCATCACTGCTCCTTGCCGCCTGTCAAGCGGACTTGGAGAACACGCCTGCGTCCGCCGCGAACCAGCCTCAGGCTCCGGTGCCCGTGCCCACTTTTACCGCGACTCCCCGGCCGACGGCCACCACAGTGGCCGAGCCGGTACCAACGCGAGCGCCTGTCCATGCCGCAACTCCAACCGCTTCGGCCACCGTGGAAGAAGACGCGTACGGTCCGGCAACCAATCGGGTCTCCAACCTGCGGGAAGGCCCCAGTACCGGTTTTCCAAGGGCCGGATGGCTGGAAGTGGACACGCCCGTGACACCAGTGGCACGCAATCGGGACGGTTCCTGGCTGGTACTCGCCAACGGCCATTGGATTTGGGCACCACTGGTGCGCAATGTCCCAAGGAACCTTCCGGTGGCCGACATCATCCCCGAACCGCCGGCTCAGCCCGTTACGTCCAATCCCGTTGCAGATACGGGCAGTTCACCCCCTGCCGCCTCCGTCCCCGGTGAACCTCCCCAGGCATTCACCGGCTCCACCGGCAGATCCCCACTGCCTTCGGGTCTGCCATTCGCCTACGGCATCCAAGCCCACATAATCGATGTGGGCACCCGGAATCGCAGGCAAATCCTCGACGCGGTCCAGGACCTGGGCTTCACGTGGCTGAAGACCCAGATCCGCTGGGAGGACTTCGAACGCACCCCCGGCTACTACCAGTTCACAAGCAGTCGCACGGAATTGGACGCGCTGGTGGCCGATGCCGGCCGCCGCAACATCAAGCTGCTGCTCAGCGTCACGGCCACCCCGCGCTGGGCCCGCGAACTCAACGACGACAAATTCGTGGCGGGTTTCCCCAAGGACCCGGCCGCCCTGGCCGGCTTCATCGGCGAACTGGCCCGGCGCTATTGCGGCAAGGTGGCGGCCATCGAGGTCTGGAACGAACAGAACTACTACGTGGAAACCGGTGATCGGGACATGCACGGCAGCGACTACCTGGCCGTGCTGATTCCAGCCTCGCAGGCGATCCGCCAACACTGCCCCGGCATGTACATCGTTTCGGGCGCCCTGACCCCTGCGGCCAGCATCACCGGCGTGTCGGTGGACGATTTCGTCTACCTGGAGCAGATGCTGGAGGGCGGGCTGGCCGAATACGTGGACGCCGTCGGCGTCCATCCGCACGGGTTCAATGTTCCGCCCCACGCCACCTGGGAGGAGGCCTGTACGGCTATCCAGACGACAGGCAACGAGTTCTTCAACGGCCCCTGCGACAATCCGCACCATTCCTGGAGCTTCCGCTCCACCATGGAAGGGTACCGGGAACTGCTGGTGCGCCACGGAGCGGGCCACCTGCCCATCGTTCCGACCGAATTCGGCTGGCCGTCATTCCAAAACAGTGCGGACAACATCCACGCGGCCTACCTGTACGCCAACGACAACAGCGAGGACGAACAAGCGGAATGGACGGTGCAGGCCTTCCGGATGATGGAGGCATGGGGCTGGACGGGGCCCGCCTTCCTCTGGAACCTGAACTTCCGGGTGGTCGCCCCGACCACCGAAAGAGCCCTGTGGAGCATTGTGAGCAACCAGTGGGAACCGCTCCCGGTCTATTACGCCCTGCGACAATTGACGCGTTGAGGTTCCACCGGCCCGTTGCCGGCCACAGATCCGAAACGCCGGTCGGTGGACCGCCTGTCTGCGGGCAGGCTACAATGCCCGCGGAACACATGTTGCACCGCCTTTCCCGCAAGCACACAGGAACCCAGCCATGGCCGAGATAGTACGAATGGGCGTCGTAGGCGCCGGCAGCATCGCCGTGCGCGGCATCATGCCCCATCTGGCGATGGAGGATGTCCATGACCGGGTGCGCATGACGGCGGTCTGCGATCCGGCGCCGGGGCGGGCCGCGGCGGCATCGGAGCGGTTCGACATTCCCAACCACTTCGAAACCTACGAGGAACTGCTGGCGTCCGGAACCGTGGACGCGGTCTCCATCGCGTCGCCCATCGGCCTGCACTTCGACCAGGGCATGCAGGCGGTCGAGGCGGGGGTGCACATGCACTTCAACAAGACCATGACCACGACCAAGGCCGAGGCCGACACGTTGATGGCAGCGGCCGAGGCCAAGGGAGTCAAAATCGTGGCCAGCCCCGGCGAGATGATTCGTCCGGTGCACCAGGAAATCAAGCGCATGATTGAGCGCGGGGACCTGGGCACGCTCACCTGGGCCATCTGCGGTTCGGCTTTCAGCACCTACCACGAACGGGAAAGGGTCCGCCAAGGCGACGATCCCCTCTCGAACATCAATCCGGCCTGGTATTTCCGCAAACCGGGCGGCGGCCCGCTCTACGACATGACGGTCTACGGGTTGCACGCCACAACCGGCATCCTCGGGCCCGTGAAGCGGGTCACCGCGATGTCCGGTGTGCGCATCCACGAGCGGGAATTCAGGGGCGAAATGCTGCCGACCGACATGGACGACAGCACGCTGATCGTGGTCGACTTCGGCGACAACCTGTTTGGCTTCGTCTACGGCGTGGCCGCGGGATCGCCCCCCGCCAACGGGCGCATCACGCTGTTCGGCACCGGTGGCACAATCTCGGGCCCCATGTTCAACGGCGAGATGATCGACTATCCCGGCCGGGAAGAGGACACCAAGCACGGCGACTACGACCTCAACGCGTCGCTGCCCCATGTTGTGGGCCCGCATCGGGGGCACGAGGAGGCCCACGTCTACGAGGACATCATGCAGCTCGTGGACCTGTTGCTGTACGACAAGCCCACGTTGTCCACGCCGGAGCACGCCCGGCATGTGATCGAGGTCTTCGACAAGGCCTACCGGTCCGCCGAGACCGGCACCGTGCAGGAAGTCGCTTCGACCTTCTGAAACCCTTGCCCGGTCGGACTGCGATCCGACCGGGCCACCTAAACGGAGCGGGTTTCCGGCCCGGTTGCGCGCCCCCATGCTGACACGCCTTGGCCTGACGCCCTACTCCTTCCGCGCCGCGGCCGCCTACTACCTTTCCTTCATTGGCCTGGGCGTGGTCAGCGCATCGATCGGCCCCGCGCTGCCCTTCCTGAGCGCCCAGGTTCAGGTCACGGTGGCCGATGCCAGCAGCCTGGTTGTCGCCAAGTCGGCCGGGTTCATGCTGGGCTCGTTCCTGATGGGACGCCTGGCCGACCGGGTTCGGGCCCACGGCCTGTTGCAGCTTTGCCTGCTGGCCAGCGCCGCCTGCACGTTGACCATCCCCAACCTCCCGGACCTCGCGGCCCTGCTGGCATGCCTGTTCCTGCTGGGCACCTTTGTGGGCGGGGTGGACGTGGGAGCCAACATCGTGATTGTCTGGGTGTTCCGGGAGAAATTCGCTCCCTATCTAACCGGTCTCCACTTCATCTGGGGGGTTGGCGCCCTGGCCTCACCCCTGATCATCGTCACCTTCGTGGAACTCACAGGGGATCTGCGCCTGTCCTACACGATCATCACGGGTGTGCTGCTGGTCATGTCACTGCTGTTCGTCCGGCTGCCCAGTCCCGCGCCCATTCGGAACCGCGAGGAGGCGCAGTATCCGATCCCGCCCCGGCCGATGTTCATGATGGTGACGATGTTATTTTTGGCGGGCACCATTGAACTGGTGGTGGCCACCTGGATTCTCACCTATGTCCTGGAGCTGGGGCTGGCCGACAAAATCACCGGCGGCTACCTCAACTCCAGCTTTTTCCTGGGGATCATTGGCGCGCGCCTCGTCAGCATCTTCCTCGTCCGGCGGTTTTCCATCTCGCAGGTTCTGTACGGCAGTCTGATCATCGTCACCGCCGGCTGCCTGTTGCCGCTGATCATGCCTACTTCGCTGGCAGTCCTCTGGATTGCGGTCATCCTAGCGGGCATTGGGGTTGCATCCCTGTTTCCCTTCTGCCTGAACCTGGCCCCGACCTACCTGCCGCCCGAAGGGCGTGTGACCAGTTGGATGTATGCCGGTGCCTCCTTTGGCTTTCTGGTCATGCCGTGGATCACCGGGCAGTTGTTCGAGTCGGTGGGTCCCCACATCATTTGGCACTTCGCCCTTGGCGGCGCCCTGCTCAAACTTGGGCTGTTATACGCATTGGAACAGATGCCGCGCTACGTCCTGCCCGGATTGAAGGCGGGCGCCACCGCATGATCGCTCCGACGGCGGCTTCCCAACGGCATTTCCCATGCTGGCACGTCTCGGCTTGACTCCCTACTCGTTCCGTGCCACGGCCGCCTATTACCTGTCCTTTGTCGGCCTGGGGGTAGTCACCGCCTCCGTCGGTCCGGCATTGCCCTTCCTGAGCGAGCAGGCTCAGGTCACGCTGGCCGAAGCCAGCGGCCTGGTGGTCGCCCAGTCGGCCGGGTTCATGCTGGGGTCCTTCCTGGCAGGACCCTTGACCGACCGTGTCCGGGCCCACGGCCTGTTTCAGTTCTGCCTGCTGATCAGCGCCGCCTGCGCCCTGGCGGTCCCCAACGTGCCCGACTTTCCCCTACTGCTAGCGTGCCTGTTCCTGATGGGGACATTCGTGGGCGGGATCGACGTCGGGGGCAACATCGTGATTGTCTGGCTGTTCCGGGAGAAGTTCGCGCCCTTCCTGACCGGCCTCCACTTCATCTGGGGCCTTGGCGCCCTGGCAGCGCCCCTGATCATTGTCACGTTCGTGGAGCTCACAGGCGACCTGCGCCTGTCCTACACCATCATCACGGGCATCCTGCTGGTCATGTTGCTCCTGTTCGTCCGCCTGCCCAGTCCCTCCCCCATCCGCGATCGGAAGGAGACGCGCTATCGCATCCCACCCCGGCCGATGTTCACGCTGATCGCGATGATGTTTCTGGCAGCCACCAGCGAGATTGTCGTGGCCACCTGGCTGCTCGCGTACGTGCTCCAGAGGGATCTGGCCGACGCGATCACCGGGGGCTATCTCAACTCCAGCCTCTTCCTGGGGATGCTTGGCGCGCGCCTCGCAAGCATTTTCCTCCTGCGGCGGTTCACCATTGCACAGGTTCTCTACGGAGGCCTGTTCGCCCTTGCCGCAGGCTGCCTGTTGGCCTTGACCATGCCGGCGTCGCTGGCGATTCTTTGGATTGCGGTCATCCTGATCGGTGTCGGGTTTGCACCCCTCATCCCCGGCTGCCTTAGCCTGGCCCCAAACCATCTGCCGCCCGAAGGGCGCGTTACCAGCTGGATGTACGCAGGGGCCTCGTTGGGCTTTCTGGCCATGCCTTGGATCACCGGGCAGTTGTTCGAGTCGGTGGGCCCTCAGATCATTTGGCACTTCTCCCTTGGCGGGACCATACTCAGTCTGCTGCTGTTGTATGCATTGGAACAGATGCCGCGCTATGTCCTGAAGGCCGCCGCGTGATCGCCCCGGCGACGGCTTCCCAACGGCAATCCCCATGCTGGCGCGCCTGGGCCTGACCCCCTACGCCTTCCGGGCCACGACGGCCTACTACCTGTCGTTCGTCGCACTCGGCCTGAGTCAAATCTCACTGGGACCGGCACTCCCGTTCCTGGCCGATCAGTTGCGGGTCTCCCTGGCTCAGGCCAGTCTCCTGATGACAGCGCGCGCGGCCGGCTTCCTGGCCGGTTCGTTCCTGGCCGGACGCCTGGCCGACCGCGTCCGACCTCATGGCATGCTGCAGTTCTGTGCCGTGGTGGCCGCCGCCTTGACGCTGGCGCTTCCCCACGTTCCCCTCTTCTGGTGGTTGGTTGGCCTCCTGATCGCCGTGGGGTTGTTGGAGGGCACGCTGGACATCGGGTTCAACGTCCTGATCGTCTGGCTGTTCCGCAACCGCGTCGCGCCGTACATGACCGGCCTCCACTTCGTATGGGGCGTCGGCGCGCTGCTCGCCCCACTGGTGATTGTCTTCTTCCACGACCTGACCGGCGACCTCGTTGCGTCCTACGCGGTCATCGCTCTGGCACTGCTGTCGATATCCCTTGCCTACTTCCGCCTGCCCAGTCCCGAGCCGGTACGCCAGCGGCATGAAGCGCGGTATCCCCTGTCGCCGTGGCCCATGTTCCTGCTGTCCGCCATGCTGTTCATGGCCGCCGCCCTCCAGTTGTCGGTGTCCACCTGGCTGCTGGCCTACATCCTCGAACTCGACCTGACCGACGAAGTCACGGCCGGCCTGATCAATTCCGAGTTCTTTCTCGGCATCATCGTGACCCGGCTCGCGAGCGTGCCCCTGTTGCGGCGCGTGTCCATCGCCCGACTGCTTGCCGTCAGTCTCCTGTTCGTGACCCTGGGCTGCCTGGCCGTCCTGGCCTTTCCACAATCGCTACCGGTCCTGCACACGGCCATGATCGTGATTGGGGTCGGGTTCGCCAACCTGTTCCCCGGTGCCCTCAACCTGGCTCCCAGGTACCTGCCGGCCGAGGGCCGGGTCACCAGCTACATGTACGTGGGCTCCGGAATTGCGTTCTTTGTGACACCGTGGATCACCGGCCAGATGTTCGACTACATCGGCCCGTACGTCATCTGGTTCTTCGCCCTCGGCGGCACGGCGGTGTTGATGCTGCTGCTGGTCCTGCTGGTGCGCGTCCCGCGGTACCGGGGGCCGGGCGCTGCCGGGGCCTGACAGTAAAATGGACCCCCGGCGCGGGGCTCCCAACCCGCACGCGCCTTCCTGTCCAAGCCCAAACCTTGAAATCCGGAGGAACACCCATGCAGAACGTTGCCATGCTGGGAACCGGCCTGATTGGCATGTTCTATACACAATCGCTGAACGGCCAGCGCAATCGGGACCGCGTCACCATCGTGCAGTCCCGCTCGGAGGAAAGGGCCCGGCAGTCCGCCGCGGACTGGGGCGTGCCGGCCTGGACCACCGACATCGACGAAGCTCTCAACCACCCGGGGGTGACGGCGGTCGTCATCGGCCTGCCGAACTTCATGCACCTGGAGGCGGTACAGAAGGCGATTGCGGCCCCCAACATCAAGGCGATCCTGTGCACCAAGCCGCTGGCCCGCAACGGAGCCGAGGCGGCGGAGATCCTGAAGGTGGTCGAGGACGCCGGTGTCTTCCACGGATACCTTGAAGATTTGGTCTATGCCCCCAAGGCCCTGAAGGCGATCAAGTCCGTGCAGGACGGGGCCATCGGGGACGTACTGGTGGCACGCTCGCGGGAGACGCACCCCGGTCCCCACAGCGCCTGGTTCTTCGACGCCGCAAAGGCCGGCGGCGGGGCGGTCATCGATCTGGGGTGTCACTGCATCGAGATCATCCGCAGCTATGTGGGCAAGCACAACCGGCCGGTCGAGGTGATGTGCTGGCACGACACGATGGTGCATCCCATCCAGGCCGAGGACACGGCCATGGTCTGGATTCGCTTCGAAAGCGGGGCTGTTGGCCAGTTCGAGGTCAGCTGGACCTTCCGCGGCGGCATGGATTTGCGGGACGAAATCTCGGGCACTGAAGGTACCATCTGGCTCAACCACTTCCTGCGCACAGGCTTCGAGATGTTCACCTCCGGCGAGGGATCCGGCTACGTGGCGGAGAAGTCGGAGGTGGAGAGCGGTTGGCTATTCCCCGTCGGCGACGAGATTGTCGAGCTGGGTTACACCGACATGTTCACGGACATGTTCAACAGCCTCGAGCAGGGTACCAGCCCGACCGAGGACTTCTACGACGGCTATGTGGTGAACTGCGTCATGGACGCCTGCTACAGGTCGGCCAAGGAACGCGCGTGGGTGCCCGTCGAGGTGGACTGGCGGCACGGCACGGCAGCTCCGATCCGCCGCGAGATCGCGGAATACGACGGCAAGAACATCGTCAAGCAGGAAACCATGCCGGACGGCCGGGTCAAGATGATCCTGATGGAAAAGGACACGGGCCGCATCGTGGACATCACGGTCTGACCGCACCCGTGCCGGGCAGTGTGGCACGCCGGGAGCGCTTCGGGTCGGCGGGATTGGCCCAGACCTGCGCACAAGGCAGGGCTTTCCGCACCGGTTGCAAACCCGGACAACCGCAACCCAGCACCAAGAGGTCTCCGACTTGGCGCATTGCCCGGCGGGTCGACTGTGCGGACAAGTACAATGGCCTCACTGGCATGAGAGGCGACCGATGGCCATCACCAAACCCTGGACAGTACCGGCGGAACTGCCTGAGACCGAGTTGTTGCCTCCGGTGGACCTGTCCAGGCCGATCCCTTCCTGGAACACCCCGGATTACCCCGCCGAATGGCCCAGGAGCGACGAGATGTCGACGGTCCCGAGGCATGTCGCAATTCTGAACTACCTGTTGAATGCCCTGTCCCGTCTGCTGAAGCAGCGAGGCCGGCCCTTCGGTGTCAATCAGGACATCGGCTTCCACTTCGTCGATGCCGACAACCAGGCGCAGCGGTGCGAGCCGGACATAATCGTCATGCCGTTTCCCAACACCGGGCGCGGCTCCCTGCGCCGCCAGGACATGCCCTGTCCGCCCGACTGCGTCATCGAGGTCGCGTCCCCGTCCACGAAAGACAACGACCTGGGACTCAAGAAGGACTGGTATGCCTGGATGGGGGTCCGGGAGTACTGGGTTCTGGATCCGGTCGACTCCGATGACCCCGCCCACTTCGAAATTGGCCTGCTGTTGCCGGACGGTCCCCTGATGGGCTGGCAACTGGAGCAGGGCCGGTACGAATCGCTGAGGACATTCTGGGACGAGGGCGCGCGTTCGTGGTCCGCCTACTCGCCGGTTCTGGACTGCGGCATCCTCCTTGTGCAGGAACTGCACCGGCAGGAAACCGACGGCGGCTACCGCATCGTCAATCCGGAGACGGGCGAGCCGCTGGCCACCGCCAGCGAGAAGGATGCATTGTTGGAGGAGAAGGATGCCCAGCTGGCCGAGAAGGAGCGGGCAATCGAGGATGCGGTCACAGCCATGGCACAGTTGCGCTACGGCGACTCCGCCGCCAGTCAATTGCGGTTGATGATGCAGCGAACCGCAACGCCCGTACCGGAAGTTGAGGTGGTACGAGGCTGGATGACGGCACCGTCATCCGCGGAATTCCTGGACTTGGTGCGCCAATACTTTGGGTTGGCCTGGTAGGGCCCAAGGGGGATTCCGGAAACCGTGCCCCGCGGCCCTGAAGTTTTTCGAACAACGGGTCCCATTCTCGACTTCTGCATGCTGCACGGCACCGTTTGACTGGAATTGCGCCCACAATTCCCTGTGGGCACCGGTCTGTTGTCCTCCGGTTTACTCGTGGCCTCGTGAACCTTGTCCGGTCTTCGCTTGGCAAGAACCGGTGTCGTCCCGCAACCAATATCAACGAGATTGAAACAGTGCCAGTGTGGTTGGTTTCTGCGATCCAGGCGGTTCTGCGCCTATAATGCCGAGTCTTGGACTGGGACAGGCCCCCATCGTCTAGTCTGGCCTAGGACACCAGCCTTTCAAGCTGGCGACAGGGGTTCGAATCCCCTTGGGGGTACCGACGACCGGCAGACCTTAGAGGTTTGCCGGTCAATTTTTGATGGCCCAGGCCTGGGGCCTGGACTGTACTGCTTCCCCGGTTCGCACCGCCTCGTCGATGAGCAGGCTCAGATACTGGTCCTGCGCACCTTGGGCCAAGTCGTAGAAGCGGCCGCCCTTGCGCACGTTCGCGGCCATGCGCATCAGGCAGTCCGCAGCCGCGATTTCGTCGTCGGACAGCCGCGCCGGTACGGTCGGGTTGCGATAAACCCACCCCTCGCCGAACCGAAACCCATGGTGGTGATACCCCTCCAGGAATCCCAGCTGGCCGCCATCCACACGCTCAAGCACAAGGGACATCGGTGTCTGCGAGTCCCTGAGCCATGTAATGCGATCCTGCACAATCTCGCCGCGCGTGCCGCGGATCAGAACGCGCGGTGCCCGCACCCAAGACCAGTACTGGTCCCAAGTGAAGTCGAAGAGACCGAACTGCCCCGAGTCGAACTCGAACAGAGCCAGGATCTGATGGGAGTTCTCGAACTTGCCGGCAACAGGCCGAGCCGACCGCCGGCGACTGGTCATCAGGCGGGACCCGACGCCGAAGGCATGTATTGTCGCGTCCTCGAAACCCACACCAAGCATGAGCCGCATCAAGCTGACACCGTGGTAGCCATGCGCAGCCGATACCTGTGCCTGCGTGATGGCACCCAGGCGACCGTCGTGGGCCAAGGCGATGCGGGCCGCATGCAGGGGCTGAAACTGGTACTGCTCCGCCACTTGGATGTGCGCGCCGCTGTGCGTCAGGGCCGTGAGTCGTTCCAGTTCGGCCACGGTCTGGCCGGGCGGGGTTTCGGTCAGGACCGGCATGCCGGTTGACGCCACCGACGCGATCATCTCCGCAGCGGCGGGTTGGCTGACCGATACGAGCACGAATTCCAGTTCCTCCCGTTCCAGCAGTTCCGGCAGGGTGTTGACCACAGGCAGTTGCCAACGGTCGGCATAGGCCTTCCCCTTGACCGGATCCCGAACCTGCGCGCACACCACCTCAAAATGTTTCGGCATCCGACGGGCAATGCGCAGGAAGAAGTCGGAACGCCCACCGGCCCCAACCAACCCGAAGCGAATCCTGTCGGTCATGTTCAGGGGCTCCCGAGCAGCTTCCGCCCGTTTCGACCACCGCCCGTGCCTGCATAGGGCTGGCCGGGATGCCAGTCCCGGGCGGGCGGCGGCACGAAATCATCCAACGGCAGGTTTACACGGCATCGGTGGAAACTCGACTGGTAGGCGGCATCACAGATCTCGAGAGCCTTGAGCGAATCCTCCGCGATCTTGTAGTCCGTCGTGTCGTCATCGATCTGAAGGGCCAAATTGTCGAGGTGTATCTGATGCGGGGTGCGGGTTTCGCGGTTCTTGGGAGCCACGTCCACCCCACCGGGATGATGGGCGTTCACGATGCGATATCCCTCGGACCACGGCCAGAATTCAATCAGACCGCTGTCGCCACAGAAACGCATTAGCGTGTCTCGTCCGGGCCGCCCGATGTCGACATGGTCTCCCGTGTGCATCACGATGCGGGTTCCGTCGCGGGCAACCGCGTAGGTTGCAGCGACCGTCTCCACCTGCAGGCCGTCCCGGTAGGTGCGGCTGGAGGTGTCGCACAGGGCCAGCACGTGATCCATGTCCGGCGAGTCCAGGGCCGTTATGCAGAAGTCGAGCCAATGGATGCCGGCGTTGATGATGTCCCAGCCGGTGCAACGGATTTCGATCAACTGGACCTTGCCGATGTCGCCTGCAGAAACATGAGCCAGAACCTTCAATGGCGTAGTCCTCACCAGCAGGCCGTGCGGCACGCAAATCGGCATGCCCCGCACCCGGATGGCGTTCAGGATGACACGGCCGTCGGCCAGGCAGTGTCCCAACGGCTTTTCGACCAGAATGCCCCGCAGCGGCAGTTCAAGGGCATCCATGACCGCAGGCCGGTGCAGGGCCGGGGGCACGGAGACTACGACCACATCCGTAGGACATGCCCTGAGCATGGACTGCCAGTCGCCAAACGTGTCGACATCGGCAAACCGTCTGCGGACTTGGGCACGGGCAGCTTCAGAAATGTCCGCCACAGCGCGCAGATCGTAGTGGGGCGAATTCTCCAGGGCCTTCAAGCTGGCGTTGCCGCCCATGCCGGCCCCGATTACGGAGGCCGTCAGCATGGGCAGGGCAGGCGAATGCAGGGAATGCGATGCATGACCGATCGTACCAGCCGAACTTCGGCAGTCGGATACTGCACTTTACGGACCGCGTCCATGGAGAATTCCTTGAGCATCCGGCGATAGACTTCACGTCCCTAGTGCAGACGCGACCGGGTAGGGCAATGAGCGCGGAGGGATGAGTACATTTCCTGTCTTGAGGGAGAACCAACCTTCATGCCAACATTGGACATGGGATCGGTCCGTTATGTTCGACACCGGTGGCGTGCCTCAGGGTGTTCCGCATAATTTCGGATCCACATCACCGCCTGTTTGCCGAGTGCTTCTCCGATGCTGCCAAGCCGCCTGCACACCTGTGAAGCCCTAATTCTGCGTTCCCGCGACCATCGCGAGGCGGATCGCATATTGACTCTGCTGACCCCGGACCTTGGCCGACTGGATGTTCTCGCCCGCGGCGCACGCAAGCCGGCCAGCCGCAAGTCGGGCAAGGTGGAGCCCTTCATGCTGGTCCGCATCCAGTTGCAGCAGTCCAAGTTCCTGCCGTTTGTGGGCGAAGTTCAACTGCTGAATCCGTTTCAGGCCTGCAGGGAATCCCTGACATCCATTGTGGCTTCAAGCTATGCCTGCGAACTGGTCTATAGCCTGACCGTCGAGGGCGAGGAGTCGGACTTGGCGGAAGAGGTGTTCGGATCCCTGCTGACGGTCCTGACGGAGATCGATGCCGAACCGGATCGCCCGGACCTGCCCCTGTGCTGGCTGGAACTGCACATGCTGTCGGCGGCCGGCTTTGAACCGGCCTTGGAGTTCTGTGTGGGTTGCGGTTCGGAGGCCCGTCCAGAACCCTGGGGGTTTTCCACTGCGGAAGGTGGCATTGTTTGCCCCGATTGCCTTGCTGCCATGCCCGGTGGCCGACCATTGCCACTGGACGTGTTTAAGATTCTGCGGTTCCTGCAACGCAGCACCTGGGAGGAGGTAAGCACCCGGCGCGTGGCACCACCAGCCCTTGCGGAGGCCCGCAACATCATGCGGGAGTATCTGAACCACACATTGGAGCGTCCTCTGCGCAGTGCGCAATTCGAACGGCGGTCCAGCCGCGGCCTCAAATGACGGCCTGCCAAGCCGCCGAGATGCACATCCAAGGTTTCGCCCGCAAAGGAAACCATCCACGGAACCCGATCGTAGAATGGCCTTCCCGCCGGTGTCCGATCCGGCCATGAACCCCAAATCCAGTTGCCCCGACAGGGCTTGGAGTCGTCGATGCCCTCCAGTCTCAAGCACTTGACCGCAGTCGCCCGCGGCGAAGCCGCACCGGACCTGGTGTTGGCCAACGGGCGAATCCTCAATGTCTTCACCGGCGGGTTCGAGGAAGCGAACGTAGCGGTGGCCAACGGACTCATCGCAGGCATCGCGCCCGACTATCAAGGCCCGCGCACCATCGACTGCGAGGGTCTGACCATCTCCCCCGGCCTGATCGACGCGCATGTCCATATCGAGAGCAGCCTGTGCACGCCGGGAGAGTTCAGTAGGGCGGTCACGGCCCGAGGCGTCACCACGGTCATGGCCGATCCCCATGAGATTGCCAATGTTTGCGGCGTCCAAGGCGTTGTCTTCATGCACGAACGCAGCCAGGCCACCGACCTGGACATCAAGCTGATGGCTCCCTCCTGCGTGCCCGCGTGTCACTTGGAGACCAGCGGAGCCGACCTGGATGCGGCTGTGCTCCAGGAACTGCACGAGGAAGGCCTGGTGCACGGCCTGGCCGAGATGATGAACTATCCCGGGGTGTTCCTGGGCGATGATCGCTGCTTGGCCATTTTGGAGGCGTTCCAGGATGAAGTGGTTGATGGACACGCGCCACGCCTGTCCGGCAAGGAACTCAATGCCTACCTGACCACCGGCATTGGCAGCGACCACGAATGCACCACGGCCGACGAGGCCCTGGAAAAGCTGGCGCGGGGTATGTATATCCTGATCAGGGAAGGCACGATCACCCGCGATTTGGACGCCCTGCTGCCCATCGTAGACGAATGCAACAGGCGCAGAATCTGCTTCTGCACCGACGATCGCATTCCGGACGACCTGCTGACTGAAGGCAGTGTGGACTTTCCCGTGCGCAGGGCCATTGCGGGCGGCCTGGACCCGGTTGCCGCTCTGACCATGGCCACCTTGAACCCCGCGGAATGGTTCGGCATGCGAGACCGGGGCGCCATTGCACCGGGCCGTCGTGCGGACCTGGTCGTCTGGCGCGACCTGGATAGTCTGGAACCGGCCTGGGTCGTGGCCGGGGGCAAGGTGGTGCTGGACGACGGCAACGTGCTGGACACATCCAATCCGGCATCCGCGACCCTACCGGACGGAGTCGGCGGAACCGTAAGGATTGATTGGGACGACGTGGACTTTGCCGTACCCGGACCATCAGGTGCGAGCGAGGCAACCGTGCGTGTCATCGGATCCATCGAGAACCAAATCGTCACGGAGATGCGGCACTGCACATTGGCCGTGACAGACGGCTGTCTGGAGGCGGATCCGGCCCAGGACGTGCTCAAGATTGCCGTGATCGAACGTCACGGTCGCAAGGGGACGATGGCCACGGGCTTCATTCAGGGGTTTGATCTCAAGTCGGGTGCCATGGCAAGCACAATTGCCCACGACCACCACAATCTGGTCGTAATCGGTGCGTCCGACGCGGCCATGCACACCGCGGCTCGTGCGGCCGTCGAGCTGCAGGGCGGAATTGTGGTGACATCCGAGGACCAGGTCTTGGCCGACATGCCCTTGCCGGTGGCCGGGCTCATGAGCGATGCACCCATGGCGGAGGTCCGAGAGCAGTACCGCGCCCTGCAGGCGGCCGCCTCAGATCTGGGTTGCCGCATGCACGATCCCCTGATGGCCATGAGTTTCATGGGTTTGGAGGTCATCCCTTCACTCAAGATCACGGATCTTGGCCTGGTTGATGTCGACCGGTTTGACTTTGTTCCCGTTGTCGTCTGAAGCCTTGAATTGGAGGCAGGGAATTGGGAGTGTCGGGCCGGCTAGGCAATCGATCAAGGTTGAGGGACCCATCGCCAATTCACCGAACCAGCGGGGCTTTTGAAGATACGATCTGACGGCTTGGCACTCTGGTTGTCTCCACGAATTTTGGTAATATGCTGTTCAAGAATTCAAAATGAACTGGGCAAGCGAGGTACAACTATGATTCAGTCACTGGAAGGAATGGACTTGGCGGACCGTCTACAGGAAACATCTAGTCGTCTCAAGCAGCGACTGGAAAGCATAAAAACAGAGGAAGCGACCAAAACTGCAATGGTCATGCCATTCATCAATCATGTTCTAGGTTATAATGTATTCGATCCAACAGAAGTCATTCCTGAATTCATTGCAGATGTGGGAACAAAGAAGGGAGAACGAGTTGATTACGCCGTATGCAAGGACGGTGAACCCATAATGCTGTTTGAGTGCAAGCAGTATGGAGTTGATCTCGGCAAGGAGCCGATCTCCCAACTCTATCGTTATTTCAGTGTGACCCAAGCCCGTTTCGGTGTGCTGACGGATGGAGCCATCTACCGTTTCTACTCAGATATTGATGAACAGAATAAGATGGACGCTCGTCCATTCTTGGAGATCAATATATTGGATGTGGATACAATTGATGTAGGAGAACTCAAACGGTTCACCAAAACCTCTTTCAATCTTGATCAGATATTGGATACCGCTAAGGATTTAAAATATACACGAGAAGTCTTACGTTTACTTGCCGAGGAGTGGGCCGATCCTTCCGATGCGTTGGTACGCCATTTTGCCGCACAGATTTACGATGGTGTCAAGACCAAGGCTGTAATTGAGCAGTTTACCCGGGCTACTAAGAAAGCCCTACACCAGTTTGTGACGAAACGAGTAAGTGATCGTCTCAAGTCGGCGCTGACTTCCCCCGATCCGGAAGAGGTTCTGGAAACTGATAGGCCTAGGGATGAAGATGAACCCAAGCAGACTGTCGAAGCGAAGAATGGTATCATCACAACCGAGGAAGAATGGCGAGCCTACTACGCGGTCACTGCCATTCTTTGTTCTCAAATAGACCCTGACAGAATTACTATTCGGGATGGCAAACATTCCTGTGCTATTCTCCTTGATAACAACAATCGCAAGCGCATCTGTCGCTTGTACTTCAACACCGCGCAAAAGCGAGTAGGCCTGCTGGATGAACATAAAACGGAAGAACGGTTTCCAATTGAAGAAATTAGCGATATTTTTAATTTTGCGGAACAAATTAAGGCTACAGCACAGCGTTACCAACAATAAGACAGAACAGTTTCCGGGTAAGGGCCCGTTTGATGTTGTGCTCGGCTAACAGTAGGAAGTGTCCTTCCCACTCTGCAATGCAGGTGGCCACGCACCACGAACGGCCCAGGAAGCCGATCGTCACCAGTACTACAGTTGTAAAGCAGTATGGTAGCCTGCGGGGGCTGTTGTCGCCAGCGTCCGGGAGTTCCCATGTCCGTCTCCTGTCCGCCTCCGCCGGGTCCCCTGGTTCCCGCAGACTTGGCGGCCTGGCCCGGCCACCTGGCGCAGGTGGCGACGCGTCTGCGGGCGGTGTTCCCGTTCCGCCGGACGCACCGGCGGGCCGTGGCCTACATCGAGGGCCTCCTCGGCCCGGCGCCGCGCAAGAACAGCTGGCCGAGACGGTCGGCGAGGCCACTCCCTACGGTTTCCAGCACCTGCTGGGCCGTGCCGTCTGGTCGCCGGACGCGGCGCGGGGCCCTGTACGCCTATGTCGGCGACCACCTGGCGGACCGCACCGGGGTGGGCATCATCGACGAGACGGGGTTCCTGAAGCAGGGGACGCACTCGGCGGGGGTGGAATCGGACCTTGGCATACGGAGGGGACAGGCCATGGCAACAGTCGTTCGGGAACGGGAACGAATGCAGACGGGGTCCAATGGGTGCATGCGGAAACGGTACATAGAAGTGACCATGACGCGCGGCGCGGAAGCAGCGGATTGCTTGGCATCTGGACCATTTGTCGGCGTGGCAATACGACCTGGTAAGTCATGGCCGACACGATTGCCCACGATCACCACAATCTGGTCGTGATTGGAGCCTCCAACGCAGCCATGCACACCGCGGCACGCGCGGCCGCCTCAGACTTGGGGGTGCCACATGCACGATCGATAGCCATGTGTTTCATGGGACTGGAGGTCATCCCATCACTCAAGATCACGGACCTTGGCCTAGTTGACGTGGACCGATTCGACTCTGTTCCGGCCGTGGTCTGAAACCGGACCTCTGCAATTCCTAACCTGGGCCTATGAGTGCCATGTGCACCGCGTGCAGTGGCCCAATGTGGGAACACAACCGAGAGGCCGAGCATCGAGCTGGGCCCATTCACCACCCCCAATGTCGGACACAGCGTAGTCGCGAGATCCCCTCTTGTGTTCCGGCGGCCGTTCCCGCTCCCCTTCCCTCATTCGAGACAGCGATGTCCCCAACAGCGCCAGGTAGGCGGATATCGGCAACCAGCCACACTGCTGGACGTGACTGTGAGGGGTTATCGTGGCTGGCTCCAAAGGCGGAGCTGTCAAAGAGCTTGGGTTTGGTCAACCATGTCTTCCGCGGCAGGTCTCATGGCGACCCAGCCTGGTCCAAAACCAACCATGGAACCGGACGAATACCGAGATTCGACATCCTGCCCCTGCACGCTCGTGGTACGCTAGGCCGGATTGGCTTGAGAGCCTTGCCCGATTGCAGTTCGCACCAAGGTCGGCATCCTGTAGTTTCTGCTTCACGGTTGGGGTTGCCATAACCAACTTCTGATGAATCCCGCGCAAAACCTCTGGTCGGAACTCAGGAAATCCTGGCACCTATACCTCTTCCTGGCACCGACCTTCGCCTTCATCCTGATCTTTCGCTACTACCCGGCCGGTTCCGCGGTGTTTCATGCCTTCACGCGCTGGAACGGCGCCGGCATTGCCACCTGGGTCGGTCTGGAAAACTTCCAAACCCTGCTCACGGATTTCATCTTTGTCGCATCCCTCAAGAACATCGGGATCATCTTGGCCGCGGCCCTGGTCAAGGTTCTCATCTTTCCGATGCTGGCGGCAGAGTTCATTTTCAATCTGCGCAGCGAGCGGGGTCAGTACTGGTACCGTTTCCTTCTGATCCTCCCCATCGTGGTGCCGGGCATCGTGGTCACCCTGGTCTGGCGCTTCATCATGGGCCCCAGGCCCTTGGGGGTCCTGAATGCACTGCTGGAACTGCTGGGCCTGACCGAGTGGCAGCATGCATGGCTGGCGGACCCCAAGATCGCCCTGATCGCGGTCCTGCTGGTGGGTTTCCCCTGGATCGACGCCATCGCCATGCTGATTTACTATGCCGGCCTGCAGAACATCTCGGGTGATGTCCTGGACGCGTCCAAGATCGACGGTGCCAGCATCTGGGAACGGGTGATGCGCGTGGATCTGCCGCTGCTGTTTGGCCAGTTCAAGCTCCTGATCATCATCACCACCATCTTCACGCTCCAAAACTTCGGCGGCATGCTGGTCCTGACCAATGGCGGCCCGGGGTACGCCACCATGGTGCCGGGCCTGTGGATGTACCAGCGCGCGTTCCTGGCGGATCGGTTCGGCTATGCCTCCGCCATTGGCGTGGTGCTGCTGGTCGCCATGCTGACCCTGACCTGGATCAACAACAAGCTCCTCAAGGAAACCGACGTCACCTACTGACCGGCCGGTCCATTCTCCCTCCATGTCCACAATCTCCACTTCGGAAACCGCTTCGGCCTTGTCGTTGCGGCCCAGTCGAACCCGGCAACCGCGCCACATCAGCGACTTCGTCGTGTCCGTGGTGTTGGTGCTGCTGGTCATCCTCACCCTCTATCCGTTCGTCTTCATGGTGATCACGTCCACCAAGTCCTATTCCCAGTTCCTGCACAGCTACTGGATTCCCGCGTGGCCCCCCCATATCGTTGAGAACTACGTGGCGGCCTGGAACCAAATCCGCGGCTATCTGATCAACACCATCTACGTGGGCGTGCTCACGGTGGTGGGCTTTCTCTTCACCACGACGCTGGCGGCTTTCGTCTTTGCCCGTTTCCGCTTCCCGGGCAAGGAACTCCTGTTCGGCAGCCTGATGATTCTGATGATGATCCCGCAGATCCTGCAGTTGATTCCGGCCTTCATGTGGGTGCGGAAACTGCAGCTGCTCAACACCTATTGGGTTTTAATCCTGCCCTACATCGCCGGCGGGCAGGCCTATGCGGTGTTCATCCTGCGCACCTTCTTCAGCTCCTTGCCACAGGGCCTGTTCGATGCGGCGCGCATCGATGGCGCGCGGGACTTCCAAACCTACTACATGGTGGCCCTGCCCCTTTCCAAGGGCATTCTCGCCACACTCGCCATCCTGCGCGTGCAGCAGGTCTGGAACGACCTGATCTGGCCCTTGATCACCCTGGCGGACGACTCGAAGCGGACCATCACCGTCGGCCTGTACTATTTTCAGGGTGAGACCCAGACCCAATACGGTGCCATGTTTGCGGGCTACCTGATCGCATCGGTACCGCTGTTCCTGCTGTTTCTCGTGGGGATGAAGCAGTTCATGGCCGGCGTCACTTCGGGTGCCATCAAGGCCTAGGCCGCCGAAGGGGTCCCGAACCTTGCCTTAGAATTCCTGTTCGCAACATCGGAAGTTTAGGAGGAAATCGCAATGACAACACAGCTGAGCAGGCGTACATTCCTGCAGGGCCTGTCCGGAGCCGCCGCCCTGGCAGGCCTGGCTGCCTGTGTGCAACCCGCCGGGCCGCAGGGGGACGGTACAGACGCCGCCAGGCAGGCGATCGAACTTTATGTCGGAGGCACCTTCCAGCCTGAAGTGGCGCGCGGCGAAGGTCTGGACCACCTGTTTGAAGCCCGCAATCTGGCGGACGAATGGGAAGCGGAGCATCCGGAGTACTCCCTGGAGTTCGTGGCGGGTCCCGGCGGCGAAGGCATCGAGCAATGGGTGAAGGCCCTGCAGGCCGCGGGCACCATGCCCGACATTCTGAACGCCGTGGACAACTGGCTGAACCGGGACATCGGCACGGACTACTGGGTCATCATCGACGACTACGTGGAGGAGCCCAACCAATACATTCCCGAAGGCGAACTGGGTCGTGACCGCTGGCGGGATGCCTTCATCGCGGGCTTCGATGCCCGCAACCGCATGATCGACGGCCATTACTACGGCGTGCCGCAGGCCATCAACGGAGTACAGATCTTCTGCAATCTGGACATCCTGGAAGCGTCCGGGGTCGACTTCGAGTCGGAGATCATCGACCCGCGCTGGACCTTTGACGACATGCTGGGCATTTCTCAGCGCATTGCCGACGCGGGCCACACCCCCTGGTCGCTGGCCTGGGTCAGCCCGTACTGGAACTGGATCCAGACCACGTCCCTTTCCGGCTTCCTCAAGTCCACGGGTAAGTGGTCGGTGCTGGACACCAACAACGACGACTTCGTGACGTCCATCGAGCGTTTCAAGGCCATCGAACGTGGCGACTGGACCGCCGACTCCGTGGAGTTCCGGGCCATGCACCAGATGGCGCAGGATTGGACGCAGTACTGGAGCGAAGGCTTCCTGGGCCTGACTTCAGCTGAAATGTCGGCATTGTTCGCGCGCGGCGAAGCCGCCTTCTGGTGGAGTACCAGCAACTCGTATCCGGTGATGCAGAACGATCCGTTGCGGGAATTCGACTTTGCCATCGCCCGCTTCCCACTCTGCTTCGATCGCATGGCCACGATTGGCCAGGGCGGCCCCACCCAGTATCCAGGCGGGGCCTACAACACCATCGCCATGACGGCCACGGCCACCAGGAACGGAACCCTGGATCCCTGCGTCGACTTCATGAAGCTGTTCACATCCTGCGAGGGTCAGGGCCGCCTGAGCCGCGAACACGGCGGCGTCGTGCCGGCCGTCTTCTGCGCCCAAGGCCGTCCCGAGCTGGAGCAGTTCAAGCCCGATGTGGGTGAAACATTCCTGCTCACGATCCACATGACGTCAATGCACTTCGACTACGGCGCGACCTACTGGCGGATCACCAGCGAATGGCTGGGCGGAACCCTCAGTTACGACGAGGCCATGGCCAAATTCCAACCGGTCATGGAGCAGTTTGCCAAGGACGCCATCGAAAGGGCCGAGGCCTGAACGTACCGATTGGGGTGGGCCGCCATCACTCGGTGCGGCCTGCCCCGATCCACATCGCCCTACTCGCCGGCCATCGCGCCGGGGCCAGCCGGCTCCCGTCCCTAGCTTGACGTCAGCACCCGGTTCTGTTCCTCCAAACCGGATGGTTTCGGGTACTTCGCTCCCGGTTGATAGGGGCCGGGTTGCATTTCCCTGCAACTCGAGGCCGGATGGAACAGTCCCCATTGTCCGCCCAGTTCGCGCCGCGAGCAGGGCAAACAGGCGCTTGCACTTCGCCTCATGCCCATGGGTACACTTCCGTATAGGGCTCGTTTGATCGAACCCCGGTCCCCCGTGAGGCGCGGATGTCGCCCAAGGCATCGACCAGCGCGGCCTCGCCCAAACGGGTCGGCAGCCCATGTCGGTCACAGCCCTCTGTCATCCATGCATCGCGAATCCGGCTGCGGTAGCGACGCAGGCCGTGCGAACGACAGGAAAAGGTGTGCACGGCCGCCAGTCAGGTCTTCCACCATTTACTGTTGGGGCGACAAGTCTCTCCTGATTGACCGCCATGCTCTCGCACCCATGCCCGGCCACGAAGTCTCAAACCAGTCGAAGCCAAAGTGCACCGGGCGGCGACGAGTAGGCTACCGCCGAGCGTACAACGCAGCCGTGCACCAGTCCCGCGTCCGGTAATGATGCAGATACTGCGAATACCCGTTCCAACCCCATCAAGTTTCGTTGCGCCATTAGGACAACATTCCTCTTGAGATGCTCGTGCAAAACCCGGATCTTTGACGATGAACGACGTAAGCGACAGGGACAATCGGGCCTTGGACCAGAACACACCCAAAGTGGACGGCCGGGCAAGCTCCGGAGCCTTCCCCATTGAAACCATGACACCCGCCGCCTTCATCGCCAAGTGGCGGGGGGCGGAGCTGAAGGAACGATCCGGCAGTCAGGAGCACTTCATCGACCTGTGCCGCCTGCTGGGTGAACCCACGCCGGCCGAAGCCGACCCAACCAGCCAAACCTACTGCTTCGAGCGCAGTGCGCGTAAGGACTCTGGCAGGGCGGGATGGGCCGATGTATGGAAGCAGGGCCACTTTGCATGGGAGTACAAGGGTCAGCATGCCAATCTCGACAAGGCCTTTGAGCAGCTGCGACAGTACGCCCTAGCCCCAATACTGTCTAGTTAGCACGCCGGAGCCAGGATCAAGGGGATCCAGGCGTGGCGTCGGCGGTCCAGGGGACCGGACCGCCGGACGGGATCGTTGCTCATTTTGCGCTTGACCCCGCGGGGACGGCGCCGGCCGCGGCGGGAGACCACCCGCTCCCCCAGGATTTCGCGGCCCAGGTCCCGGACGCGGGCGATCCGCGAGCGGCGACGGGGGCCGGGATTCGGGAGCCGGCGGCGGACCACCCGGACGGCGTGCACGAAGGAGAGGTCGTCGGGGTCGAGGTTGTCCGTGTCGGCGGCTTCGGCCAGGAAGGCGCGCACGGCATGATAGGCCAGCAGGAGGCCCTCCACTTCCTGCCGGACCAGGTCGGGGGTCTTGCTGCGCAGGTTGGGGCGGGGGCCCAGCATGTGGGTCTTGAGTTCGTCGTAGGCGGTCTCGATTTCCCAGCGCTCGTGGTAGAGGGCGGCCAGTTCCGCGGCCGGGGCCGTTTCCGGGTCCTGCAGCGTGGTCACCAGGCGGTAGGTCTCGTCGGGAGCCTCGGCCAGGGCGTACTCGACCACGCGCACGGGGCCGTCCCCGTAGCAGCTGCGGTAGGAGCCGTCCGCCAGGACCCGGTCCACGGGCAGGGCGGTGTTGCGCCGGGCGCGCCAGAGCAGTTGCGCGCCCGTGGCCGCGGCCTGGTGCCAGTGGTCCTTCTCCAGGTAGCCGCGGTCGGCCAGCAGCAGCTGGCCCGGGGCCAGCTGGTCGTGCAGGCTTTGCGCCTGCGCCGCCTCCGACTCCCGGTAGGGGCCCTGGGCCCAGGCCAGCGGGACACGCGTGCCCACCTCGACCAGGGCCGTCAGCCGCACCTGCGGAAAGGCGGCCTCGCCCCGGGAGGCCCCGGGCTGGCCGAAGGCGTCCCGGTTGACCGCCTCGTCCGGCACGTCCAGGGTGGTCCCGTCCCAGGCCCGCAGCAGCAGGCCCCGGTAGGCCGCCCCCGGCGTCGCCGCCGTTGCCCGCGCCCGCACGCAACGCCGCCGCAACTCCTGCAGGGGTTCCACCCCCAGACGCTTGCGAGCCTGCGACAGGGCCGCCCGCCCGGCCAGCCGCAGGGGCCCCGTCCCCAGCCAGCGCAGACCCTCCGCCAGGCAGCGCAGCACCTCCCGCGTCGACACCGAGCGGAACAGCCCCAGGGCCAGCACGAAGTAGACCATCACCTCCGCCGGCAGGTCCCGCCGCCGCCGGCTCGTGCGCCCGCAGGCCGCCAGCGAGGCCCGCACCGCCGAACGCGGAAAGATGTGGGCCAGCACGCCGAGGCTCAGGTGGTCCGACAGCCGGGGGCCGCCCGGCAGGGTGGCCGCGGTACGCGCCATGGGGACAACTCCGGAAGGGAAGGACAGACCCCGTCATGATACACGCTTTTCATTCTAAATAGACAGTATTGGCCCTAGCCCTTGAGAATCCACCCCTGCTGATCGTCTCGGACATGGTGCGGTTCCGTATCCGCACCAACTGGACCAATAGTGTCAGCGAGCCCCATGAGTTCGAGCTGGAGGACTTGGCCCGCGCCGAAGTGCGGAACAAGCTCAAGTGGGCAATGTCGGATCCCGAGCGTCTGCGGCCGGGTGTCAGCCGTCAGACCCTCACCGAACAAACCGCAACCACATTCGCTGCCCTGGCCCAGTCATTGCGCGACCGCGGCGAAGATCCCAGGATAGTTGCTCAGTTCGTGAATCGGCTCGTGTTCTGCATGTTTGCCGAAGACGTGGGCTTGTTGCCGGATAACATGTTCACGCGCATGCTGGAACGGGCGGTCCAGACACCCGAAAGATTCGTTCCCTATGCGCAGCAACTTTTCTACGCGATGGCAGTCGGCAGTGAAGTAGGGTTCGAATCGGTGGCCTGGTTCAACGGCGGATTGTTCGATGACGACACTGCCCTGCCCCTAGACAAAGACGAAATCGCCACGGTGCAAACGGCCACCTTAGATTGGGCGGACATCGATCCTGCCATCCTGGGCACCCTGTTCGAGCGCGGCCTCGACCCCGACAAGCGTTCCCAACTGGGGGCGCACTACACGGATCGCGACCAGATCATGAGGATCATCGAGCCAGTAGTCACTGCCCCCTGGATGACGGAGTGGAAAACGACCAAGGAGAACATTGAGCAACACCTGGCGCGGGCCGAAGCGGCCAAGACGTCATCGACCCGCAACCGGCACCGCGGGCGGACAGTACGCTCAACACCTTTCTGGAGCGCCTCAGGAAGTTCACGGTTCTGGATCCGGCGTGCGGATCGGGCAACTTCCTCTATCTGGCCCTCAATGCACTCAAGGATCTGGAACACCTTGTGCAACTGGAGGCGGAGGCTTTGGGTCTGGCACCGGGACTGCGCTTCATCGGACCCCAAAACGTCAAGGGCATCGAGATCAACCCCTACGCTGCCGAACTGGCCCGTGTGTCCGTGTGGATCGGGGAAATCCAGTGGATGCAACGTAATGGCTTCGCTGTTTCCACAAACCCCATCCTGAAACCCCTCGACACCATTGAGTGCCGAGATGCACTCATGAACTCGGACAGAACCGAAAGCGAGTGGCCCAAGGCAGACGTGATTGTGGGCAATCCTCCGTTCTTGGGAGCGAATCTCATGCTCGACCGACTGGGGGACGACTATGTTGACAGCCTGCGCCAACTGTACAGGAATCGAGTCCCGGGAGGTGCCGACCTGGTCTGTTATTGGTTCGCCAAATCTGCCCAAGAGCTGGCCGAAGGCCGAGCAAATGGAACTGGGTTGGTCGCGACCAATTCGATACGGGATGGCAGCAACCGTACAGTACTGGATCGCATCGTGCAACAGGGCACGATATTCGATACCTGGCCTGACGAACCCTGGATTTTGGACGGTGCAGCCGTACGTGTTTCGCAGATTTGTTTTGGAAGTTTGCCGGTCGGCGGTAAACACGTCTCCAAACTGAATGGACAGTCTGTTTCCCATATTCATGCGGACCTGACCGCTGACAGGTTTGACCTCACTCAAGCGGCTGGGCTGGCAGGCAACTCGGGTGTTACATTCCGGGAGAACACCAAGGCCGGAGCCTTTGACCTGTGTGGTGAGTTGGCACGGGAATGGCTGCAACTTCCAGCCAACCCAAATGGCAGGACCAACGCCGACGTACTGAAACCACTGGTCAACGCAGCCAACCTAATGGGAAGATCGCCAGACCGTTGGATCATTGACTTCGGCTCTTCCATGAGCGAATTGGAGGCAGCACTCTACGAAGCACCGTTTGCTCAAGTCGTGGACAAAGTCCTGCTCAAGCGGAAGCAGAACAAAGACAAGAGTCGAAGGGAAAACTGGTGGTTGCACGCCCGACCGCGTGCGGTCATGTAGCGCACGATTCGAGAATTGCCGCAGTTCATCGTTACCCCCGAAGTGTCGAAGCATAGAGTGTTTGCCTGACTGGAAAGGGGTTCGTGTCCGGACCACCGGTTGATTGTCATCGCACGAGACGATGACACTGCGTTTGGCATTCTGCACAGCCATTTCCACGAAGCTTGGTCCTTACGGATGGGAGCATGGATGGGAAAGGGCAACGATCCGGTCTACTCAACGACTACAACCTTCCAAACATTCCCACTCCCAGCAGGCCTCGAACCCAACGTTCCAGCCGCCGACTATGCCTCGGATCCCCGAGCGATCGCCATCGCCGATGCTGCCAGGAACCTGACCACACTGCGCGACCGCTGGTTGAATCCGCCCGAATGGGTGAAGTGGGTTGACGAACCCGTACCCGGTTATCCAAGGCGACCGGTTCCCTGCAACGCCGAATCAGCTACTGCACTCAAGCAACGGACGTTGACCAAGCTTTACAACGCACGGCCCGCGTGGTTGTCCCATGCCCACGAAACCTTGGATGCTGCTGTCGCGGAGGCGTACGGGTGGCCTGTCGACATCTCAAAGGACGATACGCTTGCGGCACTCCTGGCTCTCAATCTGAAACGCTCCCGTGCAGCGGTGTGATGAGAGCCACATCAAGCGGTCCAGGGATTCACTACGTCAATCCCGCAATGCGTGAAATCGTTCACGTTTCGGGTTGCCACCGCGGCATCCAGGGAGAGGGCAATTGCGGCGATTTGGCAATCGGCGTGGGAGATGGGCCACCCCGCCATGCGCCGAGTAGCCCCTACCACCGCGTACGCCCGCGCGGCCTCCCGGTTAAAGGACAGAATCCGACCGGCAAAATCTTCCCGCAGCATGCCATCAACCTCGTCCTGCATCCGATTGCGGCGTGCCCCTGCCGGCAATAATGCGAGGCCATATCGCAACTCGGCTTCACTGACGGTGGACACGTAGAGGTTCAGACTGGCCTGCGCGCCCATCCAATCCACTACTGCGGCCTCGGGACGGGGACGCATCAGCTCCGATACCACATTCGTGTCCAAGAGGATCATCATGGCCTCCTAGTCGAATGAGGCCGGGGGACGCATGGGCGTACGGGCCGGCAGCTCCAGTTCAACGCCACCCAGCGGTTCAAAACGGGTCTGGATCGCACGGGCCAGGTTTTCCGGCGTGGTCGTTGACTGATTGAGTGCTCGTCTCAGAATAACCCGGACCTCCTCTTCCATCGAGCGACCATTCTCCGCAGCCTGGATGCGCAACCTGCGTTTCAGATCGGTCTCGATGCCACGTACCGTAAGGCTGGCCATCGTACCCCCTGCGGAAAATAAAGCCTGCAATGCCTGCATTGTATACAATGCAGGCGCAAGAGGCATTTGCCACCTACTCTCGTGGATTTCGAGTTGAGTAAAGTTGACTTGGCTGGGTGACTGCTGGTGTCCTGGTTGAAGCACCACCCGCTCGACTGTGGGACGGTAGTGTCTGTCTCGGCTTCGTCGGCACACTCTGAACCTGCAACCAACCACATCCACGTTGCCGAAAACGCCTTGCGAGATCCTGTCCAGGCGCATGGACATACCTCCGAGCAACTCCGCCTCCCCGATTCCTTTCCAAGGTTGGCACGCGTGATGTGGTGTGCGAAGGGCGGGCCATGGAACCGTTTCGCGAGCCTCAAACCTTGAGATGTCCCTTCCATCTCGGCCGGTGCCTTGCGATCAGGCCGCATGTCCCGGCCGCTCTCCTTCGGCCGGAGTAGAATTCGGCAACGGCACACGCAGGGAATGCCATGGCAACCGTCATTGGGGAACGGGAACGAATACAGGCGACACCCAACGGACGCGTGCGGGACCAGTACGCCGACCCAACCATGACGCGCGCGGCGCGGGAGAAGAGGATTGCTTGGCGGCTGGACCATCTGGATGAGTGGCAGCGCGACCTGGAGGATCTGGCCCACTACGATCCGCGCTACGCCTACGATGTCGCCCACGAGTACGACCATGATTGGACGACCAACCCCGACTATGGCCCCAGGGCAATCGATCTGCTTGAATTCGACGAGGATGGCGTGCAGTACCGGGAGGATACCCGACCACAGGCTATTGAACTGCACATGCGCGACACCGTCCAGGACCGATTCGGCCACCGTGTGGTGTACCAGAACCGCTGCGGTTTCGTGGAGGAAATCGCCGAGAACTTGGGGCTGCGAACCCGGCAGGGCCGCCCGTCGAACACCATCAAGCCCGATTTGATTGTGATGCCGTCGGAGGAGGAGCTGCTGGATGACCACGACCTGGACCGCCGGCCCAGACCCGACAATCCCGTTCCCGAGTTGGTGCTGGAAATCCTGTCCGAATCCACGGCAGCACGGGACCTGGGCGACAAGCGGCGGCTTTACGAGGCCCTGGGAGTTCACGAGTACCTGGTCTACGACCTTGGTGACAAGCGGCGACCGGGTTCGCCCCTGGAGCTGCCGTTGTACCGGCTGGAGGGCGGGATCTACCGACAGATGGCCCCTGAGCCGAAACGGTCCGCGTCGGATCCGGATCGGCACTGGAGCGACGTGTTCGGTACGTACATCCGTTTCTTGCCGGACGTGCGAGAGAACGCCGAGGAGTTTCGCAAGTTGCCGGAAGGGTACCGGCCGCCGCCCCGCTTCCAGTGGTGGGATACTGCGGAGTCTCGTTGGCGCGACCATGAAACCGATGCCGAGATCGAACGGGACCGGGTCGTGCAGGAAAACGATCGGCTCGCCCAGGAACGGGACCAGGCAGTGCAGGAACGAAACCGGCTCGCTCAGGAACGGACAGGCATGGCCATCGACCTGCTGCTGCGCGCATCTGGGGTCGGAACTGGCGACAGCACACCGAAACCGAATCGAGGCAGTCTGGTACCGGGATGGTCCGCCGACGGATGTGGTCGACCGCATCCTGCAGGTGCGGTCAACACCCGACGCGTGGCAGTCGCTGTTACTACCGGACAAACCTGACGACGACACCGGTTCTGCCGTCACCAACACCTGACGGCGGCATGCCCCCCGTGATTGGCAGCGCGGTCTCAGCCCCCACGGCGAACTTCCATCCTCCACATTCCGCAGACAACGGCCAACTACGAACAGATGTGTACAGTGGATGTCGCGCTCACTCCCGCGCGTCGGTGGTCACCCACCTTCTTCCACGGTTGCTTTTTGAGCGAAACCGGCGTGATCAGGCGGCGGCAGCAACTCCCACCAACAGGCGGTTGCTGCTGCCGCCTACACAACCGACACGGAATATCGAACCTCCTTACGACGTTGTCCGACTTTCTGCCAACCGCTGCAGACGAGAATTTGTGAGCACCACGGCTCCAAGGCATCCGGTTCCTTGAACACCTGCTTGTCCACTTGACCAGCCATCATCACGTGATGTTGTCCTCCCTTCGCAACCAACTGGCCCCAAGCCTCCTGGATGGCTACGGAACTCTCTACTCAAGGTTGGGCCAACCCAAGCCTGGAGGGGAAGAAACCTTCCGGGCCAAGCTCCTGCAAGACTACCTGGCCCCCGCGGACCAACGCTCCGACCTGCTCCGCTTGTGTCGCAGACTTGGTGCTTTGCTGCTTCCTCAGGCTCCCGTTCAGGTGGGAGGAGTCCAGCTACCCCAGCCTTTCATTCTGGCGGGAGGCTGGATCAAGGGCAAGGGCTATGCCAGCGAGAGCGAGGCTCTGGCCCATGTGGTCCGCCCCGATTCGTTCCTGCCGGGCTGGCGCACACTGCCCTTGTTGGCCGGGCCGGTGGAGTTCGGCTCGTTCAACCGTTGGCCCCGACTCGCACCCGGTGTCTCCGGCAACCCCGGGATCCGCTCCGCGACAGCCTATTTGTCCTTGCATCGATCGGACCTTCCATCCACCTACGGACTCAACATCTCGCCCCCTCCGGTACCGGGCGACGGTGAAGAAATGCGAGAGGAGATCACCGAGTCCCTGGAGATCATCTTCGCCGCGGACCTCAACCCGTCCTGGATCACCCTGAACCTCGCGCACATCATGATGGACCCGGGGTTGGCTGCCACGGTCGATGACCTCGTGGAGGCGGCCGGTCAAGCCATGCCCACTGCCACCCCACTTTGGTTCAAGGTGAGTCCCGAGCTGCCGGCGACCCGTTATCGGGAACTCCTGAAACTGTGCGATGAATGCAACGTCAGGGCAATCATCGCGACCGATGTGCTGTTCCAATACAACCCGGATGGCTCGCCGGCTTTCCTGAGCGGCAAGCCACTCGCCCCCTTGGCACGCAAAGCCCAGATCACCCTGGCCACCTTGAAACACATCCACGGCCATGAAGTGGATCTCGTGGCCTGTGGGGGAATTTTGGCCGGTCGGGACCTGCCCGCATTGACACGGTTGGGAATCCGGGCCTGGCAATACCATTCGGCCCTGGGTTACCGAGGCCCGCTTGCCGCGCCCCTGATTTGGTGGGAGGCCGAAAGACGACGCTGAGCAGGCATTGGGGGAACTCGGGCCGGACCTGTGGGACCAGGCATCAATTCGGACTGTCCCAGTAGCAGGTTCTCTTGGCGTGGTGGAGTGAAGACCAGGACGAGGGGACGATGAACGTCGCTTGCTGTTTGCCGCAGGACGACCATGTCGGTATATTGCCCAGCCATCACACGGTAAACCCCTGTCGAAGATGTGTTTGCGTTCATCAACATGACAGATCCCGTGCGGTTCCTTGGGGGGGCTCCGTCCCCAAATCACACCCTCGTCATGACGAAACCACCGGGCATGCTGCAATGGAGGGACGAAACCGGCTCAAAACTGTCCAAACCACAGGTCAATTCCTACATGTGAATTCCCCGTGGTCCAAGACTTCCAAGATGATGTATTAAGAATGAGACCATTCTCCCGCATCCCCAATTAAATTTGCTGGCACTCGCTATTTCCCATAACCCATGCGTAGCCCTTCCACAAAGTAGGGCTGGAAAATCAGATACAGAACCAGAAGTGGCAGCACGGTCAGCACGGACCCGGCCATAACCAGACCATAGTTGATGTTGAATTCGCTCTGAACCGTTGCCAGCCCCACGACCAGCGTGCGCATTTCGTTCGCGCGCAGGACAATCAGGGGCCATAGGAAGGCATTCCAGGCATTCATCACGGTGAAGATGCCCAGGGCCGCCATGCCTGGTGTGGACAGGGGTATGACAATGGACCAAAAAATCCTGAGCTCACTGGCCCCGTCAATATTGGCCACTTCAATCAGGGCTGTGGGCAGGCTGGTTATGTACTGTCGCATCAGGAATATGCCGAAGGGTGTTGCCAGAGCGGGGATGATGAGGGCCCAGTAGGTGTTGAACAGGCGGAACGCCCGGACGATCTGGAAGGATGGCAGTAGCACCACCGCCACCGGTACCATCATGGTGGCGAGGAGCAGGGCGAATACCAAGTCGCGGCCGTAAAACTCCTTCTTGGCGAAGATGTATCCGGACAAGGTGTTTAGGAGTAGGCTACCCGCCGTGATCAGGGTGGTGGTGAAAACCGTATTGAAGAACCAGCGTGGAAACAGACCCTTTTGAAACCGGAAAATAATCTCAACGTAGTTGTCCAGGGACGGATTGTCCGGAATCAGGGTGGGCGGATACGTCATCATGGTGAATGACTTCGTGAAGGACGTGGATGCCATGAACAGGAATGGCACCACCGTCACCACCGACATGGTGATCATCACGGCATAAAACCCGGCCTGCCACAAGCGGGTGGCGCGGCGGGTGCGCATGCTGCCGAAACTTGTGGTCATAGACTGCTCCGGTCCTCCTCTGGATGGTTATGAAGCGGAAGCCCGCGCCACGGAGCGGAACCCGGACCGCGGTGCGGGCGGATCGGATGCCGACACGGTGCCGGCGGGCCGGGCTTCGCCTGCCTGGCGGACGGGGATATGGACGGCCATGCATCAATATTCGATGTCGGTGCGGAAAAAACGAAGCTGCATCAGGGACAGGGTCAGGATTACGATCAGGAGCACCACGCCCATGGTACTGGCGAAGCCGATGTTGTCCGCCTCGAAAGCCTGCTGGTACACATACCAGCTAACCGTGGAGGTGGACCAGGCGGGCCCACCCTTGGTCAGGACATAGACAGCGTCGAACAGCTGGAAGTTGAAAATGGTGGCCATGATAAAGCAGAACCCCAGAGCCGGCCGTAGCAACGGCAAGGTTATGCTGCGGATAATGCGCCAGAATTGGGCACCGTCAATGCGCGCCGCCTCGTACATCTCGCGCGGTATGGCCTGCAGCGCGGCAAACAGGATGATGACGTAGAACCCAAACCCACGCCAGATTTCCATCATCACGATGGCGGGGATGGCATAGGTGGGATTTCCGAGCCAGTCGATTCCCGGCACACCGAACCAGCCCAGAATGTGGTTCAAGGGGCCGAAATCCCGATTGACGATGTAGGCCCAGATGTTGGCCGCGATCACCACCGGAGTGATGAGAGGGAAATAAAATGTGCCGCGGAAGAAACCTTGGCCCTTGGGCACCTGAAAGACGATGATGGCGACCACGATGGACAGCACAATGACGGTGGGTACCGTCATCACGGCATAGAGGACTGTGTTCTGCAGTGTGCGCAGAAAGATGGGGTGGCTGGCAGCCCGCACGTAGTTGGCAAAGCCCACAAAGGTCTTCGGGCCCAGCATACTGCCCTTCGTCAATGAGTAGTAGATGCTCCAGAAAAGGGGGACGGTGGAGAATCCAAAAATGATCAACAGGCTGGGCGACAGCAACAGATACCAGAACAGGGATTGGCGCACCTTGCGCCAGGTTCGGTGCCGGGCAGTGCCCGGGGACGGGAGTCTCATACAACTACATCCTGGGCCGAGAGGACCTGTGAAGCAGGCTGGAGGGTGAACGCTTCATGCCCTGTCCCAAGCACGGTGACCGGAGAGGAGATGAAAATGGTGCCGCCCATCCTTGGCGTGCATTGGACACTGCTTCCACCACATGGGAAACCAGGATTGGACTGCCATCCCCACGGCCTGCCAGACTGGCGGCATGGATGGGATGCCGCCAGTCCGGAATCATGCAGGCGCCTGGAGTTATTCGCCGTCCAGAATCGGGTTCACCGTCGCTTCGACATCAGCGAGAGCTTCCGCCGATGTTTTGATGCCGCTCATGACAGCATGGGACTCTTGGACCAGCGAGTTGGTCGCGTCGCGCCACCGGATGCTGATCTGCGTACCCACACCATAACCCTTGCCCAGCCAAGAGACCATTTCGGCCACGATGGGATCAATGTCGTCAAGCGGCGCGATGTCTTTCTTCAGAGGCAGTAGATCGACGCTCTTCTGCACATAGTCCACCTGAATTTCGTCGGTGGAGAGGTACTCGAGAAACGTGAACGCGCCGTCATTGCTGGCGGAACTAGAGGCCATGAACATGAAGCCTACATTGGCCCAGGCAGCGTTCTGCCCGTCATCGGTCAACTGAAGCATCGGAATGATGTCCAACTCCAGATCCGAGGCTTCGGTGCGCCACTGGGCCTTGATGGCCGAATTTTCCTGCCATATCATTCCAACCTGACCGCCCAGTCTCAGATCCCGGCGCTGGTCACCCGTGAAGCCCACCGGAATGCTGGACTGATCCGCATAGGTAATATCTTCCAGCAGTGCCGTAAAGGCCGCGCGGCCTCCTTCCGTGTTGGCGGTGACCTCGGTCAGGTCGTCGCTCAGAAGCCTGGCGCCGCCCGCCGCCAGCAGGGGAATCATGGTGACCCAGTTGGTTGAACTGGCAGGCACATCGATTCCATAGGTGCCCGCATCAAGGTCGGTCATCACCTGGGCAGCCTGGCGGAACTCCTCCCAATTGGTGGGGACAGAATCCAAACCCTTTTCCCGGAAGAGGGTCATGTTGCACAGCCAGCCCTGCACCACCCCGAGGAAGGGGGCTCCCCATGTGCTGCCTTTGTAAGTGGCGATCTCCCAAGCGGACTCAAGATAGTTCTCTTCCCAATCAATGATCCGATCAGTCAGATCCAGGATTTGGCCCTGCTGCACGTATTTGGGGTACCACTCGTCAGGGAGGTAGAAGACATCGGGCGGTGATCCTCCGGCGAAGGCAGCCGTGAACTGTTCGTCCACATTGCCCCAGGGAATAACCTGATGGTCCACAGTGATGCCGGGATTGGCATCCATGAACCGCTGCAGCAACGGCTCCCACACCTCAGCCGCCTTGGCACTGTGGGGCGGCTTCCAGTACAGCACATCCCAGGTGTCCGCCCCTGCTTCACCCGCGGCGGGGGCACTCGGCGCGGCACAACCGGCCAACGCCGTCAAACCGGCGAACGTGCCCAGTGTAGCGGACAGACGCAGAAATGAACGGCGGGAAATGTGGCTGATTTGACGTTTTTCATTCAACATAATGTCAAGCCTCTGATTATTTTGGACAAAAAACGTAACGACATGGATATTAAATATGGACATGTCTGAGATCGGCAGAAGAATGCAGATCCCAAGCCGCAGTGTAGTTGAGAGAGGTCTTTCTGTCAATACGGCATCGTAACGGCCAAGGCGATTGATCAGCCACTGTGCTGACAGTCAAACTGCATGGGGAGTAGTTGCGAATCTCGGCTGCTCCGGGACCTGGTCTAGGAGCATGGCGTTGAGGACGAGCAGCAGTTTGCCCATGGCTGCGACCTTGACCACCTGCCCGGGTTTTCCCTGGCAGCACCAGCGAGTGTGGCAGTCGCGGATGAGGGGTTGTGTCAGGTGGCGGTCACAGTGACCATGACCATGCAGGGGATTTTGTGCTTGGAGACGCGGGTCTCGTTGCTGTCCGCGGTCCCGGTTCAGGAGAGGCATCAGCGGTACTTCACGACCGCCAGCCGACTCCACATCAGTTCTACGATTGTGCCGAGACCTGAACAACCAAGTGCGGAAACACCTCGCCAGACAGCGACAAGGGCAGGGCCCCACGAATACCCGGGAGATTCAGATCCAGGGCATGCCGGCGGCATTTTCCGTGCAGTACGCCGAAAAGACCTTGTTGATTCCCGCCGCAATGGCATCGCAGTCCTCGGGAGCCCACCATTGATTTAGGGAAATGGTCACACAACGGGCAAACAGATCGTCCGCCACGGGACAGGCACCGCGGGCATACGTGGCCACACCATCGGCAGCCTGTGCGAAGGGATGATCGGAGGCCATGGTTCCGGACTGCGTGGTTATGGGGTACATGTCCGAGTAGATGTGCCAGTCCGGAGGGGCATTCGTCCCCCGTATGCCACAGGGAATGCCTTCCGCGTTGAGCGCTTCGACCACCTTCCGGCCCAGAGCAGTGGATTCAGGGAAGAACCGCAGTAGGTAACCAATCTCGCCATCGGGATCGTTGAGCTTCTGCGGTGTGATCTCCCGGTACGTCTTCAGTCCACGCAGAATGGACATCTTGACTGTATGGTGGCGGTCAACGATTTGGGGCAACTTCTCCAGCTGGACAACATCCACAGCGGCTTCCAGCTCGGACATTCGGTAATTTGTACCCGAAAACAGTTCACCTTCGTATCTTGGGGGCGCGAAGCGATCCGTCCGCCAAAGCCCGCCGCATTCCGCCAGTTGGTTGGCCCTTTCCCACAGTCGTCTGTCACCCGTCAAGACCAAGCCTCCCTCGCCGCCGCCGACAATCTTGTAGCAGGAAATGCTGAAGCATCCCAGATCACCGAAGGTACCCACCCATTGGGAACGGAATCGGCCACCTGGAGACTGGGCACAATCCTCCACGACTTTGAGACCGTGTTTCCGGGCAATCTCCATGACCGACCCCATGTCACAGACACTGCCCATGACATGGGTCGGTGCGATGGCCACGGTACGGGGCGTGATCAGGGCTTCGATTTTGGTGGGATCGATCCCCAGCGATTCGTCGACATCACAGAAGACGGGTACCCCCTTCGACTGCACCACGGCCGCGGCTGTGGCATAGAAGCCGATGGCCGGGCAGATCACCTCGGTGTCCGGCCCCACCCCTGCCGCCACGAAGGCACTGTGCAGGGCAGCGGTGCCCGAACTGACCCCCAAGGCAAACGGCACACCAAACATCCGGCACGCCAAGGCCTCAAAGGCTTCCCCCTTGGTTTGGGAGGGACGAGCCGTGGCGTACCGAGCCAGGTTGGGGCCCGGTCCCAGGTCCTCATTGGAAATGACAGCTCGGATTTCTTCCTGAACTGCGCCGGAAAACCCAAACCGCTGGGCAATGGACATGAACTCATCCACGCCTATCTTGGGCTGGGGCCGGCCCACGATCTGTGGGACTGCTTTCGGCCCGCCATTCAGGGCCAGGGATGAAGCCAAGGCTTGCTTCGCCATGGGTCTATACCTCTACAAGATGTGGGAATTGGGAAGCCGCTACGGAGCAGTGCTTGCCTGCACCGTTCGTTCCCATTGGGACTTATATACGATGGTTGACACCACGCATATCCGGTTCACGGGTCGCGGGAGTCCCTGTGGTCGGCCTTGCGACCGACCAGGGAGGGAGCGCTCCTCGCCGTGCAGCAGCCCCAGTCCCGCGGGCCGGAACGGGTGCGGGCGGAAGTCCCGCCCGCACCAGGATGTTGATCGCCGCGTTGTGGTCGGCGTTCGCTTGGAACCCGCAGGCCCCGCACGCGAACACCGCCTGCGACGGTCGGTTTGACTTGGCCGTGTGCCCACATTGGCTGCAGGCTTGCGAAGTGTAGGCCGGCTCGACGAACCGCAACTCGCCGGCCTTGTACGCGAACTTGCGCTCCAGCTGTCCCCAGCCGGAGGCCAGGATGGATCGGTTGAGGCCGGCCTTCTGCTTCACGTTCTTGCCGGGGTTCTCGACCGTACCCTTCGCACTCTTGGTCATGGCCTTGGTGTTCAGGTCCTCGAGGACGACGGTGTGGGCGGTGTCCGCCACCTTGCGGCTGATTTGGTGCGTGGCGTTGTCCCGGCGCCGGGCGCGCTTGCGCTGGAGTTTGCGCAGTTTGCCGCCGGTCTGGCGGCGGCGGTTGGAGCCCTTCTGCTGCCGGGCCATCCGGCGCTGGTACCGCTTGATCTTGGCGTCCTCGACGGTTGTGTCGGGGAGGGCATGGACTTCGCCCGTGCTGTCCGTGGCCTGTCCCACGTTGCGGTCGATGCCGACCGCTCCGGTCTCCGCGGGCCGGCACACGTCCGGATGGTCTTCCGGCACCTCGAACACGATGTAGGCGTACCACTTCGGCTGCTTGCCCTCCGACTCCTGCTTGACCCGCACCGTCAGAGGCTTGCCGTCGGCGTACCGATGAACCGGTCCCAGTCGTGTCCAGCCCATCTTGGGGATGTACAGGCGGCCGTCCTTGATGCGTACGTGGGACGGGATGGTGAAGGCAGGCTGGGTGTAGTGCCTGGCCTTGTACTGCGGACGCCCGTGGTCTGGACGGTCCGGGTCGAAGAATGCGGCATAGGCGTCGCCCATGTACTTGCAGGCGTACCGGACGATTTCGTAGCTGTAGTCCTTCAGCCACTCGTGTCCAGGTGCGTTCCGCAACTGCGTGAACCGCTGGCCCAGCGTGAAGAAGGTCGGATCGCCCGGACCCTCCCCCGGCTTGCCGGCCGCCTTCCATGTGCGGTAGTCCGTCTCGTGCCCGGCCAGCACGTGGTTCCAGGCGAACCGGCAGGCGCCGGCCAGTTGTTCGAGGTACTGGCCATTGGCCGCGGTGCCGGGGTACAGACGCACGCGGAGTGTCCGTATGACGGTCGGGGGCTCCTGCGTTGTAGACTGCGGGGTGCTGGTCACGGTGTTCCCATCACTGTGTCCGGTTGAGGGCCCGGTTCTCAGTTGGGTCCTCTCTTTCGCAGGAATTATGGCACAAGAGTTCGACTGTCAACTATTCGATATAAGCCCCTTCCCATTCGGCTTGATACGTGGTGGTGGGGATGTTGTGCGTCTGGAGATGGGTGAACAGAAGTTCAAGCATCTTCATCTCGGGATCGAACCGGGCCAAGGACCACGGATGCAGAATCAACGAGACGTAGGGCAGGTCCATGTCCACGGCGCGGTCAATGAACATTCGATGGATGGCGAACTCTTCCTCGGGCGTGGCCACGGGCCGGGCCGGAATGGTTTCGGGATAGGCAGGAGGCCAAGCCAGTATGCGCTGCATTTTGTCCGTCAGGTTATGGGCTTTGAGCAAATTCTCGTGCCACCCATGTCCCGGCAGTTCCCACAACTCGGGAAACCCGTCTTCAGCATAGGTGAACGGTGCTTCCAGCAGCGCGGGCAGCGATGTCTCGGGACCCCACAGGACGGAGCTGACATACTGGAAACCCGTTTCCATGACGGATTCGATCAGCCAAGGATCCCCGCGCAGCCCATTGGCAAACCCACAGCCGGGCCGCAGGCCCACACAGGGGCGATCGAAAGTCCGCTCCACCCACTCTTTGCCCTGCCGCAGTTCTTCCAGCCGCGTCTCCTTGGCGGGCGCGGGGCCACAAAAAGGATGATCGCGCAGCATCTGATGGGAATAGGTGTGGGATGCGATTTCAAAGGAAGGCACATCGCCCAACAACCTGCGATAGGCCTTGCCTTCCTCTTCAAGGCGGACTCCCACAATAAAGAATGTAGCCGGCACGTCGAATTCAACATGAACCTCGCGAATTCGGACACAGGCCTCCAGGCAGGTTCCAGCCATTTCAGTGTCATAGGCAGCAATAAAACGGGTCATGAGAACCAATCCTCAATTGCAGGTGGAGGTGGCAGGTTACTGCACCATCTACTCTGACACACTCTAATCTATGGTTTGGACAGTTTCATGTTGGGTTGTGTCGGTGTCCCTGCTCATGCCGTTACCCGACGCCGTATTCGTTGGTGGGATCGCGGTAGATCGAGTGGATGTGGCCTTCGGCAGCCCCCAGTGGATCCTGGGTGGAGAATTCGATGAGAACCGTGTCCCCGTGAATGACATAGTAGATGGAACCCGTGCCGTCGGCGGGGCCATGCCAACCGAAGTAGGCCTGCTCCAACTCCGCCTCGATCTCCTCCAGGCGCACCTGGGCGCTGTGTTCCGGCATCAGGTTCACCCACAGCGCCGCCGCGTCAAGTACGGCCTGTCGCTGCGCTGCCGAGAAAGATTCTAAGGAGGCGCCTTCAAAAGGCACGAAGCCGACCGGCCCCGTGCCACTCTGCAGGGCATTGGGGCGTTCATCGAGCAAGGCCGTTGCTGCGATGTTCCCGTCCAGGCTGTTGATCACGGCCAACCCCGCATCCACCCGGTCCATGAACGGGCGTGGATGCCTTCGGCATCTGAAAACCGCGCGGGTTCGATGCCAAGAAAGGTCGGCGACATCGAGACTCGCCCGTCGCGCACGCTCATGTTGATGGCCAGATGATGGCCGCCGAACTGCCAGCGCCAAGGGTTCGTGGGGGATGGTTCCCCGAAGAAGGCCAGCTAGTAGTTGCCAGCGCTCCAACCCACTCGCCGGGCGCGCGCAGACTCTTCCAGCACACCTTCCGCCGCCACCACCGCGGCGACTGTTGCATAGCCGTACGGACTCATGGCCGTAGCCAGGAAGTCGTGCAGGGCTGCTTGTTGCGTCTCGTCGAGATCCCCGATACGGACACCGTTACGTTCGAACCCGAGGATTCCCGCCGGCAGGTTGGACCAGTTCCTGATCAGATCGCTGTCGTACGGCAATACGGCTGCTGCGCGCTGCCGTTCATCGAGTTGGGCAAGGAAGTCCGCAGCAGCGACGGCGGCGGCTTCCGCTTCACCACGGGCATCGTCGGGCCTCGGTTCGCGGCCAGGATTCTGCTCGGCAGAGCCGTCATGCGGAATATCGGGTTCGGTGGCACCTGCAGAAGCAACCGGCTGAGCCGGTTCGGCAGTCTCCGGCTCCTCGGATACGCCGGCACAGCCAACAACCAACATCACACAGAGCAACAAAAAGGCGGTCGGTTTCAGCATGGGCGGCTTTTGGAGATGGACGCCGCGTCTCGATAGCCGGCACGCAACTTCAAACGGAACAATCATGCCGCGCTTGGAGTTCATCAACCCGCCCCATCGCCACATGCTGGCCCCCGACGAACACCCCCAACCTCAGATATCGGCTGCCGCCAGCCATTCGGACGCGATCCGGCGATGCCGTGCCAAGTATTCCTCGACATCGGGCACTGTAAGGCAACCGTCCCGCACGACTGCCTTGCCCGCCACCACGGTGTCGCGAGCCGCCACGGGTCCGCAGCGCAGCCAAGCTTCAACCGGATCCGACAATGCGCCCGCGAACGGAACGCCCTGCAGGGACCACACCGCCAAGTCAGCGGCCCGGCCCGGAGCCAGTGAACCAATGTCGTCGCGTCCCAAGCAGGCCGCACCCCCAAGGGTGGCCAGTTCCAAGGCATCCCGGGCACCAAAGGTACCTGGCCCGCCGCGCAACCGGGCCAGCAACAGGGCCGTGCGCGTCTCGAGCCAGAGCGAAGCACTGTCCGCCGAGGCAGAGCCGTCACATCCAAGACCCACGGATACACCCGCGTCGATGAATTCGCGCACTGGTGCGAGGCCCGAACCCAGGATCTGGTTGGAACTGGGGCAGTGGGCCACCCCCACGCCCCAGTTGCCGAGCATGCGGATCTCTCGCGCATCGGGATGCACGCAGTGCGCCACCCAGGTTCGCTCCTGCGCCCATCCGACACGTTCCAGGTACTCAACCGGCCGACATTTGAAGGTGTGCAGGCAGAATGCGTCTTCTTCCGGATCCTCCGCCAGATGGGTGTGCAGCCGCACGTCCAATCGCTCCGCCAGGGCAGCTGTCTGCGCCATCAGTTCCGTTGTCACCGAAAACGGTGAGCAGGGAGCCAACGCCAGTCGGGTCATGGAACCGGGGGAAGGATCATGAAATGTGGCAACCAGCCGTTCCGACTCGGCCAGAATCGTTTCCTCGTCCTGTACAACGTTGTCCGGTGGCAGGCCCCCGTCCTTGATCGACAGACTCATTGAGCCGCGGGTGGGATGGAACCGCATGCCGAGCTGCGCGGCGGCCGCGATTTCGGCGCCAATCAGGTCGCCCGCGCCCGATGGGAAGACATAGAGGTGATCGGTTGTGGTCGTGCAACCGCCCAGCGCCAGTTCGCACAGGCCGATCCAGGCCGAGACATGCGCAGCCTCCTCGTCCAGCCGCGACCAGACGGGATACAGCACCTTTAGCCAATCGAAGAGACCACCACCAAGAGCCGGAGCAAAGGCGCGTGTCAGGTTCTGGAACATGTGATGGTGGGCATTGATCAGCCCGGGCGTAACCAGGCACCCGGAGGCGTCAATCACCTCCCGTGCCTCCGGTTCCTGACCAGGTTCGCCCACCGCGGTGACAAATCCATCGGTTGCCGAGACCCATCCACCCGAAATCTCTCGACGATTGGCATCCATTGTGGCCACCAGATCTGCTCCCCGCACAAGCAAATCGCTTGGGTTTTGTTCCTGCATGCGTAGATTTCCCCCACTGGACCGCATCGGGCGTGCATCAAGGCAACAGCCAATAAACTACAGGATCCGGATACGGCTTCTCGGAAACCAGCCCGCTGCTCCGACACCAGCCGTCGCAGCACCGAACGGAAGGACCTACCCTCCACGCCTGCCAGTGCTAGACTCACGGAACCGACAGACTGGCCGGTGGCCGGTGCACTCCGCGGTCCGTTCGGGTGTCCCTAACCCATAACTGATCGTTCCTACGGCATTGGAAAACCTAATCGGGACAAGGATGGAAATCATGTTGCGGTTCGTTGAGGAAATCCTCCTGCTCCTGATCCACGACGATGGGCGCACGGCTCACGTCCCCAGTTGGGTACTGGACTACGCCATTGCTGGCGGCGTGTTGATGGATCTGGCACTTGAGAACCGCATCGACACGGATCCCCAACGTCTCATTCTGGTCGACTCCACGCCGGTGGGCGACACCATCCTGGATCCCGCGCTGGCCGAAATCGCGGGCGGGGACCCGCACGACACCCGCTTCTGGCTGGACCATATCGCGCAGAATGCGCAGTCCATTCGGGAAAGAGCGCTCGCCCGACTGGTGGAACACGGCATCCTGGAACAGTCGGAGGGCCGTTTCCTGTGGGTCTTCCGAGCCCGCCGCTATCCCATCATCGACGGCAAGGTTGAACGCGAAGTGAAGATGCGCATCCTGCGCGTGCTCTTCTCCGATGAAATCCCCGACCCGCGCGACGCGATGCTGATCGGTCTAGCGGATTCCTGTGACATATTCAAGGAACTGCTCTCTGCCCGTGAACTGCATCACGTGGCGGAACGCATCGCCGTTGTCGGCAATTTGGACCTGATTGGCCATGAAGTTGGGGAGGCCATCTTCGACATCCGGCGCCTGGTCAGTGCCTCGATCCAGTCCCACATGTACTAATTGGTCGCAGCGTGGCCGCGGCCACGCCGGACGAGTGGACACCTGGTGGCAGTTGTTGGCCGCGGCATGACGCGAGGTACAGGACAGCCACCAATCCCTGAGCCTTGCCATCTCCACAGGGGTGTACCCGAGGAAGTATTTATGTCAAATTTCAGGATCGAACTCAACTAGGACATCACGGACATCACTCCGCGCAGGAGTTTGCTCTCCGCCCTTGGCCCGGCTTCCACTCACTCAATCGCAATTTGATCCCCTGATCCAGCGGCGTATCACACAGCCTCATGCACATCTTCACCGACATCCAGGCGGCCCCGCCCGATCCGATCTACAACCTCACCACCGCGTGCAATGCGGACCCCAATCCGCAGAAGCTGAACTTGGGCGTGGGGGTCTACAAGGATGCCGCCGGCCACATTCCGGTGCTGGACACGGTCAAAACCGCCGAGCAGCGCATCCTGACGGACGAGGACACCAAGAACTATCTGCCGATCGACGGCACCCCCGACTTCGGCGAAGCGGTACGCAGCCTCCTGCTGGGTGTGGATCATTCCTTGTCAACCGCCCCGGACAGCATAACGCTGCACACCCCCGGCGGCACCGGCGCCTTGCGTCTGGCCTGCGAACTGGTGGCCAAGAACAGGTCGGACACCACGGTGTGGCTGAGCGATCCAACCTGGACCAACCACGCGCAGATTGCGCAGCAGGCCGACTTGGCGGTGCGCACGTATCCGTACCTCGATGCCGGAACCCACTCGCTCCTGCGGGAGAAGATGTTCGCAGCATGGGCCACGGTTCCGGCCGGTGACGTGGTATTGGTGCACGGGTGCTGCCACAACCCGACTGGCCTGGACCTGGAGCCGGACGACTGGCAACGCCTGGCCGGATTGTCCCGGGAACGCGGCTTCCAGGTATTGGTGGATTTGGCCTACCAGGGGTTCGGCAGGGGCCTGGACCTCGATGCGGCCGGGGTGCGCGTGCTGGCCGATGCCGGCCTGCCTACCCTGATTGCCAGTTCCTACTCCAAGAACTTCGGCCTGTACAACGAACGAACGGGGGCCTTGACCGCCTTCGGTTTCGGTCCGGCATCCAACGCCATGCTGAGCCAGTTGAAGGTGCATGCCCGTTCCCTGTGGTCCAGCCCTCCCGCCCACGGCGCCCGGATTGTGTCGAGCATCCTGGCGGACCGGGAACTGCGCGCGGCCTGGACTGTCGAACTCGCCGCTATGCGCGATCGCATCAATGAAATGCGCAGCCTGCTGGCCGAGTCCATGCACCACCACGGGGCCGACCGGGACTTTTCGTTTATCACGCGCCAGTACGGACTCTTTTCCCTGACCGGCATCGACGCGGAGGCCAACGCCCGGATGCGGGCGGACCAAAGCATCTACTTCATGTCCACGGGCCGCATCAATGTGGCCGGCCTGACCGCGGCCACCATCGAGTATTTTTGCCAAGCCTACGTTGCCACCCTTAACTAATCCAACTCGGTTGACCAACATGCGCGAACTGTCACGTCTACTGTCTTCGATGCCGCCATCCCCCACGGCGGCCATGATGCAGAAGGGGCGGGAACTGTCCCTGGCCGGTCACGACGTCATCAACCTGGCCGGCGGCGACCCGGACTTCGACACGCCGGTCCATATCCAGGAAGCAGCCTTCAACGCCATCCGCAGCGGGGACACGCACTACCCCACGTCGCACGGGTCTCCTGAACTGCTGGAGGCCATCTGCGCCAAACTGGCGCGGGAGAACGGAGTCGAGGCGACTCCGGACCGTGTCATCGCCACGCCGGGTGGCAAGTGGGCCCTGTACGTGGTGCTGATGTCCATCCTGAACCCGGGCGACGAGGTGTTGATCCTCGATCCCGTCTGGGTCAGCTACGACCCCATGGTGCGCCTTACGGGAGGGGTACCGGTGCACGTGGCCCTCGATCATGGCGACGACTTCGCGGTTCACAAGTCCGCCCTGGAAGCGGTGGTGACCGAGAAGACCAAGCTGGTCATGCTCAATTCGCCGAACAACCCCACCGGTTACGTCATGTCCATGGCGTCCATGCGGGCGATCGCGGAGGTGTGCCGGGACCACGACCTGTACCTGCTCAGCGATGAAATCTACGAGCACATCCTGTACGACGGCCACACCCACGTGTCGCCGGCCACGCTGCCGGACATGGCCGAGCGCACGTTCATCGTCAACGGGTTCAGCAAGGCCTACGCCATGACCGGTTGGCGGCTGGCTTGGATTTGGGGACCTCCGGACGCCATCCGCATCGGCCGCAGTTACATGACGAACTCCGTCACGTCCGCTGCCAGTTTCACCATGGCGGCCGGTGCCGCGGCCCTGAACGGTCCCCAGGCATGCGTGTCCGAGATGGCCGCTGCCTACACCCGGCGCCGCGCCTTTCTGCTGGATGCCCTCGACGAACTGGAAGGCGTGGAAGCGTTTGCGCCCCAAGGGGCCTTCTATCTGTTCATGCGCTTCCCGCACACCCGGCGCAGCAGCCTGGAACTGTCGGACTTCCTCCTGGACGAACTCCACCTGGCCACCACCCCCGGGAGCGCCTTCGGCGAGGCCGGGGAACAGCACATCCGCATCAGCTTCGCGGCGGCCGACGACCAGTTGCATGGGTTCGTGGACCGGCTTGCCCGTCTCGCGCCCGATTTCTAGCCCTGCACGCGGATACAGTGCCGACCTGACCGGCAGCCGATGGAGGATCTTTCCCTGCTCAAGGCCGGCCTGGCCATCGTTGCCGGCACTTTGGCCGGCATCATCAATACGCTGGCCGGCTCGGGGTCCACCATCACCTTGCCGATGCTGGTCTTCCTGGGCGTGCCGGCCCACGAAGCCAACGCCACCAACCGCATCGGCGTGGCGTTTCAGAACACCGCGGCGGTGATCACGCTGCGCAGCCGCAAGGCACTGGACATGGACGGCCGCGATTGGTGGCTGACCGGCGCCATGGTTGTGGGCTCCGTCGGCGGAGCTGCCATTGCCGCTGAACTGTCGGAGCAGGTCACCAACTGGGTGATCGTGGTGGTCCTCGCCGTGGTGCTGACCACCATCCTGTGGAAACCGGAGAAGTGGCTCAGGGAACAGTCCGAACCCGTGACCGGCATTCGGCCATCGTTGCCCCAACTGCTCCTGTTCGCGTTGATTGGCGTCTATGGCGGGTTCATTCAGGCAGGAGTGGGATTGTTCATCCTGTCCGGCATGGTGCTGGTCGCTGGCTCGACGATGGTCAAGGGCAACATCCTCAAACTAGTGGCGGTTCTGGTCTTCACCTTGGCCGCCATGGCCGTGTTCATGGCCCAGGGCGTGCGTATGTGGTGGTATCTCGGCCTGATCCTGGCACTGGGCCAAAGCATCGGCGCTTGGCTGGCGGCCCGTTTCATGACCGGAAGCGACATGGCGAAAGTCTGGATGCGCTGGCTTCTGATCGTGGTGATCTGCTACTCCATCGTGCGGTTCAGCGGCTTGCAGGATTGGTTTCTACAAACTTTGGTTTGATTGGTTCGGCTAGCCGAACCAATCAAGGTACTGCCCATCGGGATCGCAACCAGTCGATCTTCCGAACCTGAACTTTACACCGACACCAACCCGGCAAACCTGTCATTAGCTATGGTTTGGACAGTTTTGAGCCGG
>JAAXGZ010000022.1 GCA_012271135.1 Caldilineales bacterium | reverse complement strand
CCGGGCACCACCAGCGCCGTTCCGATGCCTCCGCCGGCGCGGGAAAAGCCGTCGGCCATGTAGGCGGTGGCCTGCTCGTGCCGGGTTGTGATGAAGCGGATCCCCGGCTCGTCGTAGAAGGCGTCCATGGCGTGGTAGAGCTGCACCCCCGGAAGCCCGAACACCACCCGCACTCCCTCGCGGTAGAGCGATTTCACCAATGCCTGTCCGCCGGTCATCTTAGCCATGCGTGTTTCCTTTACCTCTTTTCGTTTGCTTCTGACTATTGCCGCTTGGCGACGGAATGGTCAGGGATGCTTCCTGGTGGCGCTGTCTCTGTTTGCCGGCATATGTGCTACGAGTTTGGACATCTCATCGAGTAGTTCCTTCCGCTCTCGCCGTGTCCCTCTTTGGCGGATCAGCTCTTCCTTCAGGCGGTATGATTCTCTATCGTCTTTGCTATGACTCACTGCTATCGTCCCAATTGTCAGGTCGTGGCAACATTCGTGATTGTACCATCAGGCGGAAAGGGGGACAGCACGGCGTGTGATACATTTGCTGCGCAACCCCGGCCCCGGCGGAGGGCGAGATGAAGCGGGCTTTGATCATCAGGCATCACGAGGCCGAGACCATGGGCGCATACTTTCGCGCCATCCTGGAGGGTAGGGGGTTCCAATTCGTCGAGTGCAACATCTTCGAGTCTGCGCCGGAATACGACCGGTTCGATCCCCCTCCGTTGGGCGACCTTGACCTGGTCATGGCCTTCGGTGGGCCGATGTCCGTGAACGATGATTTGCCCGCCCTGCACGCCGAGAGAGAGTATATGCGTGAAGCGCTGGCCGTCGGCAAACCGGTGTTCGGCGTCTGCCTGGGCGCGCAGATGATGGCCACGGCGTTGGGCGGGAGGGTGGAGCCCAGCGGAGGCTACCAGTTCGGCCTACGCAAGATCCACGTAACAGCCGAAGGGGATGCCGACCCCGTGTTTGGTGCCGTTACCACGCCACTGGTGCCGACCCTGCACGGAGAATGTTTCACCATACCGGACAGGGCAATCAAACTGGCCGAGGCCCACATCCTCTGCCGGGATGGGAGGTATCGCCGCATCAACATGGCCTTCCGGTACGGCCCGTCCTACGCCTTCCAGTTTGAGCCGCAACTCACCCTGGACGAATTGAGGGTGTGGGACAGAGTCTTTTCCGGCGACTACAACCTGATGGGCGACGCTTTTGTGCCGCGGGAGGAATCGGCCCGCAATCTACGCGAGTTCACGAAGTTCGCTCCCGAGCACCAGCGGCAGATGGCCGCGCTGCTGGAGGCTTTTATCCTGAACGCCGGTCTTTAAGGTGTGTCGATTTAAGAATAGCGACCTCCCCGCATCTGTCTACGTCATTCTCGGGCTCCATCCGTCATTCCCACTTCCGCGGTAATGACGGGGAATGACGGTTTAAGGACGGTCGTGAGGCTAAAATGCGATTGCCCTTCCGCCAGGGCATATACCGCAGCCGCACCTTTGGGTTAGGATGTAACCGGAAACAACTTTGCGGGACGTCGCCTCCACAGGGGCATCGTCGAATTCCTGCGCCATTCCGGCCATGAACCAGGATCCGGATACTGTTGCAGTATGGCCACTGGATGAGGGTTCAGAGTTCCTGTGATAGCGGGAACGACAACAAGAGTCTATGATCGCAGCATCCCATATTTTTGACCCGGGTTATGCACTCGGTCTTAGGAATAGCTCTTATGAAAAAATCAAATGATGATGCTAATGCGGGAGTCCTGATTGCCATTGATTGGGAGAACATCAGGCGCGGCGCACAGATGTACCAGCAGGCCGTGTCGCCCAGGGCGCTTTGCGATGCGATGAAGTCCGTGGGCGAGAACTTCGGAATGGTACTGGGAGGGACGGCATTCGGGGACTGGAGTCTCCGCCGGGAGGATGCGGCGGCCTTCAACCTGGCGGGCATACAGCCCTACAACGCGCCCCGCACCATGGCGGGGAAGGACCGTACCGATCCCTCCATCCTGCTGGAGGTCTATGACTGGGTGAGGGACCGGGACGACTGCCAGTACATCGTGCTCGGCTCCGGGGACTCGGATTTTCAGGCGCTGGTGGACCGGGCCAAGTCCAACGGCCGTCGCATTGTCATCTGCGCCTTCAGCCAGTCGGTGGCCCGGGACATGCTGGCAGTGGCTCCCCTGTTTCCGCTGGAGGCGGAACTGGGATTCCACCTGCCGGAACACGGGGCGTTGGCAGGTAGTGAGGGGCAGTACATGTCGACGGAGAACGCGCTGCAGACATTCGTCCGGCAGATGGACCGGCTGGAATCATCCATGAACTTCGTCGGCTACAATAAGCTGTGCACCCAGTGGATGCTGGATTGGGCCATCGCTTCCACCGAATACGAGTGCTATCGACTGATCGACCAGTGGCTGTACGAAGAGGTGGTGGAGCGGCACGATGTGGCCAATCCCAACAACCCGGCTTACCCCACGTCGGCGGTGCGCCTGATCCGCTCCAATGAGACTGTGCGGGACCTGCTGGGCTACAGCAAGCCTGCAGCGCCCAAGCCCGCGTTGACGTGAACCGGCGCTGATCTGATAGCCGGTGGCCGGACACCGGGTTTACCTCCTGAGATGCCACAGGCGTGACCTGTGGCGCCTCGCTTTTGGGGAGTCCTGTCGGAGG
>JAAXGZ010000046.1 GCA_012271135.1 Caldilineales bacterium | reverse complement strand
TCCGGAGGCCAGCGGCAGCGGATTGGAATCGCCCGCGCCTTGGCAACCCAGCCGCGCCTGATCGTGGCGGACGAACCGGTCTCGGCCCTGGATGCGTCCATCCAGGCCCAAATTCTCAACCTGCTGCCGGAACTGCAGCGGGAGTTCGGCCTGACGTTCCTGTTCATCGCGCACGATCTGAGCGTGGTCGAGTACGTCTCGGACCGCGTAGCGGTGATGTATGTCGGCAGACTGGTGGAGACAGCCTCGACCAAGCGGATCTTCAGCATGCCGAGCCATCCGTATACCGAGGCCTTGTTGTCGGCCGTACCGAAGTCCGAGCCGGATCAGCACAAGGAACGGATCGTGCTGAAGGGCGAGACGGCCAACCCCGCGGATTTGCCCAGCGGCTGCTACTTTCATCCCCGCTGCCACTATGCCGAGGACATCTGCCGGAATCAGGCTCCCCCATGGGTTGAGGTGGCACCGGGGCATCACGCTGCCTGCCACTTCGCCGGTGAGTTGACACTTGCTGCCGTTGGGTCGGCTTCAAGTTGACGGAATCAAGTTCACCAGGGTTTAATGAAGGTTGACGCTGCACAGGCAGCCCAAATGAATGCCAAAAGCGGATTCGATACAACCAAGTGAGCACACTGCGATGATCGAGGATTTTGCCAAGAACATCCCATTGGATTTGCAACATAAATCGGGGATAGTGTTCTATTCTGGACGTGCTGCATTTTCGGGATGTCGAAAACTGTATATCCTCGGACTGAACCCAGGTGGCGATCCGACAAAGCAAGCCAACAAAACAGTGGCTTGGCACACGTCCAAGGTGCTGAGCAAAAAGCCCGACGTGTTGTGGTCGGAATACAGCGATGAAAGCTGGGAAGGCAAGTGCCCGGGAAAGCACGGTATGCAGCCAAGGCTTCTACACCTGTTGAAGAACCTCAATCTTGAACCTGGCGAGGTTCCTTCCAGCAATATCATCTTCGAGCGCACCCGAGGGGAAAGGGACATCGCCAATAATTGGTGGCAACTTGCTGAAGTGTGCTGGCCGTTTCATCGTGCGGTAATCGAGCAACTTCGGCCTCGTGTCATTCTTTGTCTTGGCGCGAAGGCCGGGGATTTTGTCAAGAAGAAGACCCGCGCTCGCGACCAGATTGATTGCTTCGTCGAAACCTACCCAAAACGCAGGTGGACAAGCACATGTTTTGCTAACCACGAGGGACTAAAGGTCATAAGGGTCAGTCACCCAAGTTGGACAAACTGGAAAAATCCCAAAGCCGATCCTTCAGAACTCGTGTGTCGGGCATTAAGGTCGTGAAGTGGTGGGATGCAAGTGTGGCGTTTCAGCGTCGAGTAGAACGACAATGGTAACTGTTATGAAAAAACTGCCCGGCCTGATGTTGTATTAGGTGACGGGGCCCTAAACGCGGCCGCCGTCCGAGCCCACGAACAACGATGCCGGGCGGAACACCCAGTTTGGCTTCTTGTTGCAGCGATAGTTGGGATGTGATTGTCCTGGGTAGTGGCAGCACAGGGCTGTCCAAGGGTGATACGACTGCCAGCCGTGAGGTTCCAGCGAGGGTGGCGCGGCTGCCTGCGGATGGCCTGTGCCGGCTGGAACGGTGCAGATGCGTAAGGGTTCTGACCTGATGGAGCGCGATTGTCCCGAGTCCGTGTCCTACCCAACCAAGGCTACATGTGGACACTGGGTAGAATGGCCGGTTGACAGACGTAGATAGGTAAGGATTCGATGAACAGTCGCACACAGAGCGAACAGGTCCGTAAGACGTGTGGTTCGCTTAAGGCATACGGTTGGTATTCCACTTGCTCTGTGGCCGAAGTGGCCCGGCGCATGAACGCTGCCGGCAAGCGCACCGCCCGTGGCCACGTCTGGACTGAAGCCAACCTTCGTGCCTTTGCCCGCAGACACAGCTTTTCGCGGGACGTGTTGCAAAACCTGGAGCCTTTGGTGGTCACCATCGATGAACCCGGCTTGTTCGAAATGGCGCGGGCCGATGTTGCAGGAGTGTTGTCCGTGAAGGATGGCATGCGCAATGCCCGTGTGATTTCTCATTACATCGAGAAAGGCAGTACGGAGAGCAAAGCCCGTCTCTGGCAGGCAATCCAGGATGATTCCGCTGTGCGGGCCGAAGTGTTGCGCTTTGCGCCACTGATGCTGGATCATCCTTGGGCAGCGGAGGATTACCAGGAGTTCTTGGATCATGCCCGTGCCGTTGGCGCCGCAGGAATTTGAACGCTGGCATCGGGTGCTCGCGGCGGCGGCCAAACTGCAGTCCGTCATTCTGGACGCATTCCTGGTCGGAGGCACCGCGGTCGGTATCTATGCGCCCTACCGCACTTCACGGGATGCGGATCACCTGATGTCTGATCTTCCCCGGCACTGCACCGAGGTGTTGGCTCGCCTGGAAGCACTGGCGGGTTGGTCTACAGAAATTGTGCGCGGGCAACATACCATCCTGGGACGTATGGATGGTATTGAGATCACATTGATGGATGATGGACGTGTAATACCAATCCATCATGTCTGGATTACTTGAGGTTCGGCGGGCAGGGCCTCCAGGGTATCCCGGATCCAGGCCCAGCCGCA
>JAAXGZ010000065.1 GCA_012271135.1 Caldilineales bacterium | reverse complement strand
TCCATGTTGCCGGTGCCCTTGAACTCTTCGTAAATCATGTCGTCCATGCGGCTGCCGGTCTCAACCAGGGTGGTCGCCAGAATGGTCAGCGATCCACCCTCCTCGATATTGCGCGCCGTGCCAAAGATCTTCTTGGGAGGATAGAGTGCGGCCGGATCAATGCCACCGGACAGCGTCCGGCCCGACGGTGGAACCACCAGGTTGTAGGCCCTGGACATGCGTGTGATGCTGTCCAGCAGGATGACCACGTCGCGGCGGAACTCGACCAGCCGGCGCGCTCGTTCCAGTGCCATCTCCGAGACGCGCACATGGTTGGCCACCGGCTCGTCGAAGGTGCTGGAGAACACCTCGCCCTGCACCGAGCGTTCCATGTCCGTCACCTCTTCGGGGCGTTCCCCGATGAGGAGCACAATCAGGGTCACGTCCTCGTGGTTGGCGGTGATGCCGTTGGCGATGCGCTTGAGAATGGTCGTCTTGCCGGCCATCGGCGGCGAAACGATGAGGCCGCGCTGTCCGCGTCCGATCGGGCACAGCAGATCGATGAGCCGCGTGGCCAGGACACTGGGCTGGGTTTCCAAGTACAGTTGTTCGTCCGGAAAGATGGGGGTCAGCCGCTCGAAGTGGGGACGCAGCTTGGCGTCCTCGGGTTCCATGTCGTTGACGGTCTCGACCTTGAGCAGGCCGTTGTAGCGTTCGGACTCCTTGGGCTTGCGGAACTGGCCGATCACCATGTCACCCGTCCGCAGGCCAAACCGGCGGATTTGACTCTGGCTTACATAGACATCGTCGCTGCCCGGCAGCAGATCTTCGGTGCGCAGGAAACCGATGCCGTCCGGCATGATCTCGAGGACGCCACCGCCGAACAGGTTGCCCTGCGCCTCGGAAATGTTGCGCAGGATGTTGAGCACCAGATCCCGTTTCGTCTGTCGGGTGGCTCTGCGGACATTGTGTTCGCGGGCAAGCGCGACCACCTCGGCCGGCGACATGGCATACAGGCCCTTGTAGGTGTAACGGGGACGGGATCGGGACCGGCGATCCGCGTCTTTGGTTCGCGCCATTCAGCGTCTCCTGCTGCTGGGCAGTTTGACCGACAATAGTGACCGCTGGCACGCGGTCGATTCGCAGGAAATCCACAGTGCCAATGATAGCACTGAATTTCTAGATTGTTCCTGGGAAAGAAAACGGATTGGAAGCGGGCCGTCGTATCGACTCAACGGAGCCGAGGACTTGGCCGGCCTTGCGCGGTGCTTGGCGTGTACGCCCGGCTGAATCAGGTAAGGGGCGAGCGAGGTGCTGTTGCGTGAGGGAGAGAGGGGTGGAAATCCGCAGCCCGCGCGGTACAGATTCCATTCATTGATAGTCTAGCACACGCGGTGCCATGGAATAATCGTTGTTTCCATCCGGTTTGCAAGGATTTCAAATGGAGTATTCGCGTGACCACACCTGAGGAACTGATGGCCGCGGCCAAGGCAGCTGCCGCCAATGCCTATATCCCCTATTCCGGGTTCCGCGTCGGTGCTGCCGTGCTGGACGCGGACGGCAGCGTCACCGTCGGCTGCAATGTTGAGAACGCCGGCTACGGTTCCACCATCTGCGCGGAGCGTACGGCCCTGGTCTCCGCGGTGGCGCAGGGCCGGAAGCAGCCCACGGCGTTGGCCGTTTACACCGAACCGGGGGTTTCGCCCTGCGGCAGCTGTCGCCAGGTCATGGTTGAACTGGGCCCGACGATGCAGGTGTATCTGGGCAATGCGAAGGGCAGACTGGTCGAGACATCGATCGCGGAACTTCTGCCCAATGCCTTTACCGATATCGATCCGGAATAGGCTCCGGCGCGGAACCGATCAGCGCGGAAAACGCTGATCGGGATGGACCGGCAGGCCCGAACCTTCCCAAGGGCCCGGCGGCCCGCCTGTGATTGTGGTCCAGCATTCATCCTGGTTGTAGACCCGGAACCCCAGCTTTTGATAGTTGGGCAGGGCGGCCGGGTGATCCAGCTCGCAGGTGTGCAGCCGGACGCGCGCCACTCCGGGCGCCATGTCCCACGCATGGCGGACGGCCTCGGAGAGGGTCCAGGTTCCATAGCCCTTGCCTTGGAATTCCCGCATTAGGCCAAACAAGGCGATTTCCACTTCCTGCCACTTGCGCCGGAGTTCGAAGTACCCAATCGGAGTGCCTTTGACATAAAAGACCCAGACCTGTATGCCCGGACCGGAAAGGTATGTTTTCCACCGCTCCCAACTCCAGTGGTAGCGATCGATCCAGTACCAGTCCCCGCCCACCGCGGTGAGCAGAAACCGTGCGAATTCCGGCGAGGGGTGTTCTGCCCGGCGCAGGACGATGCCGGCCGGCACCCGGGTAATCGGTTTCCAGTCGCGGCGGCTGGTCATATGCAGGTACCAGCGCCACATTTTTACCTTGCGGGACTTTGACTTCAGCGGGATCATGGTTTCGGCAATGCGAATTTCTGGAGCTTGCCAAGGGCATTGCGCGGCAGTTCGTCCACGAAGTGGCAGGCTCTGGGGGCCTTGAAGCTGGCCAGGTGGCGGCGGCAGTGGTCAATCAGGGATCCGGTGTCCACCGGCCGGTCCGCCACCAGGAATGCCACAGGCACCTGTCCCCATTCCGGATCGCCCCGGCCCACGACCGCGGCTTCGCGAACACCGTCGTGGGCAATCAGGATTTCCTCGATCTCGCGGGGATAGACATTGATACCGCCACAGATGATGAGTTCATGTCCCCGGCCCAGCAGCGTGAGGTAGTGGCTGTCCGGGTCCAGGACGGCCATGTCGCCGGTCCGGAACCACAGATGGCCGTATGCGTCCGGCACGAAGGCTGCCGCCGTGGCCTCGGGATTGTTCCAGTAGCCCTTGAACACATTGCTGCCGCGCACCAGTAGCCAACCTTCCGTGCCCGGCGGGACCGGCCAATCGTCGGCGTCCACGACCCGGGCCGACACCCCGGGCAGCGGCAGGCCGACCGATCCGGGGATGCGCGGACCGGCCAGCGGGTTGCTGAAGTTCATGCCGGTTTCGGTCATCCCGTATCGTTCGAGGATGACATGGCCGGTCAGGCGCTCAAAGGTTCTGTGATCCTCGGCGGCCAAGGGTCCGCTGCCGGAACAGAACAGGCGCATCCGCGGAAACTGTGGCGGAGGCATTGCCTCAAGCGCCTGGATCAGGCGGTAGTACATGGTGGGCACGCCGAAGAACAGGCTGGCGCGGGCCCGGGACAACTCCCCAATCGTGGCTTCCGCGTCGAACGAACTGTGCAACAGGACGGTGGCGCCGGCAGCCAGAGCACAGGTCAGTCCAACCTGCAATCCGTGTACATGGAACAGCGGGAGGGTCAGCAACAGTTCATCGTCCGGGCGCCAAGCCCAGGCCGCCAGCAGGCCGGTGACCGTCGCCACCATGTTGTTGTGGGAGATCATGGCCCCCTTGCAGAGGCCGGTGGTGCCGGAGGTATACAGCAGCGTGCATGTGTCGTCACCAGACAAGGGCGGCAGATTGGCCGATGCATGCGGTACCGCATCGGGTTCGAGATCGTGCACCGGAATCCGATTGCGTTTGAGCCCTGCGATGTCTGCCAGATGACCGGCGCAGGTGCTGTCGGCAAGGATCAAGGCCGGTTGGCAATCCCCGATGATATGTGCCAACTCGGACTTGCGGTACCGGGTGTTGACGGGAACCAGAATCGCGCCGGTTTGCCAAACCGCCAGGCAGGCGACCACAAAATGATCGGAGTTGGCCGCCATGATCATGACCCGGTCCCCTCTGGCCAGTCCCTTTCCAAGGAGCCATGACGCAAAGCAGGTGGCTTTCCGGTGCAGTTCGGCGTAGGTCCAGCGGCGGACGCCGTCCGCCGCCGCAAACTCCAGCGCGCACTTATCCGGGGTTTGATGCAGGGGTATGCGCAACAGGTCAGGCAGGTTCATTGGCGCCTGGGGAAGGAAGTGGAGGAGGGCACCGGGAATCGGCTGGAGGGAACGGCCGGAACCGCGCAGGGAATCGGGTGGGTGTTCAGGTGGCCCGGTACAGTATAATACCAATCCAGTATAATGGACATAC
>JAAXGZ010000103.1:1075-4382 GCA_012271135.1 Caldilineales bacterium | reverse complement strand
GCCTGGCCCAAGCCGGTGCAGAAGCCTCACCCACCGATCCTGATGGGCGGCGACGGCCCCACCACCTTCGACCGGGTGCTGGAGTACTGCGACGGATGGATGCCCATCAGCGGGCGCGCCGCCGAAGGTCCCACCCTGCCGGAGAAGATCCAGACCCTCAAGAACCGGGCCGAGGACATTGGACGAGACCCGGACTCCATCAACATCACCATATTCGGGGTGCGTCCCGACCCCGACAACATGGCCCGCATGGAGGAATACGGCGTCGACCGGGTGCTGTTCGCCCTTCCTTCCGAGAAGACAGACACAGTGACGCCCATCCTGGACGACTGCGCCAAGCTGATCTAATGGGCTTTGCCATCCAGCTGCACGTTACGGGGCGCCCGGTTGGGCGCCCCTATTCGTTCACCCGGCCGGACAACTGGGTCTCGATGCGCGCCAGGCTGTCGCGAATTTCCCCCAGGACACCATCCGAGGACTCCGAAGTTGCAACCGGCGCCGTAGCGGTCGACGCCCGGCCTAACTCCGCGATCAAACCGTGCCTCTGCCAGTACGTCCCCCGTCACTTGAGCCACGCTCCTCCACTTTGAAAAGCACAGCCTCGCAACTAGCCGTCGGTTCCTCGAGACAGCGGCAGCAGTGCGAACACCACGGCGGCAAGGCCGAACAGCGCCGCGACGTAGTACATGGTCTCGGTGAATCCCATGGTCTCGTAGATCGCTCCTGCAACCAAGGCGGACGCAGCCGACATCAGGAACGCGATGCAAGCGACAACCCCCAATCCGGTCGAGGCGACCTCGCGCCCTACAACGTCGAACACGGCAGCCGTGAGGATGGGCTGGTCTGGGTAAAGGAACAGCCCCATCAGGGCCACAGCAATGGTCAAACTGATCCCATCATCGAAGAGCGCCATCCCCAGCGCCACCAGGCAAGACCAGAGCAGGCCCGGCACCAGGACCTGCTTGCGACCCAGCAGGTCGGACAGATACCCGGCCACGGGCTTGGCCGCGATCCCGATGACAATCAACAGCGATATGTGGAAGCCGCGCCAGGCAGGGTTCATGTCCAGTTCATTTCCCAGGTAGAGCGGCAAAATGGCGACCAGCGAGATCAGGCACATTCCGCGCAGGCCGCGAACGAAGGTCAGTCCCCACAGCACCGGATTTCTCAGCAACCGGCGGGTCATCTCCAGCCGCTGCTCCATGTTCGGAGAATCGGAGATGGAGACAGCGCCCGGGGTGACATGCCCGATGTTTCGAAAGGCCCACACGGCCATGAATCCAAAGAAGAACGGCGCTATGGCATATATGCTCAACAGACCACGCCATCCCAGGACTGCCAGCAGCACTCCGGTCGCCAATGGCCCCACGACGTCGCCGATTCCACCGCCCACGCCGTGCATGGCGAGGGCCGTGCCGCGCCTTTCAGCGAAGTGATGGGATAAAGATGCGGAAGCGGGCAGGTGCCAGAGGGAGTGTGACAGGGCCACCACCGCAATCCCCAGCAGGAGCAACCAGTAAACAGGGGAAACGCCCATGACCAGGGAGCCCAGGGCCGCCAGACCGAGGCACCCCGACAGCAGAAATCCCCAGTAGCGCCGCAGGACATCCGCAACGACGCCGCCTGGAAGGGCGATAAGTCCCGCCGCCAGGTCTCGGGCCGACATGACGCCTGCAGCGCCGACGCTGTTCAGGCCGAAAGCCATCTGGATTTCGGGGAGAACGACGGCGAAACTCTGGACAATCCAGTGAAACGTGGCATGCCCGGAGGCAAGCCCCGGAATCATTATCCGTCGGGACAGGGAGTCCATTGTCTGGCTTGCCGTTGATTCCTGGGCCATCTGCTCTTACCCTCACGGTTTACTGTCCGTGCCAGGAATTTACCACAATACTCACAATCACAAGCCTGCAGGTGGGCTCCCCACCCGGCTCGGGAGCCGATGACACGGCGAAAAGTGTCAGGTGCCCACTCGCACCGAATCGAATACGTCACGCACCGAGCGGATTATGGAAAGAGCGGTCAGCCTGCCAGTCTTCGGGTTCTCGGAAGGAATGTTCTCGATGTGCACCTGCAACACCCCGAATTCTCCCTCGACAGTAATGTCGTGGCAGTTCCGCGTCAACGCGGGGTCGGCGACGATGCGTACCGTGGTCCGGTCCGGCCCGATCCCTGCCAGGCTCACGGCTGCTGACACATTCAGGTTGGAGGGAAAGCCACGGCAGGCCTCCCGGGCGGTCCCGTAAAAGACTTCCTGCGCGTCCGTGAACTGGCCCAAGGGAATCTCGTTCTCCACCAGGTACGGGGCGCCTTCGAGGGCCGCAATGGGCTTGCGAGACACCATCTCAACCTTGTCGACTTCGCCTTGGCAAGCCGACTTGATGCCGTCCAACCCTGCGATGGCCCCTGACGGTGCATATAACCGGCACCCCGTCTCCCTCGACCGCTGGATAATCTCAGGGTGCTCCAGCAGTGCGCCGATGCTGATGACCATCAGGTCCCGGCCTGCGCCGAATGCGGCTTCGGCCAGGTACGGCACCACGTGTCCCCCGGCGGTCTCGATAACCAGGGATGATCGTTCCACCAGCTCTTCCATTTCGAGGTACGGAGGCGGAGAGTCCAGCGAGTGCAGGAATTCCCGGGCAGTTTCGGAGGTGCGGCTGGCGACTCCGGCCACAGGCGCACCCAACTGACCGGCGTGTCCCGCCAGAACAAGGGCGCGCCCAATGGAGCCGCATCCAACTATTCCAAGTCCATAAATCATCAGGACTCCCTCCGGCGAAACTCTACCACAAAAGTAAAGAGCCACTCCGAATTGAGTGGCTCTGATTTTACGGCGTTCCGACCCAGTTAGCGGCGTATAGCGCTGAAGCAGTCGCTGCAGTACACCGGCCGGTCGCCACGGGGGACGAAGGGGACCATGGTGTCGACGCCGCACTGGTCGCAGACCACCGGATGCATCTCTCGGGCGCCGCCGCCGCCACCCATGCCTCCAACACGCTGCTGGCTCTTCCGGGCGCTTCGGCAGGGCGAGCATCGCTTGGGATCATTAGTGTAGCCGCGGGAAGCGAAGAATTCCTGTTCACCAGCCGTAAAGATGAACGGCGCGCCACACTCCACACAGGTGAGTTCCTTATCAACCAATGCCATTCGGATAACCTCCAGATATTTGGGTAACCTTAGGGCTCAGTACAGGTTATCCGAGGCAGCGGTAACGCAATTTGCAACCAACAGCAGGACACCTCTTACTTGCACCAAACCCATTATATCATCAACCGGCCCTGTCAATGTGGGGCGGTTGGTCAAATTC
>JAAXGZ010000103.1:0-990 GCA_012271135.1 Caldilineales bacterium | reverse complement strand
GCGGGAACGACGAAGATACATGCCGGGGGGTCGCTCTATTCGTAAACGACGACACCCCCTCAGCCATCTCCCTGGACAAATTGGAGGTTGCCAGTTCAAGACACCGGTAGCTGGACGAGCTCACCAAATGGGGAATTGGGAAGCGGCAACACAGTCGTCCTGGGTCCAGATTCCGGGCGGCTCCAAACGCTTTTTAGTCCTCCGGGGGCAAGAATGCGTTGGGCACGATGGCGCTGCCCGTGCCAGCGGCGGTGGTATCTCCCCGTTGATTTCGGACTTCGATCTTGACGTTTACCTTCAGTCCATTGGCCTCTCGGGACGTACTGCTAACTTCTCCTGTGAAGGTGATGCTGTCGCCGGGCCGCACCGGTCGCAGGAAACGCAGGTCCACAGTGCCGGTGTGGTTGAACACGTCGCTGCCGAAGTGACGGCGCATCATTTCGAGGGCAAAGCTGATGGACATGCGGCCCGAGGCCACCGTTCCCGAGGTCCCCAAGGTCTCTCGGGCCGCTTCCTCGTCGGTAAACTGCGACGGCCCGGAGTGGCCCGCGCTGCCCTCGAAAAGGTTGATGGCCTCTTGGGTTATCTCCTTTAACAGCGGTCCAACCGGGTCATCCTCCGAGTAACTGCGCACTATCCCTCCCATTTCTTGCCCACCTCCCACGGCTGTTTCAGCTCATGGGTGATCACCCGGTCGATGAGCCGCCCGTCCTCATCCACCGAGACCGCCTCGGTTACGATGTAGTTCTTGCCCCGGCGCAGGTACTTGTCAGCCACCCAGGCAGTTACGGTCAATTTCTTGCCAGGGACCGGGGAGTTGTAGCAGTGGAAGGCGCAACGGGCGTTGACCGACCCATTGTCGGAATACTTGGCGTTGAACTGCCTCACATCCACCTTGTGCGAAATGGTTGGGAACGCCGCTTCCGGGTCCATCACACCCCGGCGGAACTCGTCTACCATTTCCTGGGTAAGCACGTATTCGAACTTGTC
>JAAXGZ010000122.1 GCA_012271135.1 Caldilineales bacterium | reverse complement strand
GTACTGGAAGGTTGCAGGTTGTTGTCCCGAGCCAGACGGGGTTGGCCCTGGATGTGGAGGGTACGGTACGCGCTGTCGCGGATGCCGTAGCTCTCGGCCGCAACCGGGTCCAGGCGCAGTTCAAGGTGGTTGAACCAGTGGTGGGCACCGACAATCCCGAGGCCTACGGGATCCGGGAACTCGTCGCGTCTGGTACGACCTGGTTCAAGGGCAGCAGCGCCTCCCGGATCCACAACATCGAACTGACCACAAGCCAGTTGCATAGCGTCATGGTGCCCCCGGGCGCGGATTTCAGTTTCAACGATACGGTCGGCGCCATTACCGCAGCCAACGGGTATGCCGATTCGGCGATCATCTGGGGCGATCGCACGGCGGTGGGGGTCGGGGGTGGAGTCTGCCAAGTGAGCACCACCCTATTCCGCGCGGCCTTCGACGGCGGATTTCCGATTCTGGAGCGGTACAACCACGGCTATGTGGTCAGCTGGTACGGCCAACCGGGCAAGGACGCCACAATATACTCACCGCATGTGGACTTTCGGTTTCGCAACGACACCGGCGCCTGGATCCTGATCCAACCGAGGTTGGACCTGGTTCAGGGCACCCTGACCTTCGACATCTTTGGCACGGCTTTCGATCGCGTCGTCACGGTTTCCGAACCGATGATTTCCGACGTGATCGAGCCGGAGGAACCTCTCTATCTGGAAAATTCCGCGCTGGCTCCGGGTGAACAACGGCTGGTGGAGACGGAAAAGCTCGGCATGACGGTCGCTGTGGACAGAACCATCGTCCAGCACGGTCGTTCCCGGACGGAAAGGTTCCGCAGTGTCTACCAACCTTGGCGTGCTGTATACCTGGTTGGCTATGATCCAGAGGCCGGAGCCGACAATGCCGATCCTGCGGGCCAGGCACCTTCCACCGCGGGGAATTCGGCCTAGCATGGCTCGTTGTCCGTCCGCTCGGGCGGACACGCCGAACCTCAAACCATCATGAGACCGCAAAGCCGGATCCCGGAAAATCGTTGCCAAAGACGGCATATCGCAAGTAGCATTCCTTCGTGACCCAGTACAGGATTCCCGGGCCATGTATCCGATAGCCAACATCGCCGAAACCAGGACACTCGAAAGCCAGGTTGTCAAGTCGGGGGTCCCCGTCGAGGCCCTGATGGAACGTGCCGGTACCGAAATTGCCTCGACTTTGAACGCATGGGCGCGGGCGCGACAGGTTGCCACTGGCCCCGTGTTGGTGCTGGCCGGTCCCGGAAACAACGGCGGCGACGGGCTGATTTGCGCGCGCCGGCTGCATGATGCCTGGGAACGTGTGTACGTGTACCTCTGGAACCGTTCCGACCAAGAGGATTCCCTAATCGCCGATCTCGAGCACCGCCAAGTGCAAATCGTGCACGCGGAGCAGGACGAGGGAATGTTCGTGCTGACGCGTTGGCTGCGCCACAGTTCCTGGTGCGTGGATGCTCTGCTCGGCATTGGTGCCAACCGACCCTTGCCAGCAAATCTGGTCGCCATTTTGGACGAAGTTCGCGGGCATCGGCCACGCCTGCGCCTGTGCTCCGCCGATTTGCCCACCGGTGCACTCAGCGGGACGGGGTCGGATGTGGCTGCGTTTCCCGCCGATCTCACAATCATGCTGGGCACGTTCAAGTCCGAGGTTTGCCGCGATGGGCGCCTGCCGAATTTGGGCAGCATTGAGGTGGTGGACATTGGCCTGTTCCCGGAGGGATCTCGGGATACGGATGCCCAGGGACTTCGTGCCACGGATTTGGATTGGCTACTTCCTCGGCGGAGCAACTACAGCCACAAGGGAACATTCGGTCGCGTCCTGTGCGCGGTTGGCAGCGGACGGTTCCCCGGGGCGGCGATCCTTGCGGCGGCTGGGGTCCTCCGGTCCGGGGCCGGACTGGTGACGGTGGCCGGTTCGCGTCCAGTCCTCACCGGGCTGGCGGCCGGGTTGCCCGAAGCCACACACCTGCCGTTGCCGGACCAGAACGGAATGGTGGCACCCGGTGCGGCCGCGCTGGTCCTGCAGGAAGTCTCCCGCTACGAGTCCCTGCTGGTCGGTTGTGGGATCGGTCACACGGATGCCAGTGCGGCCTTCCTGCGGGAACTGCTGGCTGGATTGCGAACAGCCCAACCGGTACCGCTGGTGATTGATGCAGATGGACTGAACTGCCTCGCCGCCGAAGCGGATTGGCCTTCGCTTCTGCCTGAAGGGACCGTGTTGACTCCCCACTTGGCCGAGATGGCCCGTTTGTGTGGATTGCCGGTGTCCGAAGTGGCGGCTAACAGCCTGGAACTGGCGGCGGCGAAGGCACAAGCCTGGGGCTGCCACGTGGTTCTGAAGAGCCATGCGTCGTTTGCTGCCGCGCCGGACGGTCAGGTTCGTGTACTGGTCGAACCCAATTCCGCCTTGGCAACGGGCGGTACCGGTGACGTGCTCGCGGGACTGCTGGCTGGTCTGCGAACCCGTGTAGCGGATCCCCTGCAGGCTTCTGCGGCGGCAATGCTGGTTCTGTCGGAGGCGGGCCGCTTGAGCGGCACACGCCTGGGGCCGGACAGTACCTTGGCTTCCGATGTCCTGCAGGATGTTCCCAGGGTGTTTGTACAGCACTCCCGTTGAGGTCACCTAGGGAAATCTTCGGTGAACGGGCCTTCCGACGCACGGGGAACCAGCAGATCGTGCCACGGATCGACTGTTGTTGGTTTGGCATCGCACGCCGCGCCTGATCGGGGCACCACCTTTAACCGACGGGTCCGTCCACAGCCAATCTCATACCCAACGCCAGGAGCGATCACATGAGCCTACAGACTTCGGACACCCGCGTCAGGATGGTGGTGGATACCAGCAGCAATGTTCCGTCCGGCCTCCTGGCTCGATTCAACATCCTGGAAGTGCCGACAACGGTCCACTTTGGTTCCGACGACTACCAGCTCAACCGAGACATCGATCTGCCCCAGTTCTTTGAGCTTCTGCAGACCCGACCGGAGCACCCGACCACTAGTCAGCCGGCCCCGGCATTGTTTGCGGATGCCTATCGGCAGGCTGTGGACGATGGGGCCGAGGAAATCCTTGTGGTGGTTGTCAGTTCGGAACTGTCGGGTACCTGGAACTCGGCTCGGCTGGCGATCGGCGAAGTTCCCGAAGCCAACATCGAACTGTGGGATTCGCGCTTCGTCAGCATCAGCAGCGGCTTGCAGGCGATTGCGGCGGCACAGTTCCTGGCGGCAGGCGGCGCCAGACAGGACGCGATCGCACGGATGAGGGAGGTCCAGTCAGGGCTCAGCACCTACCTGACGGTGGACAATCTGGACGCCCTGGCGCGCAGTGGGCGTGTCGGTGGGTTGCAAAAGAACATGGGCAACATGCTCAACCTGAAACCCATCCTGACCGTCGTCGACGGCAAGGTGATTCCCGTGGCGAAGGCGCGGGGCCGGCGCAAGGCCGTAAGCGAACTGTTGAAGCGGACTGTGGCCGACCAGGGGGATCAACCCGTGGTCGTGGCCGTCTCGCATGCCAAGGTGCCGGACGAAGCGGATGAATTATTGGAGAAGGCCCGATCCCTGCTCAATGTCGACACGGCCCACATCGTGGAGCTGGACCCGGTAATCGTGGCTTTGGCCGGTATCGGCACCTTGGGTATCGCGGCCTATCCTGTTGGCGCGGTTGCCTGATGCCGGATGCGCGTTGCAGTTGACACACAGGGGGGAGACCATGCGCCGTCCGCATTGGTTGCCGGTGCCCTCCTGGCCTCCGAGCGGTACCGGGTTGGCCTGACCTTGTTGGGGCATCCCGACGAGATAGAGGCCGAACTGGCACGTGGGTGCCGGCCCACCGGATTGGACATCGTCGCCGCCGGCCACCGGCCGGGCGACGCATCGGCCCTGCGCAATCCCGGTTCAGCCGCCGCCAAAGGTGCACAGCTGGTCCGTACGGGAGCGGCGGACGCGCTGGTTTCCGCTGCCGATACGGCGGTTGTCTTGGCGGCTTCGCTGCGGTGGCTCGGTCGTCTTGCCGGTGCGCACAGGCCCGCGATTGCCGCCGC
>JAAXGZ010000158.1 GCA_012271135.1 Caldilineales bacterium | reverse complement strand
GAGCACCAGTACCAGGATGGCTCCGGTTGTGATGAACCCGGGCGGGCCCAGGAAGAAGGTCCTCAGGGACGCCTCTGGAAATGGGTCGCCAAGGTCCCAGACGAAAAGCACCCCCGTAAGGAACAGGAAGATCATTCCAACGATGTAAGCCGTGGGACTCAGGAAGAATATCTGGATTTCCTTCCAGGCCACTGCCCGGACGGTCCGCATTTCTACAGGTCCTCCTGAGTCGTAAGGCGGAGGAAGATTTCCTCGAGGGACATGCCCATCATCTGCATCCCCCGCAAGCTCCATCCGTTGCTGATCACTTCTCTTGAAATATCATCCCGCAGGTCCCGGCCCGGCTGCGCCTGGATCACGTAAGTGTGCCGCCCCTGCTGATTTCGGTGATTGACGCTGATCACCCCGTCGATCTTCTGAAGGGCGGGAAGCACTTCGGCGGACGGGCCGCCAACTTCAACCTCCAGCCGGTCCACGGCCTCCAGTCCCTTGGCCAGGTTCTGAGGTGTGTCTTCCGCAACAATGCGGCCCTCGTGAATGATCAGGACGCGCTCGCAGATCATGCTCACTTCCGGCAATATGTGGCTGCTGAGGACCACGGTCTGCTCGCGGCCCAGCTCCTGGATTAAACTCCGGGTTTCCACCACCTGGATCGGATCAATGCCGATGGTCGGCTCGTCCAGCACCAGCACCTCGGGTTCGTGGATGATGGCCTGCGCTATGCCAACGCGCTGCCTGAAACCCTTTGAGAGCTTGCCGATCTGCGTCTTCCGGTAGTCCCCCAGGCGGCAGACATCGATCACCTCGCCGACGCGGGCGCGAATGCGGCCCGCCGGCATACCGCGCAGCGTGCCCATGTATTTCAGGTAGTTGGTAACGTTCATGTCAGTGTATAGGGGCACCGTTTCAGGCAGATAGCCGACCCTCTTCCGCACCTCCAGAGACTTCTCCACCACGTCATAGCCGTCCAGCGTAACCGAACCGCTGGAGGGCGGCAGGAACCCCGTGAGAATGCGCATGGTGGTGGTCTTGCCGGCGCCGTTGGGCCCGAGGAACCCCAGGACCTCGCCCCTTCTTACGTCGAAGTTGACGTCCTGGATTGCCGGGTATGGGCCGTAGTAGTGCGTTACGTCCGTGGCTTCAATCATTGAAGGCAGCACGTTATACCTGCCTGAACCTGTTGATTGCCGGGCCGGAGTGTCGGAGGCCCTCGCATTTGGTGCGGTTTGTGTTGGAACCCGACAAATGATATTGTATATACTTGCGTTTGCCAACCATACCGATTTCACTGCGTCTTCTTTCAAAGACCGTACCTGGAGGTGAGATGCACCTGGTAATTGACGGATTTGGCGGGAATACGAGCAAGATGTGGGACGACGAACTGGTCCGCCAATTCTTGACTGATTACCCGGACACTCTGGAGATGACTCGAATAACTGAGCCCCATGTCCTGGTATACGATGCCCCCAAACCGGAAGATTCGGGCGTTACGGGGTTCGTGATCATCGCCGAGAGCCACATCAGCATCCACACCTTTCCGCGCAAGAATTACGTCAACATCGACATCTTTTCCTGCAGGGCCTTCGACCACGACAGGGCCCTTGATGACGCCAAGAAGCTGTTCGAGCTCGATGATGTTCAGACCTGGCTGTTGGACCGGGGCTTGGAGTGGTTGGACGAGCGCCAGGGCATGGCCGAGTCGCGGGCGCAGCGTGAAAGTCTCCAGGGTGAACTGGAAGCAGGGAGTCCCGGTTTGACGCGTGGCTGACAGTTCTGCCGAATCCAGACACGATCAGCCGGTCCCGCATCACGGACCCGGCCCTGATTCCGGCCTGGACACTTACTGGCTGCATCCCAACTTCCTGGCCCTGACCCCCGATCAGTCCGCGCTGGAATCGGCTAGCGTGACCCTCATTCCGGTCCCCTACGACAGCACCACCTCCTACCGTGGCGGCGCCCGCGACGGCCCAGCCGGAATCATAGCCGCGTCTGCCCAGATGGAGGACTATGACCCGGAGCTCGACCTGGACGTTGCCGCTCTGGGCATCCACACCCTGCCGTCCCTCGAGCCTCACATGGGAGGGCCGGACCGGATGGTGCAGCGGGTCCGCCGGGCCGTGGCGGCCTGCATGGCGCCGGGGCGCGTCGTCGGTGTTCTCGGTGGCGAGCATTCGCTGACCGCCGGCAGCGTTGAGGCGCACCTTGAAGTGTTTCCTTCGATGTCAGTGCTCTACCTCGACGCCCACGCCGACCTGCGCGATGAGTACCAGGGCGCCCAATGGGGACACGCATCCGCCGCCCGCCGCGTGCACGATATTTGCCCGTTGGCGCTGGCCGGAGTGAGAAGCCTTTCGCTGGAGGAGAGGGATTTCATCCGCGACAACAACGTCCCTCTTTGGCCCTGCCCGCCGGATGGCGACCTGCTACCGGCAGATGAAATCCTGGCCGCGCTGAGCGAGAACGTTTACGTCAGTGTTGATCTGGATGTTTTCGACCCGTCGCTGATGTCGGCCGTAGGAACGCCGGAGCCCGGCGGGCTCAACTGGCGGCAGGTGACCTCCCTGCTGCGAAGCGTCGCCGAAAACAGGCGCATTGTGGGGTTCGATGTCTGCGAGCTGGCTCCGTCTGAGGGGCCAACTGCCTGCACCTACACCGCTGCTCGGCTGGTTGCCAAGTTGGCGGCTTACTCCGTTGCCCTCCGGCAGTCGCGCTGACCGGTGCCACTCCGGTCCTTGACCGCCTGGGCCATCGCCTTTTGGAAACCATCGCGGTACTGCCGGTGTAT
>JAAXGZ010000123.1 GCA_012271135.1 Caldilineales bacterium | reverse complement strand
AAGGTCGGCTGGGACATCGTCGACTGGCGCTTCATGAAGCGCCTGCACAAGGTGCGCCGGGAACATCTGATTGTCATGGTGGTGACACTCGGATTGACGGTATTTGTGGATCTGGTGACCGCGGTGGCGTTCGGCCTGATTGTCGCCAGTTTCGCGAGTGCCCTTCAGTTTGAACGCCTGGAACTCGACAGCGTGGTGTCGGTTCCGCTGCTCGACCAAACCTTCTTTGGCATCACGGGGACCAATGTGGATGACGATCCCTTCTCGGCCCATGTCGGATTGGTCCGGCTCAACGGCACTTTCACGGTGGCGTCCGCAACCAGGCTCGTCAAAGTCATCAGCCTGGATGTTCAGCAGCACGAAGTCGTAATCCTTGACTTCACCGATACCAACCACGTGGACGACAGTGCGGCTCTGGTCATCGAACAACTGATTGACACGGCTCTGGACGAAGACACGGACTGCATCGTGGCGGGGTTGGACGGCGATGCGGCCGCTACGCTGGCGGCCTTGAATGTGTTGGAACGGATTCCGGCCGCACAAATCGTCGCCTCCGTGGACGACGCCAAGCCGATCGCGGCCGGATTGCTGGGATTTGACGGTGGTTCAGTCGTTGCAGGCAGGGCAATTGCATCCAGTTGAGTTTGGGCTTGAGGCAGTCGGCGCAGGTAGTCCTTGTTCCATGCCGCCAGTCGCTTGTTGGCGATGTCTACCTTGAGGGACCAGTCCTGCCATGGCAAGTTGTGGACCATGCACTTGGGATGGTCATGTTGTGGGCGGCATGGCCCGTGCGGATGCGGCTGTCGTCCTCGCCAAAGGTGACAGCCACGACCCGGTGGGCGTTTTCGACGGGGCGTATTTTTGCCCGTTGCCGATGCCTGCCTGCAGCAGGGGCTTGGCCTTGGGGGGCCGGATGTCCAGGTCGGCGGTCTCCGCCAAGTCATAGAGCTGTTCCAGCCTGCGCTTCACGCCCACAAGCTCCGCTTTTATGGTCTTCAGCAACCGCGGGATTCATCCGGTTGCACCGGCCGAACGCTTCCGGAATGATTGCCACCGACTGTAGGTCAATGAGCGCCACAGCCACTCCAAGGGACCGTAGCGGAATCGCTTCAGCCACCAAACGGAGAGGACGATCTGGAACACCCAAATAAAGATGGTTTGTTCCAGGCGGCTGGTCGTTCCGTACAGTCCACCGTCGAAGCCTTGGAACACGGTCACACAAATCATGGTCTGCATGATGTAGTTGGTGAAGGCCATGCGGGCCACCGCGGCGAGTCGCCGACGCAATCTGGGCAGCCAGTCCCGGTGCTCTGCCAGCATGACGACTCCGATGTAGCCCGCACTCACCAGGATGCTGGCCCAGTAGTCGTACTGAAAGCCGCCGTAGAAGGCGTGGGCCATGCCCAGCCCATCCGAATCCGGTCCCAAACTCCAAACAACACCAGCGGCCGGCCCATCAGCAGGCCGACGCCTGCCATCGTGCGGTCCGAACGTTCCGCGGTGAACAGCCGCAGTTTCCAGGCGGTCATGCCCAGGAGCATCAGTCCGGCCGCTCTCCAGAAGGCCCATGCCAGGAAGGTGACCACCAGGTCCGATGTGCCCTCAATCCTGTGCCGAACCTGGACCGGATAGGGTTCCTGTGGCAGGACGATGTCGGCGTCGATCGCATTCGCGGACGGTGCAAAGCTGGCATGCAGGGACGCCACCTCGCCCTTGTTCATGAAAGGCAGCGCGAGGCCGACGCCAAGAAGAAAGACCGCAGATACCGCAATCATCGCCAGGCCAATCACCGCCAGAACCGTCGGGGAGCGATGGCGCAGCCAATACACCGCCATGTCGGACAGGGCATAGGTCATCAGAATGCCCCCGTTCCACAGAAGGCAGTAGGGCAGCAGGCCGAATGCGAGCAGCTACAGGGATCGGCGAAGGAACACCCTTGTGGGTTTGGCGCCCCGGCGTTTCAAGTGGTCGTGAACAGGAGGATGCCGGCCCCGTACAGCGGCGAGAAGATGGTCATGAACTTCTGATCGGCAACGAGGTGCGAGACGATCCAAATCCACTTCTTGATGCCCTCGAACGAACCGTGCACCGTGGGATTGAACACGATCCAGTCGGGGTTCGCGAAGGAGATCATGTTCATAATCAGGATGCCCAGCAGGGCGAAGCCCCGTAGTGCGTCGATGACCTGGATGCGCTGTGCCCGCGGCTCGGATCGGGACCGTTATGGGTCCAGGGCTTCAGGTGGTTGTTGGACCATGGCGCACGTTTGACCGCGGCTGCGGTCGCGGCGCTGCAGGAAACAAGAGAGGTGCCCCGTCGGGGCACCTCTCCTGGTTGAACGATGACTTGAAGTCTAGGAACCGGCTTCCAGTTCGGCAGCCAGGAACTCGTTGGTCTCGTCCTCAAGGGCCTGCAGGGCCTCTTCCAGCCCTTCCTGACCCTCGGTGAAGATCGGGTCCATGTGCTTGAGCCAGATGGCGTCCCATTCCTGGTATCCGGGCCAGTAGGGGAATGTGCTCTGGTTTTCGGCCGGAATGTCCACGAAGACGTTCTGGAAGTTCGGGATCAGTTCCGCGGTCTCACCCTGCGGCAGACCCCATTCCCAGAAGGACTTGCGTGACACGATCATGCTGCCCATGACGCCGGTGGTCGGCAGTAGGTCCGGGTTGGACAGGCCGTACCGGATCAGTTCGTAGGCGGTGTCCGGGTAGCGGGAGCCGGTCGGCACGAACCAGCCGGAGTTGCCGGCGAAGGCCACCCGGCCTTCGGGGCCCCGCGGCCAGGCATAGACGCCCCAGGCAAACGGATTGTCCGTGCCCGAAATGGCCTCTTCCATGCGGAAGGCGGTGTCGTTCAGCGCCCGGTGCATCGCAACGCGCCCGGAGGCGAACGCGAACTCGCTGGTCAGGCCCATCGACTGCGTGTCTTCGGGGGTTGGCATGGCTCGGTGCTTCCAGCGCAGGTCCCACAGCAGGTTCGCCGCCGTGACCACGCCGTCATTGGTGAAGCTGGCCTGCGACATGTCGTCGTTGAAGTACCAGCCGCCGAAGGCCTGGGCCACGTTCCAAACGGTGCTGGCTCCGGGGCCAATGTTGGCGCCCCAGACGGGCATGCCGTTGTCGTCCTCGCCGGTGACGGCAATCGCGGTTTCCACGAAATCGTTCCACGTCCAGTCCGGATCGGCCGGATAGCCGCCCACGACATCGTCCAGCAGACCCCGGTTGGCATAGATGCCGATCGTGGCCCAGTCGTAGGGGATGGCGTAGACCGTACCGTTCCAACTCATGGTCTTGACCGAAGCTTCCCACCAGTCGTCCGGCCAACCGTCCGGCGGATAGGCGTTCAGGTAGTCGGTCAGGTCGACCGACCAGCCCTTGGAGGGGAATACTTGGCCGCGGGACTGATGCTGCCAGGCCATGTCGGGCGGGGTGCCCGCCGCCATCAGGGTCGGAAGCTTGGTCCAGTACTCGCCCCACGGGATCCCCCACTCGACCTCGGGCTCCAGGCCCGGATAGAAGGCGTCGAAGAACTCGTTGATGTGGAGCAGGAACTTCCGGATCTCTCCTTCATCCTCCCAACTCATGATCTTGAAGTCTCCGGTCGCATCCCGGTCGCCCATGCCGGTGAGCCAGCGGGCTGCGGCTTCGGAATCGACCGCTTCACCAGCGGAGGTGTCCTCCGCTGCCGGCGGCGTGGGGGCCACGCACGCGGCCAGCGCCACACTGGAGACCGCGGCGCTCATCTGCAGGAAGCGCCTCCGGCTCAGCAGGTACCTTTTCTTTTCGTCCATCGTCATTACCTCCCGGTTCGAAAAACGGACGTTGTCAAAACAGGGCAGAGCTCCCAAGGGGGAGCGCGTCAAAATCCGAGTTCAATGGTCCCGTCGAAGCCCCTGAACATGAGCTGCAGGCCTGTGGCGCTGTCCGGGACCAGGAAGGTGACCACGCCGCGGCGGCTCTTGCCCGATTGCAGGGGACTGTCCAACACAATGGAGTAACCCTCCTTGCTCCCATCCTGTTCCAGGTATGCGACCTGATGGGCCGAGATGCTGGCACTGTACTCATTGCCGGCCGCGTCCCTGACTTGGAGCAGGCTGCGGTCCACAACCTTGAGGACTGTTCCCGTATTGGAGAGATCAAGGAACACGAGGAGATAGATGTTCCCGTCCTCGGCTTGATAGGTGATGTTGCCCTTGCCCAGAATCAGGTGCTTTTCCGGAGCATCGGCCAAGTTGACCTTCCAGCCGTCGCCTTCGATGGTCGCGCTCAGGTCGATCGCGTCGGCGTCCGCCGCCTCGGAGCCGTCGCCGCTTCCGCATGCCGCGGTTGCCAGCGCAACAGCGAGGCAGAGAAACAGGGCCCGGATGATGCGCGGAACAGCGGCCATGGATTTTCGCTAACCTTTCAGTCCGGTGGTGACGATGCCACGCACATAGTATTTCTGGCCGACCAGGAACAGAACCATGATCGGTAGGACACTGACGACCGATGCGGCCATCACCAGGTGCCAGGGGGTTCTCATGGCGGTCATGCCCCGGAAGGCTGCCATTCCCAGCGAAATCGTCTTCTTTTCCATGCTGCTGATGATGATCAGCGGCCAGAGAAAGGCATTCCAGCTGTCCATGAAGGTGAAGATGCCCAAGGTGGCCAGGGCCGGTCCGGTGAGCGGCAGGATGATGCGGTAGTAGATCTGGAAGAAGCTGGCACCGTCGATCAGGCCGGCGTCCTCGAGTTCCCTGGGAATGGTGAGCATGAACTGCCGCATGAGGAACGTGCCCCAGGCGCTGAACATGCCCGGGATAATCAACGCCTGCAACTGATCCACCCACTGAAATGTGCGCATCAGGACGAACAGCGGAATCATCCGGACCGCAAACGGCACCATCATCGTGGAGAGGTAGATCAGGAAGATGGTGTCCCGGTGGCGGAACCGCAGGCGGGCGAATGCGTAGCCGGCTAGGGACGAGGTGAACAGGACTCCGGCCGTCTCCAGCGAGGAAACGAAGAAGCTGTTGCGGAAGAACAGGTGGAACGGCAGTCGCCGCCAAATCTCAAGGTAGTTCGTCCACTGCCACGTGCTCGGGATGAACGTGGGTGGGAAGTTGAACAGGCCGCCGAATTCCTTGAAGGAACTGGAGACCATCCAGAAGAACGGCAGGATGAAGATGATGCTGCCGACGAGCAAGCCGGCCCATACCACCACGTCAACGAGAAGTGTCTGGGTTCTGCGGCCCAGGCCGGCCACCGACCGCGTGCCGGCCGGGACGGCAATCCGTTCGGGTTGGACGGCTTCAGCTTTCATGGAGAAGCGACGGGTAGCTTGGTCCGGACGATCAGTCTTGCGTAAATCCGTGTACCCAGGTCTTGGCCGAGGTCCACTGAATCAACGTGATGCACAAAATGCAGAGGAACAGCACGAAGGCCATGGAAGAAGCGTAGCCCATCTTGAAGTAGCGGAAGCCGTTGTTGAAGATGTGGAGGACCAGGGTCGTGGTGGCAAACGACGGTCCCCCGTTGGTCATGATATAGAACTGGTCAAAGCCTTGGAAGGCGCCGATGAACGAAGTGGTCAGCACGAAAAATGTTGTCGGCGACAGCATGGGGATCGTGATCTTGACCAGCCTGTACCAGCTGTTGGCGCCGTCCATGACGGCCGCCTCGTACAGCTCGGCCGGTACGCCCTGCAGGCCCGCCAGGAAAATCAGCATTGCATAGCCGATTCCCTTCCAGTTGCTCATGATGATCAGGGCTGGCATGGCGGACTTGCTGTTGAAAAGCCAGTTGGGGCCCTGGATGCCAATCAGGCTGAGCAGGTAGTTGATGATCCCGAATTCCGGGTGATAGATCCAGGCCCAGACAATGGCGGCGGCCACGGTCAGGGTGACGTGTGGCAGGAAGTAAATGAGCCGAAAGGCAAACACCCCGCGCATGGGCCGGTTGACGCCCAGTGCCAGGACAAACGCCAGGAAGACCCCGGTGGGAACGGCCACGAAAGCGTAGTAGAAGGTGTTGCCGAATGCCTTGACGAAAATGTCGTCGCCGATCATGGCCCGGAAATTCGCCAAGCCGGCGAAGGTGGGGGGTGCGCTCAACTCCCACTCGGTGAACGTGAGGTAGACCGCGGCCAGGATCGGGAACACCAGGAACACCAGGAAGCCGATCAGGTTGGGCAGGATGAACAGGTAGCCTGCCAGTTCTTCCTTGCGCTGCAATCCGGACAGCTTTGCGGCCATGGTGGGATGGGAACCAAGTGACTGACGCCTCAAGGGAGTCCCTCAAGGCGTGATTCAGTATGGAATGATTGGACTGCCGATTATAACGCAGGTCATCGATACGGAGCGGCCGTGCTGGAACGGGGCACTGTTTTAGTTCCGTTGACGGGATGTTGGCGGACAGTACAGGGAATTGGATTTGGCAACGGTAACCACATCGACAATCCGATGGTGCGAGGTAGTCCGAGACAGCGGCACTGTTTCAATCTCGTTGATATGGGTTGCGGACCGTCCCGGGCCTATCCTCCGAGCCAGTGGGTTCCCTGCGCCGCGTCAGGCCATGCCGCGGGCCATCAGACGCACGAAGTTGAGGGCCCCGGCCTCGGTCTTCAGCCCCCGCGTCAGGCGGGCCCGGGG
>JAAXGZ010000154.1 GCA_012271135.1 Caldilineales bacterium | reverse complement strand
ACCCTGACGCGGCGGCCAGCTACATTCGCCTCTGCTTCGCGCTCCCCTCGGAAAGCGAAATCCGGGAAGGCGTGGAAAAGCTGGCGGAAGTCTTCCGCAGGGAGGGCGCGGTGCCCTGACCGGGGACCCTTCTATTCGCGAGGCAATCTCACCACGACGTAAGCAGGGGGACCCGTTCTGATCGGACAACCCTCACGCGGCCTTCGACGTTCGCTGTCCATTAGAGGTGCCCCGCGTAGAAGCGCCCCGCGCGCGAAGGGAACCGGCGTCGAACCCAGTGGCGCCGTGGCCGCACTGTGCCAAACAGTCCACTTGGCGCAACCGCGTAAGTCATTAAGTCGTCCACAATGGGGCCCCTGCAGGACAGTCCTCGACGGATAGGGGCAACTTTTATGGTTGTCCCCACTTTCCGCCATTTCTCCATTGTGGTGCTACAGTGGCGGCGTCGTAAATGCCCGCCTTTCCGGACCTTGGGCGCCCGGCGCAGGGATCGCTTGACTACACCCCTACGGATTCACAGGTGATCAGTTGGGCACCCACACCATGGCCCCGATCTCGCTGAACTCTCTCTTCAGCTTCTGCCAGGAATCGCCGCAGTCGGTGCTGCTGTAGACCTCGCCCAGCAGGCTGGACGCCAGGACGAAGTCCGGGTCGGCAGGATGGGTTACGATGTTCCAGATGTTGGAGTTGGGCTCGTTGGGCAGGGGCCGCTCCTCCCAGGTCTGTCCGCCGTCCTGGGACCGCTGGATGGCGCCGGTGCTGCCGATGGCAGTATCGCCGACGGCGGCAAAGAGCACACTGGGATCATCCGGCCTGAATGCGATGCCGCGACTGTAGGGGAGAACGAACTTGTCGGTGGTGACCACCGACTGCCAACTCTCGCCCATGTCGGCTGTGGCGTAGATTTCGCGCGGCGTGCTTGCCAGGACGGCGCGCGGCTCGCCGGGACTGATGGCCATGCCGTGGATGTCGGGATGTACTCCACCCTGGACGTGGGTCCAGGAGTCCCCTCCGTCCAAGCTGCGATAGACGCCGTCCACCTCCACCCCGGCCCAGACGGTGCGGTGGTCCTGCGGGTCGACCATCAGCATGGTCACCATCGGCGGGCCGATGTGGCACTCCTGGGCCATCTGGACTGAGAGCCTGGCCCAACTCTCGCCGCCGTCCCGCGAGCGGTACAGGGCGGCCGGTTTGATCCCCACGAATATTGTGTCGGTGTCCACTGGGTCTATCGCAATGGACCAGATGGGCATGCCGTCCATGGGCGACCAGAGCTTCTCCCACGTGGCGCCGCAGTCCTCGCTGCGATAGATGCCGTAGTCCGAGCCGGCCAGGATGCGGTTGGGGTTATCCGGATAGACTGCCATCCCTCTCACCTGGCTGCCCAGGGGAAACGGGTCCCTGATGCGATTCCAGTTGTCACCGCCGTCCGGACTGTGCCAGACGCCGCCGCCGAACCCGACGGCCCCCACGCAGATGCTGTAGTCCTTTCCCATAACCTTGCCCTCCCATCGGTAAATTTGAGCGTTCTCTCCGGCGCCAATCGCTTTCCCTGCAGTATACGAGCCATTATGGCCGAAATCCATCGATTATCATTTACAGAGAAACGATCAGCCGCCTAATTTCACCATTGGGTTGACACTTATCTCACTTCGTTAAAGAATGTCTTGCCGGGATCATCTTCAGGCGTCGTTTGTGAAATAACTTAAGCGAGGGGCGTTGTGATATGACGGTCTCTCCAAACGGACTCACGGAAAGCACCATCAATGTGGGCGGGACGGGCGTCAGCCTGCTGCGAGCAGGCGCCGGTCGGCCACTGCTGGTCCTGCACGAGGAGTTGGGCCTACCGGGCTGGCTGAAGTGGCACGGCGAACTGGCAGCGGATCATTCACTGCTGCTGCCGGTGCACCCGGGCTTCGGTGCGCTGCCACGGGCCGATTGGATCAGCAGCGTGCGCGACCTGGCCGGATTTTACTCCCGGATGCTGCGTGAGATGGCGCTGGGCCCTGTGGACGTCGTCGGTTTCTCGCTGGGCGGCTGGATCGCGGCCGAGATGGCCGCTGGAAACCCTGAACAATTCCGCAGCATGATCCTGGCGGCGCCCGCCGGGGTAAGACCTCCCGATGGCGAAATACTCGACCTCTTCATCGTCACGGCGCGGGCGTACCTCGACGCCAGCGTTCACGACGCTTCGGCTACCCCGGAATTCGCGGCGCTGTACGGCGGCGAGGCATCTACAGACCAGTTCGAGGCCTGGGAGGACGCCCGGGCCGAATCGGCGCGCCTCGCCTGGAAGCCCTACATGCACAATCCCAGCCTGCCGCATCTGCTGGAGGGCGTTCAGGGACTCCCCTCGCTGATCATCTGGGGCCGGGAGGACCGGATCATCCCGCTGTCGGCAGGGCATGCCTACAACAGGGCCATCGCCGGCTCCGAGCTGCTGGTATTCGATAACTGCGGACACAGACCGGAAATCGAACGCTCATCGGAATTCGTGAGCAGCGTTCGCCGTTTCCTGGCGCAACAGTAAGGCACAGGAGGCATCTCAATGCACATCATGATGTTCACCGAGCGCCCCTACTACGACGTCCCCGAGGACGAGATCATCAGGAATGCCAGCTACTTCGGCATTCCCAACGAGCACTTCGACCCGGGGGTCGGCGGCCAGCTCTACAACGCCTACTTCGACGAAGCGGTCTATGCCGAGCAGATGGGATTCGACGGCGTGATGCTGAACGAGCACCACGGCACACCCTTCTGCATGGGCGCCGTCATGAACATCGAGGCGGCAGTGCTGGCCCGAATCACGGAACGGGTCAAGATCGTGCTGCTGGGCAACCCGCTGCCGGTGGCCGACCCCCTGCGCCTGGCCGAAGAGTTGGCGATGATCGACATGATCTCCGGCGGGCGCCTCGTTCCCGGCTGGGTCCGGGGCGCGGGCAGCGAATCGATTTACAACAACGCCAATCCTGCCTTCAACCGGGAGTTGTTCAACGAAGCCCATGACTTCATCATCAAGGCGTGGACCGAACCCGGCCCCTTCCGTTTCGAGGGCAAGCACTACCACTACCGATACGTGAATCCCTGGGTGCTGCCGGTGCAGAAGCCATACCCCCAGATGTGGATACCGGGGCTGGTGAGCCAGGAGACGGTCGTCTGGTGCGCACGCCACAAGTACCCCTACCTGGCGCTGGCCACCTTCCTCGATCCGACGCTGGAGATGGTCAAGCTGTACCGGGACATCGCCGCCGAGGAAGGGTACGAGTCCGGCCCGGAGAATTTCGGCTACTTGCAGCGCATCGTGGTGGCGGAGACGGAGGAGAAAGCGCAGGAGCTGGGGCGGGCCTTCCTGTTCGGCGGTGGCATCAACGCCTTTGCCCGGCCCGAGTGGATGTTCCCGCCCGGCTACAATTCCAAGGCCGCCACCCGGCGGCTGGCCCGGGTGTCGGTCAACCCGGACAGTGGCGAGGAGACGCTGGTGCTGAAGCCCACCAGCACTCCGGAAGGCCTGGAGGCCAGCCGCAACGACATATACGGCCGGTTCCAAAGCGAGCAGGACAACCTGCAGCTAATCTGCGGCACTCCCGACACCATCATCCCCAAGATCCGCCACATCCTCGAGACCATCCGCCCGGGCATCTTCGCCATGTGGCACCACCACGGGCCGGTAAGCCACCAAGACCGCATGACCAGCATCCGCCTGCTGGGACAGGAGGTGCTGCCGGCCATGCGCAGCATTGCTGAGGAACTGGACCTGCCCGGCCCGTACGAACGGCTGCCCGGTTCCCGCCCCCTGGCAACGGCGGTCCCCGGCTGAACAGCTTTCGCCGAGGGGACGCGTGACAGGGCCGCCGGAGGATTCCTCCTCCGGCGGCCGATGTTTGCGTCAGCCGCTCAGCCTCTTTTCGAGAAGTGGCCGTCAGGTGTGGCAGTGGCCATTCAGCCGGTGCGACGGCGGAACATCCAGCGCCGGGTTCCGGTCGAAGAAACC
>JAAXGZ010000119.1 GCA_012271135.1 Caldilineales bacterium | reverse complement strand
TCGCCCCACGGCGGCTCGATCTTGATGACATCGGCCCCCATTTCGGCCAGAATCCGGCCCGAGAGCGGCCCAGCGATGATCTCCGTAAAGTCTGCCACCTTTACGCCTTCCAGGGGACCAGGCATGGTCTGCTACCTCCGGGGAGAGTCGTTAGCTTCTGCCCTTTTGTTCGTCATCACCGTCCCGGCGGGATTCCAGGGGCATTCCGGTACGCTAAAAACTGATCCTGTTAAGTGCCTCCATATCCCGCTATCCCGCTTTCTCGGAAACGACGGGCGTGCCGCTTGCCAGGATCACTTGTCCAGGCGCTGAGCAGACAAGCGCTCTCCCAGCAGTTCCGCCAGCTCGGCGTTCACGTCGTCCGGCCGCTCGCAGTGAGGGAAGTGGCCGGCGCGCTCCAGCTTGACATACTTTGAGCCCGGCACCGCCTCGTGTATCTCAAGTTCGTACTCGACGGGCTGCATGGGGTCGTCTACGCCTCGGACCAGGGTGAGGGGCGCCCTCAGCTCGTGGATGCGGTCGCGGGCGTCGAACCGGTCTATAGCCACCAGGTCGTCGTGCTGAGATACCGGACCAACTCTCTTATGGCACTCCAGCAGGTCATTGCGCAGGCCAGGTTCAACGAACAGCAGCATGTGCTCCATGCTGGCCAGCCACTCCCGCATCGGCTCACCGCCCCTGGCGGCGTCAAGGCGAAACTCGAGGCTGCCGGGCGCGCGCTCTTTGGGCCGCATGGCCACGGTCATGAGCAGGAGGCCATCCACCTCCTCGGGCCAGGTCAGCGCGTAGTCCAAGGCAATGCAGGCGCCGAGGGTAAAACCGGCCAACACCAGTCCACCGATGTGCCCATGGTCGCGCAGCCAGTCCCTGAGCCAGTGGGTGTAACCGGACACGTTGTCGAATGATTCACCCTCGAGGTGGCCCGGCAGGTCCGGGGCCAGCGCACCGGGAAATCGCTCCAACTGGTAGCGAAAGGAAGCGGAGCAACCCCCTGCCCCCGGGCCGTGGATCAAGACCAGCTGGGACATACCGACCTCCGTCCCCATTAGCTCACTCCCCCTGAGGGGTAGCCTAGCGGAAGCATTGCCCTGTTGTTCACACCAATGGCCACGTCGTAGGGAACGACAGCCCGGTACGGGCCAGCATGCTCTCCCCGACAGCCTGCACTTCCTCGATCAGCGCCTTTTCATCCACGAACAGCGGAGCGTGATCCTCCACCACGACGCGGCCGTCGACAACGACCGTGTGGACGCTGCGGCCATCGGCATTGTAGACCAGGCTGTTGACCGGGTTGAAGAGCGTCGCCCACTCGACACGGCGCGTGTCATAAAGAGTCAGGTCCGCCTTCTTGCCTGGTTCGATGGATCCGATTTCGTCGCCCAGTCCCAGTGCGCGGGCCCCGCTGATGGTCGCCAACTCCAGCGCCGTCTCTGCGGTGATAGCGGTGGCGCTGCGCCGGGCGTCCTTGTACAGCACGGCTATGAGATACATGGCCCGGTTGGTCTCGATGAGATTGGAGTTGTTGCCGGCGTCGGTGCCAATGCCGACTGTGATGCCGGCCTCCAGCATTTCAGGCAGCAAGCCTCCCGGCGCTGCGCCCGACGAGCCGGCGGTCATGCCATAGCCGGACTTGACGGCCGCTGTGGGCACGGCGACCACCTTAGCGCCGGTGCGGGCCAACGTTTCCACCTCCGACTGGTCCAGTCCCAGGGTATGGGACAGGACAACATTTTCTCCAAGCACACCCAGGCTTTCCAGGTACTGGCTGGGACGCATTCCCGTGTCCCGCAGGCAGGAGTCGACGTAGGAGGCGCTGTTGTTGAAGTGCAGGGTCAGCGAGACTCCGTGCTCATCGGCCAGTCGCTTGGATTCCTGGAGCAGCCTGGGCGTGGCGAAGTTGGGGCCGAAGGGCATGGCCCAGGCGCGGACGCGACCCTCCAGCGCGCCGTCGTAGTCTCGGATAACGCGCCCCACGACATCGATGGCCTCGTCGGTCTCGTATACCGGCAGATTGACCGGGTTGGGAAGATCGGTAACGTGGGCCCCCACGACGACTCGGCATCCGGACTGTTCGTAGGCGCGCAGCCCCGCGTCCAGGAACTTGGTGCTGCCGGGATCGATGAAGGTGGTTGTGCCGTATTTCAGCAACTCAGTGATGCCCAGAAGGGAAGTTAGATATTCCTCCTCTGCGGTCATCTCGCCCTGCAGGCGGAATACGTTGGGCAGGTAATTGGATCCCAGGCTGTCGGGGAATATGCCGCGGGTGGCGTGGGCGTAGCTGATGTGCATGTGCCCATTGATCAGGCCCGGCGCCACCACCATGCCCTCTGCGTCGATGACCCGGTCGGCGGCAACATTGGCAAGGTCTGCAGACTTGCCCACCCGGACGATGCGGCTGCCCTCGATAAGCACTCCGCCGTCCCGGATGATGCGCCGGTCTTCATCCATCGTTATTACAAAACGGGCGCCCTCGATTTTCAATGTAGTTTCGGGCATGTGCTCCTCCATCGGGCCTTGGCTTGCAATTGGGAGCAGGGTCATTCCGGCGGCATCCTGCGTTCCCGCAGGAAGAAAAGGGGCAGGAAGAAAAGTCAGGGGCGCACTACTGTGCACCCCCCAAGACCCGTTTCGCTGGGAGCCGCCGGCTATTTACAGTCGGCTCAGGAAGGAGGTAACGGCGGAGTTGAACTCTCCTGGCTTCTCCATCTGGGGGCTGTGGCCGCAATCATTGATCACCGAAAGCTGCGACCCAGGGATGGATGCGCGGTAGATCTCTCCGCATTCCAGGGGAATGATGGCATCGTTGGCGCCCCAGATGATCAGCGTGCGGGCCTGTACTTTGGACAGGTAGTGAGGCAGGCTGGGGTTGTGCAGGTAGGGCTTCCAAGCCAGGCGGGACAGCATCTCGCGGTTGGAGTGGTCCACGGCGGCCTCTGCCGCGGTAAGCTCGCGGGTGAAGTGATCGTAGTTGGGCACCTGCTCCGGGTTGTGGAAGGCGAGTTGCAGGCGGGTGGCGCCGCCCACCATGAAGACC
>JAAXGZ010000084.1 GCA_012271135.1 Caldilineales bacterium | reverse complement strand
ATTGACGGCCACGGCATTGATTCTTAACCCCACTGCGTTCTATTCGACGTGGATGGCAATCAACGTTGTATCGTCGTTCTTCAACGTCCGCTGGCGTCGTTGTTCCTGCACCCAGCCATCCCACTCCCCGGCGTTCAGGGATGAGAGTGTTTGCCACGGCCTCCGGCCTCGATCCCGTTCCTGAAGAATCCAGCAGGCCAGGGCGTCTGAGGACAACAGAATCAGGTCGCCGGGTAAAAGCTCCCCCCGGTGTTGATGAACGCCAGGCCAGAGCCTGTCATTCTTGGCGGAATTGCTGCATACCAGCGCCGGGGTGTTGTTGAATTGGCTCGCTTCCTCCAATGGGAAGGTAACCGCCAGTGCGTCATCGCGAACCACGAACAGGCAGCAGTCGCCCACGGCCAGGGCTTGCCACGACAGGGAACCACCACGGCCGGGCGTCCCATCGATTTCCATCCCGATCAGCGTCGCCAGTGCGCCGGCCCGGGTCTTGGCCTCCCCGTGCCAAGGGATTCGCTCCCAGGGAACCCATCGATTCCATTCCTCCTCGCATGGCTTCAGCCATTCAGCCAAGGAGGGACCGTCGAGATTGGACATGTCCATGGGCCTGCGAACAAAAGCGTCGCTCAAGATACGCGCCCATGGCCTGGAAAAGGCGGACTCGGATGCGCCGTCAGACAGGGCGATTTTCGCCGGGCCGCCGCCATGAGGGTATACGGCCAAGGATGCGTCTTCGCACTCCTCCGGCAGGTTGCCCCCCTTGGGGGTCTGGAATCTTCGTGGTGGGCGCAGTCTCATCCAAATACTCGGCGTCTTGGCAGGTCTAATGCAGGTTCGAGGCGGCCCGAGTGCCGATATCGAGAAACTGGACCAGTGCAGTCAGGTCGGCATTGAACACGTAGCCTCGGGAATTCTCACTCACCTGCAAGTCGAGACTTTGCGCCTGGCTGCGACTGGATTCCGGTAAAACGGACGACATTCGGAACATTGTAGACGCATATTCATCGTTCTGCGGAAGCAATTCAGCCTGGTCGGGGTACTGCACCGGCAGGGCAGGTACCTCAGACAGGTGCACGTTGAACAACAGGGCGCTACCGTCGCTTGTTTCCAGGTCCATGATCTTCCGGGCATTGCTTTCGGGGTTCCCATCGCTGGCCATGCCATCGCTCACGTTTATGACTATCGGCGGAAAAGACTCCGGATGCTCGGTTACCCATTGTTCTACCGCCCGCAATGCCACCTCGAATGCCCGACACATTGGCGTGCCATACTGGGCGTGGGGATGCAACCAGATCGGTATCCGGCGCGTCAGTTCGACCAGTCCCCCGGCCCCGTCGCTTTCTTTCACTTGCCTCTCCTCAACTTCCGCAACGTCAACGACTTGACTTATGGATAGGAAGGGCTGGTCAGGAGAGGTGCCCGACAGGGCACTGGTGACTATTGGTTCGCCGGTCCCATCGGTATTGTAGCCAAGGATGCCAATGTCGAAATAATCCCGGACCTCCAGTCCTTGGGAACAGCGCTGCGCCACGGTATCCAGGATGCGGTTTATGGCGTCCGCTGCCTGGTCCATCTTGCGTTGTCCCGGCTGTCCGGACAGAAGCTGGTCCATGGATCCCGACTGGTCGATGAGGAACAGGAAGCAGGCTGGGTTCAACCTGCTGATGTCGGCGGTGTAGGGCATTTACGTAACCTCCTAGCGGCACGTCGCGAACGGTTCACCGCAGATTCTAGCACTTACCGGCGGCTGTGGCCGTTTTGGTATGATTGACTCACAGCTATGGCAATGCCAGAAGAACAAGTACCCGTTGCAGCTCCCGCGACCCGCACGCGCCATATTTCATTCCGCCTGGCCGCGATGGTTGGCGCTACCCTGGTCCTGTTGGCGGCGTTCGTAGCCTGGGGCGCTGACTGGGGCCGGCCTCCCACCCTGAGGTCCTCCGAGTTACACCCAACGTTTCGCTACGTCAACAGTGGATGGGTCTCCCCGACGGAAGGGCAGGGGTTCGGGCCTTTCGCGAATGAACTTAGAGCTTATGTGATCATCGACCAGGACCAGCTTGACTCGTTCGAGAGCAGGTTTGTCAGCAAGGTCAGCCGGGGCAGCTCGACCACCCTGGGACGCATAGATTTTGGAACGTCGGTGCTGCTGGCCGCATACTACCTTTGGCGCCCGGTGAAGGGAGACCCGCTGTCGGTACGCGACGTCGAAATCGGGGGAAGCAAGGCCTCCGTGCTTCTGGACCTGGATGATGATGCCCAGGGGCGGGAATACGCCTACCTGTACGCTCCCATGGTCATGGTGGCGGTGGAGCGCTCATTGTTCCCGGAGAGCGAGCCGGTTGAGTTCACATTCGAATTGGACGGCCATGCCTCCATCACAGTGAACGCCACGCCCAATTGAGGGTGGCGTTGCGATCCCGGCTTCGTTGCGCCATGTCCCGCTGGGGCTGGCCCCGGCCTCAGCAGTTTCCCATTTCGACCAACTGGCCCTCCAGCCACGACAACTGCCCGGCACGCACGGTGGCGTAGGTATCCAGGCGCATGGAGCCACGCTGCAGATTGCCCACCGAGTCCATCCAGACGAAGTGGCCCTCCCGCTGGTCGAAGACGGCAGCGTCCCCGCACATCCCCGGAGCCAGGGAGCCGATGGTTTCATGCAGGCCCAGCACCTTGGCCGGCGTGCTGGTCGAGGCGGCAATGGCGTCGTCCAGCCCCATGCCCATGGCGTGCATCTTGCTGACCAGGTCATTCATCTGGTAGACGTTGCGTTCCGGCGGGGGAACATGGATGTCGGTGCTGATGGTATGGGGAGGCAGTCCCTGTTGCAATGCGGCGCGGGTGACCTCTACGTCGCAATGCACGCTGGCGTGCGCCAGGTCCATGATCACCCCCCGATCCACGGCGGCCCTCACCTCGGGCCGGATCTTCAAGTTACGGTCGAGCATGTGCTCCGGATGTCCGTTGAAGGCATGGGTCGAGATGTCTCCAGGGCCGAGGAAATCCAGCACGTCCGGCAACGGAATGGGCGTGCCGCTGACGTGCACCATCAGTCTCGTGCCCGACTTGTCGGCCACGGCGCGGGCGGCCCGCATGGCCTCGTGGGCGTTCCAGTAGGCCACAGCGTTGACGTGCATGCGTACCTTGACGCCGAAGCAGAACCCGGGGTTCTGCTTGATGTGGTCGGCGGTCTGGTCGACGTCTATCACCCGCATATCGTGCAGCCCGCCTCCCAGCACGCGATTGACCGCCAGACCCACCCCGCCGACGTGCAGGAATGCCAGCAGCCGCGTGCGGTGCGCGGGAAACACGTAGTCCCGCATGGCCTGGTAGTTCAGGAACCCGGCGCTGCCGGCGTCCACGCCGGTGGTCGTGCCCGACGAAAGGCATATCTCGTCGGGATTCACCGACGTGGGATTTCCGCCGTGGTAGAAGTGGCCGTGGAGATCGATCAGCCCCGGCGTGACCAGCTTGCCGGAGACGTCAACCGTCGCGGTCGCCTGCGTGGCATCGATGCGCTCGGCCACCTCTGCCACCAAGCCGTCCTTGAAGGCCACGTCGCGGCGTTCGTTGATGCCCTGCCCTGGGTCCAACAGGGTTCCGCCGGTTAGGAGAAGGTCGTAGGCGGGTGCAGAAGTCGTCATCGTATTCCCCCGTCGGTATGCTTGGCGTTTGGCGGATTCGATCCGGCACGGCCCGGCTTCGCGGCATGGCCACGCTAATTCTTGACGTGCGAGAATTGTCTGAATCAGGATTACCAGGATCAAAAGAAGTTCAGGATGAGAAATATCCTGACAATCCTCAAATCCGGTTAATCCTGATTCAGACAATCACTTGACTACGTCATTGGCTGTATTAGCCTGCTCCCCATTACTCCTGCTCCGATCCCCCACCGTCCCTACGCGGTTGCGGCTGCACCTGCAAGACCTGTGGCTGCACGTATTCCATCCGGCGCATCCTGGGATAGACCTGCACCCTGGGGTTTTGCAGGTCCGAGTCCGTTATCTCGTTGGACTCATCGACCGGCAGGAAACCGTAAGCCTCTACCGCCCGGGCCACCAGGTTCTCCACCAGCTGCGGCGATCTGCCCTCCAGTCGTCCCAGCTGGTAGGCCAGGGTCACGGCCAACTGGCCGCGGGAAATCTGCTCGAAGGCGTCCCT
>JAAXGZ010000132.1 GCA_012271135.1 Caldilineales bacterium | reverse complement strand
TGTTGCCCTTGTGGACCAGGGTCACGCTGCGACGGTTGTCGGCTATCGCAAAGTCAATGGCTGCCCGGACGAGTCGCGCCGTACCTTCCCGACTGACAGGCTTGATGCCCACCGCGGAACTGTCGGGAAAGCGAATCTTGTCGATACCCATCTCCTCTTGAAGGAAGCGGATCACCTTCCCGGCTTCCTTCGTATCGGCTTCCCATTCAATGCCTGCGTAGATGTCTTCTGTATTTTCCCGATATACCACCATGTCCACCAGATGCGGATGCCGCACAGGGCTGGGCACGCCTTGGAACCACCGCACCGGGCGGACACATGCGAACAGGTCCAGGCGCTGCCGAAGAGCCACGTTGATGCTGCGGATACCGCCGCCCACGGGAGTGGCCAACGGACCCTTGAGCATCAGAAGATGCTCCTTGATGCAATCCAGCGTCTCCTCTGGCAGCCAAATCACCTCGCCGTAGACATCATTCGCCTTGCTACCGGCATACAACTCCATCCAGGCGATCCTGCGGCCCCCGCCATACGCGCTGGCCACGGCCGCATCCAGGACCCGTTGACAGGCGTACCAGATGTCGGGGCCGGTACCGTCACCCTCGATGAAGCCGACAATCGGGTTGTCCGGTACCCGCAGCTGGCCGTCCGCAATCGTGATCTTTTCGCCATCGGACGGCACCGTTACATGCTGGGCAGTCATCTACACACCTTTTCCCGCTTGGGAATGCTCACAATACGCGGCTGGCGCCCGCCAAAGGAAACCAGCCGCATGCACACGGCGTCGCAAGGCGGGGCGCACTTCGTCATTGTACGGAAAATTGTGGTTCCCGCGGGATTCGCACACAGAATTTCATTCGGTGCGAAGGTGGTCCCGAAGGTTTCGGGATGACTGCGACGCGATCGCGTCAACCTTGGGCGTCAAGCCACTTCTTCATGTAATGGGCGCACTCAAGGACCGCTTCGTCCTCGGCCGCCGCATCGCCGACATCCATGTCCATCTCCATGGCCATGACGAATCGGTCGCGCTGGCCCGCGGCCTTCTTGAGTTCGGCCAGAACGGACGGGAAGTCCACGTCGCCCATGCCGATCGGCACGGAACTGCACACGCCGTCCACGATGCGGTAGTCGCGGACATGGGCATGATAGGTCCAGTCCGCCATCTTGCGCGTGGCCGTGAGCGGGTCCTCGTCGAGGATCAACCAATTGCCGGTATCGTTGTGCAGACCCACGTTGTCGGCACCGACCTGCTCGAAAATGCGCAGAAAGTCGTCGCTTGTGAAGAAGTCGTAGTTCTCGGTCGTAACCGTCATATCGAACTGCCTGGCGGCCTCGGCCAGCCTGCCAATCTGTTCCACCGCGATGCGGATGCGGCCCTCCCGCTTGACCCTTCCGCCGTAGTTGAAATAGAACAGTCCCAAGGGCGAACCCAGGTGGTTGGCAACCTCAAGATTGCGGATGCTGGCTTCGATCGGTGGACCGGCAAAATCTTGGTCTGCGTGCAGGCCCAAGGTGCCAATGATGACCGTGGGCACCATGTTCAGGTCCGCGAACTTCGTCTTCAGCTCGGCCAGATAGGTCTTGTCGGTGCTGGGCAGGGCACCGACGCCAAAGTCGATTCCGATGGGGCCGATGTCGGTCGCGCGGGCCACGGCGGCCACTTTCTCGACAACAACGTCAATGACAGGTTGATCCTTCAACCGACGCAGCTGGCGCCGGTAGGAATCGGACAGGACACCAAGGGTAATACTCATATTGTGGTCAAGCTCCAGTGCGGCACATTGGTGCGTTTGATATTTTCGTCAGCGGTGTCCGCGGACGCGGACTGCGGGCCCTACAGGCCCAAATGGGACTTCAGGTAGGGCACCTCAATATCGAAGTACTCCTTGAGGGCTTCCGGCGGCACGTGCGGCTCCATGGTCACATAGCCGTTGTAGCCGTCTTCCTGTAGCCGGCGCAGGATGCGCTCCACGTTGAAGGCAGCGTCCGGAAGCGGGACATAGCCGATCCAAGCCTCACGGCTGTTGCGCATCAGACCGCCGCGGAAGCAGTCCTTGTCCTCCGCCCATTGGATTCCGCCCTTGACATGCACATAGCCGATCCACGGCCTGACCACGTCGTAGACGTAGGGATAGGGTTCCTCACCGGCGTGGTAGTAGTTGCACGGGTCGTACTGGGTCTTGAAATTGGGTGAATCGACGGCCTCCAGGATGTCGCGCACGTCCACGGCCAGCCCGGATCCGTCGTGGGCCTCGTTCTCCAGCACTATGACCACATCCTTGGTGCCGGCATGACCGGCCGCGGGTTTCATGGCCTCCACGAACAGGTTGCCGGGCATGTGGGCCAGGTAGCAGTTCACGACCGGGGCGCCCAGCGCCGCGGCCGCGTCCACCGCGCCCACCAGGGCCTGCGTGGCATTGGCCACACCGCCCGACGCGGTGCAAATGCGCATGGCGTTGAACCCCAGCGTCACACAGGCACAATTCATCCCGGCTTCGCTATAGGCACGCTTGGCCGCATCGATGTCCTTGGTTTCGTAGCGTTCCCTTTCCTCGGGCGTTGCGCCGCCCTCGAGGTTCTGGGGCCAGATTTCCATGTCGTTGAGGTCGTACCCCTTGACGAAGGCCAGGGCCTCCGGCAACGAGTGCTGACGGGCCAGCATCTGACCGTTGATGGCAAGTTTCACCGGTTGGTCTCCTTGGCAGACTGTCTGTGGTTCAGTAGGTCAGTTCGACGATGGAGCCGGACGTGGCCGATTCCTCGATTGCATCCAGGAACATCATGTCCTCCAGGGCGTTCCGGGCCGAAGGTGTGTGGGGAGTACCGTTCAGAATGGCGTCGGAGTAGTGTTCGATCTCCTTCCAGTAGTTGTTGAAGTGGTCCAGCCGCGGCAGCTGCGACTCGAAGTCCAACTGGTATCCGCCTGCTTTCACGATCAGGTGGCCGCCCGGGTTCTGGGCAAAACAGTCGTAGACCTCGGCCTTGCCGTTGGTTCCCATGATGGCGAACGTGCTGTCGTTGTGGGAGTAGCAGGTCGACAGAATACCGGGGGTCCCGTCCTCCATTTGGAACCATCCCATTGTGGTGTCCGGGGCCGGAAAGTCCGTGGCCACCACCGTGGACATGCTGGCCGACACCCTTTTTACGCGGCAACCAAGCAGTTCCCGAATGGCAAACGCGAGATAAATGCCGGCATCCAGCAGGGGGCCGCCGCGCTTGCCGGTCCAGCGCCAGGAACCGACCTTGTCAAGGGTGTAGCCCCTGTAGGCGCTGAACGAGAAGCTGGCCGACACCATGGCGATTTGCCCTAGGTGTCCCTCCTCGATCACACGTTTGGTCTCTACAAAGGAATCCCCGAAGCGGGACATATAGGCGCACATCAACCGCGTGCCGGCCGCCTCCGAGGCGGCAATCATGGCGCGGGCTTCGGCAGCGTCGATGCAGAGTGGCTTTTCACACAGGACGTGCTTGCCTTGGCTGGCCGCGGCCAGCGTCACCGGATGGTGAACCTCGTTGGGCAGGCCCAGATAGACAACGTCAACATCGTCGCAGGCAAGCAACTTGTTGTAGTCGTTGAACGTCCGGACCGAATCGCCCCAGGTATCGATGACCAAGGCGAGCCGTTCGTCCCGCAGGTCGGACACGGCCACCAATTCGGCATTGCACGCCTTGTTGATCCCGGGCAAGGCCTTGTCGAAGGCGATCTGGCCACACCCGATCACTCCCCATCGCAACATGAAACGTTCTCCGCTTTCGGTTTGGGATTGCTCGCACCATCCGTGAATCTAATCCACCTTGTTCAGATACACGTAATACGCGCCAACGTCGCTGCCGTCCGCTGTTTCCCAGCGAGTCTGCAGGTGGGCAGATCCAGGTTCGAGATCCAGTTCGAAATGGACGCCGACATCCGATTTGGTCACCTCACGGCACTGTTCGCGTCCGCCGACGGAAACAACGGCAGCCCTAACATCGATGGCCGCGCCGCCTCCGTAGCCCGTGCCGAAGACCATGTCGCCGTATGTGCGCAAAGCGCCCGGAATCGACCCGCATAGCGGCAGGTTCGCTTCCCGCGGCCAACGCCGCAACTCAATCCGGTACAAGCCCCGCGCCGCCACATCCAGCTCCCAGTAGCCGTTGTAGCG
>JAAXGZ010000092.1 GCA_012271135.1 Caldilineales bacterium | reverse complement strand
CTCCACCCGCACCCGGTTCAGGATGCTGTTGGTGGTGTTCTCCACCGTGCCGGCAAAATTGTCACTCCCGTTCCTTCCTGGCTAGCTGTTGCCCGTGGCGAGACCCGGTTCTTGCATGTCCCGATTTTCTGCGATTGGCAACGGCTGAGGAGTGTCCATCATCCCGCGTGAATGGAGAGTGTGAAGAACCCAAGAGTGCCCAAACAACCGTTCGCTGCACCCCCGAGCTTCTTTGACTGACACAACCGTACGGTTGAAACGCATTCGAGCCTATGTCATCGCGCTGACAAGCCAGGTCACCGTCTGCGGGAAGGCAATCACAATGACCAATGCCAGTCCCTGCAGGGCCATGAACGGCAGGGCCCCCTTGTGGATGTCGATCACTTTCACCTCCTTGGGCGCGACGGTCTGGAGGTAGAAGAGCGAGAAGCCGACCGGTGGCGAGATGAAGGCCATGTTCAGGTTGATCGCCATCATCACCCCGAACCACACCAGATCGACGCCCAGCGCCTGCGCAGCGGGCACGAAGAGCGGCATGGCGATGAAGCTGATCTCGATGAATTCGAGGTTGATGCCGAGCAGGAAGATGGCGATGTTGGCCACAATGATGAAGCCCCAGAAGCCGCCCGGCAGCGACGTCAGGATGCCCTGAACAAAGTCCTGGCCGCCCAGTCGGTCAAAGACCAGACCGAAGAAGGTTGAGCAGAACAGGATCATGATCACCAGCGCCGTGATGTTGGCCGTGGATCGCGCGGCTTGTTTCAGCACGTTCCAGTTCAGCGTGCGGTTCAACAGCGAGAGAACGCAGGCACCGAACGCACCTACCGCTCCGGCTTCGGTGGGAGTCGCCAGGCCGAAGAAGATGCTGCCCAGCACCGCGAAGATCAGGACCAGCGGCGGGACTACCGCCACGAAGGTGCGGCGTAACAGAGCCGAGCCGTGCAGGGTGCGCGCCTCGGGGGGCAGGGGCGGTGCCAGCTCCGGTTTCAGAAAGGCCACCACCAGAACGTAGACGGCGTACAGGCCGGCCAGGATTAGGCCGGGGAACAGAGCGCCCAGGAACAGGTCGCCAACTCCAACCCCGATTTGGTCACTCAGGACGACCAACACCAGGCTGGGTGGCAACAGCTGCGCCATCGTACCCGACGAGGTAATGATGCCGGTGGCCAGTTGGTGGTTGTAGCCGTAGCGCACCATGATCGGCAGGGAGAGCAGGCCCATCACGATTACGGTCGCCGCCACCACACCGGTGGCGGCCGCCAGCAATGTGCCCACCAGGACCACCGCCAAGGCCAGACCTCCGGGAACCGGTCCCAGCAACTGGCCCACGGTATCCAGGAGTCGCTCCGCCAAGCCGGACTTCTCGAAGATGGCCCCCATGAACACGAAGAAGATGATTGCCAGCAACGTGAAGTCCGACATTGTGCCGAACCACCGGTTGGGCAGGAGGCGCAGCCAGCGAATGTCGAACACCCCCACTGCCAGACCGATGACCAGGAAGAGGAAGGCGGTGCCGGCGAAGGAGTAGGCCACCGGGTATCCGTAGATGATCAGTCCGAAGAAGACCACGAACATCACGATGGCAAGCCATTCAAACCCCATACATTGCCTTTCCTGCTGACTGTCCTTGAATTCCGGCGAGAGGCCTATTCCAGGCGCAGTGGGGCCTCGGCCTCCTGCAGATCCTCGCCTGCCACGTCCTCGCCGTGGCGCAGGACGCGGAACAGTTTCACCTGTTCGGCCAGCACCTGCAGGGCCAGCAGGGCGAATGCCAAAAGAATGAAGGACTTGATTGGCGCCCGGTTCAGGCCGTCGGGATCCGGGGAAATCTCGCCGCAGTAGCCTCCGCGCAAGTCCAGGAAATCCACGAAGTACAGGATCAGCTGACCCGGTGCGGCCGGCTCATCCCCGGCGAAGCACCAATGGCCGGAGGCATCAAGGCCCCAACTGGTCAGCAGGGGATTCCAGGTCTCGATCACGCCGATGGCGCAGAACGGCAGGATCATGATCCAATTGAGCCAGAAGTCCAGCTTGGCACGCCGTTTGAGGGACCACTTGGAGTAGATGAAGTCCACACGCACGTTGATTCCGTGCTGCATGATGTAGGCGAACCCGAGAAAGAACACCAGGGAGAAGAGGTACCACTGCAACTCGATGAAACGGTTGGAGGAGAGTTGCAGCCCCAGGTAGCGACCGATGAAACGGGCTCCCACGTTGTAGACGCCAATCACGACTGTGATCAGAACGAGATAGACCGCGATCTCGCCCACGAAGTCGGAGATGGCGTCCACCGTCTTGGAAAAGCGTCGGGTGATGGGCATGGCAGAGGGTTGGGGGGTAACGTGCTTCGCCGCCGATGTCTGTGGCGGACTTGGTGTCCAGACCTGTGGATTGGTTCACTTGGGGGGATCCAGACAACCGGATTCAGCCACAGGAACCCAAGCGTACGCCGGCTACGCCATTGTACTTGCCGGAGCATTTCGCGGGCTATGCGGACGGATGCATGGGTTGGCGATGGTCTGCCGGTTGTCGGGGAACGGCACTATCTGCAGTATGCGTGGTGGTTGCCAGGAGTCATCACTCCCGCGCGTCCAGCCGGTTGAGGTCTCCGCTCCACTGGAGGATGCCGGCGTCCGCAGTCAACAACTGGTGCCCTTCCAAAGCGGTACTCACGATGATGCGGTCGGCAGGGTCGGCGTGAAAGCCGGGCAAGGCGTTGGCGCGGATGCCAATCTCCCCGTCGACGGGGATCTCCGCGAGTCCCTGCCCAAGCAGTTCTCGACGCCACAGCCCGACATCCTCTGTGAAGTCCAACCGGCCCCTGTTTCTGAGCATCGCCACTTCCCAAAATGCCATGGCGGACACAGCCAACTCCTGGTCGCGAAGCGCGACATCCATCATCCGTCTGGCGCTCTTTCCCAAGTGGGAGTCACCGGTCCAAAGCCAGACGAGCACATGCGTGTCCAGGAGGATCATGGATGCAGCACGCTGTCCGGATTGGTCTCGGCTTGCCATTCGACATCGACGGGACCGATGATGTCGCCAACAATCTTCATCCGGTCGCGGCCTGCGCCAAAGAGCGACTTGGGGGGCTCCCGATATGGTACGAGGCGGGAGACCGGCTTCCCATGTTTGGTGATCACGATCTCACTTCCCTCGTGCGCCACCTCGTCCATGAGTTGAAGGCACTTGGCCTTGAATTCCGACGC
>JAAXGZ010000143.1 GCA_012271135.1 Caldilineales bacterium | reverse complement strand
TCAAGTAGGTCATGCGAAGTGTTTAGTGCATGCTTGCGTAAGTACTGTGGCTAAAATAGGGATCGTATGGAATCCCTAGGGACACAGGCAGGCACTCATGGCACACACCCGCGGTGTGACCTTGCAGGCGACGGACCGACCAACCCTGGAGCGCTGGGCGCGGTCGCAGGCCCTGCCCCATCACCAGGTGCAGCGCGCCCGTATGCTGCTGGGTCTGGCGGACGGGCAGACGCTGGCCGCCGTCGCGGCCGCGGTCGGCGCCAGCGATGAGACGGTCGCGCGCTGGCGCAACCGGTATCTGGCCGAGGGCTTGGCGGGGNNGACCTACACGGCCGCGGACCGGGAGGCCATGTGGAAGCGGCTGCAGGTGGACCCGCCCGCCGGCCACACCCGCTGGAGCCTGAGCCTGATGGCCCGGGAAACCGGCATCTCGACCGCCCAGCTGAGCCGCTGGTGGTCGGCCGCCGGGATCCAGCCCCACCGCGTACGCACCTTCAAGCTGTCGGCCGACCCGCAGTTCGAGGCCAAGCTGCGCGACGTGATCGCGGTCTACGAAAAAAAGGGGCTTCCGACTTCGTGAGACTGTGCTTCGACGAGAAACCCCGGATGCAGGCCCTGGCACGCACCCGGACGGGCCTGCCCGCGACCCGCACCCACGACTATGTCCGCCACGGCACCCTTTCCCTGAGGGCCGCCCTGGACCTGGACACCGGTCGCATCTATTATGCGTGTGCCGCCCGCAATCGGCATCAGGAGTTCCTGGCCTTGGCACTGTTTCAATAAGCGGGGTGGCAGGTCCCGCCAGGGGATCCCCGTGCGCACCCGGTACGCGACCCCGTGCAGGAAGCGGCGGAGGTCGTGGGGATGGCCGGCACGGACCTTGGGATCCCGGCGCAAGTGGCGGTACAGAACTTGGAATTCAACGTTGCGCAGCGTGTGGCGGGGTATGGCGGAGGGTCCGTGAAGAGGGGAACCAACAGGACTGCGATCATAATCCGCAGGCCCCACGGCCACGGGATCCCTTATGTCCACACGCCCTAAACCGTTTTCAACGAAAGTGAAACAGTGCCCGCGGCACAGACATCGAACAGCCCTGCCACCATCCTGTTATCATGCCGTCCCAGACCATTCCAGCCAAGCATAGAAGATCCATGACTGAACCTGCCCCAAGCCGCCCAAAGCTAATTTGGCACAGGATAGTCCATGCAGTCTTTCGGTACCTCAAGTCCGTCTTCACACTGGAAGGACGTCAGTCAATCTACAAGTTCGAAGACCGTGCGCTGGGTGGTCCCCCAAGACGTGATGAGAGTGCAGTCCGCGGACCAAGATACGGGAAGCGTTAGCGATGGGGAGTTATATACCTGTGTACACCGTCGGGGACAGGGCGTGCTATCCGCGGGGCACTCCCGCGAAAAAGGTGGACGGACCTACACCCGACCGTAATGTTGCATGCCATGTGGTGTATACAGGTGTGTAACTCCCTTCAATACCCCCGAGTGGCTGCCGGACGGGCTCGTCCTGAGAAGGGACTGCACCTGTCAGAGGGACGAGACCGGCCCGTGGCCTCCGCCATGGGCCTCCAAGTGACAGGGCCCGCTGCACCCCAACCGCCAAGATATCTGGACCTACGACCTCAAACGCTACCAGCACCGCAACGAGGTAGCGCGCCAGTGTTGGCGCACCGGGTACTTGCAGCACTGGCAGGTAGACCACTAGGGCCTTGCAGGCGCGGACCAAACCCCTGATAGCTGACACACCACACGTACAGCTAGGCCGCTGCAAGGCCTGCGGGCGCTGCGGGAGATCACGTCGGGTGGCAGGAGCAAGGTGCTCATGACAACTGAACCAGCTCAATAGGTCGTGCCAAGGGGTGGGAACTGCACCAATGGACAAGCCCGGATCGGATTGTTGTTGAACTGCCCTCACCATGTTCAGGGCGGCCCGGCACCGCCTGGCCATCCTGCGGCCCCGGTGCATGCGGCCGTTGCCCTTCCGGAACTGCATACCCAGGTGCGGTGCAGACAGTTCCCGCGCATGAAGGGCCCACCTGGCTGCAGATGATGGCCTCCAACCACTGCCACCATCTTGGATTCTGATTTCAAGTGTTCTGATCATCGAGGTGTGGCACGGCACGACAAGCTGCTGAGCAATACGATCGCTCACATCCGCTGGATCTATACTGGAGCGGCAAGTGCCCTGTTGTGCATCTCCACAAGGGATGGCCTCGAGTTGGCGAGCCTGACAGGCAGTGTGGACAATGCAAGGGTGTCAGTCTGGAGAGGCAAGGATGACTGAACAAATCACCGTATCCGTTTACTCCAAGGTGGCCAACGCCTACCGTGGAGCGTCCGACAGTGAACGCCGCAAACTGGATCTACTGGTGAACTTGCGCTTACGCGAGGCCACTGGCACCTGTAGGTCGCTTCAGGAGGTCATGGAAGAACTCAGCCGCAATGCCCAGCAACGGGGGTTAACCCCGGAAATCTTGCGATCCATCCTAGATGAAGAATGATTCGTTGTCTGTTTGACACAAACGTCATCATCAGTGCAGCGTTGTTCAATCGTTCAGGGCCGGGAAGAGCACTGACATGGGTTTTACAAAATGGAACCATTCTGATGTCCATGGCCCTATCCGAAGAACTTGCCGATGTACTTGATCGGCCTCGGTTCGACAGTTATATCTCACGTCAAGAACATGAAGAGTTCTTGATAGTTCTTCTGAAAGCATCGGAGTTGGTTGAGGTCGTCGATCAGATACAAGTCTGCGTGGAAGGGCTGGCTAGAATTCGCGGCCCATTTGACGGCACACGGAAGATCGGCAGTCGATGAACCATCTCCCTACCCTGCTTGCCAGTGAGGCGTCCATGGAACTACCGGCACAGGCAGAGCACTCCAACTAGAGCGGACACGCCGACCACTTGGTGCATGTCGGAAACCGTGTTTACATTTTCGAGGTGAAGTTCAACCGACCCGTCCATGAGACCCTTCGCCAAATCCGGGACCGGGCCTACGGACGTGAACACCAGGAAACGGACCGGGCGGTGATCGCGGTCGGACTCTCCTTCCACCGCACGCCGGGAAGCCCTCCCGCCTGGAATGCCGGACCGACAACTTGGCCACCTTGAACACAAGGGAGAGGGACCTGGAAACCGCGCCGCCGCGGGAATAGTGCCGCGCGTCCGCTACGATGCCGGGTAACGGCAATGAGCCTTCAAGAGGCTTCCCCCGGGCAGTGCGTGCCGTGTCAATACGGCCCCGGGCCAGTTGTTCCAGGAAGCACAGCGCACTACGGTGCGTCAAAGTATGAAATCCGCCATCCGCAGCGAATATCCCCGTATTTGCCCCTTCGGTGCATCATCGAGAACGTAGTTGACAATATAAATCTCGCCATCGTCAAATTGCACCCAGCCGGAGTACCCGGTATCGCTCTCGGCAGAGCGATCAAAGTCGATGGGCAAGATGCGGGTCTGTGCATCGTCGCGGGTGGGTGCCAATGCTGACTCCGCGTCGGTCAAGGCAGCGAAGAAGTTCTGATGCCCACCGAAGAAGCCGCGCCTGCCACCCTGAATGAAACGGTGGGTGATCATAATCTGTCCATTCTGTAGCCAACCGGCAACGGGACGATGACAGGCCGGCAGGGGGAACTTGATCAATTCACCCCAAGTTTCGCCGTTGTCGCGGGAGATGGCCTTGAAGCAGTCCCAGCCCTGGAAGGAGTTCTCGCGCATGAAGGCAACCAACACCTGATTGTCACAGGGCAGAATTGACACCTCGCACAGGTTCAGTCCCTCCTGTCGTCCGACAACCACTGGCTCGGACCAGGTGGCACCCTGATCGTCCGAATACCACAGCCGCTGCACCAGAAAGCCGAAACCATCCTCCTTGTCGTGACAGGACAGAATCCAGCGGCCCGAATCCAGTTCAAGCAGTTTGTCCGGCACAATGCCGCGGGCGGGGGTTTCGACGGGCTCACTCCAAGTTTGGCCTTCGTCTTCACTGAAGTACAGCAGTATGCGGCCCCCGCCTTCGCCGCGCTCGTACACCTTGTCAACGATGATCACGTAGCGGCCGTCGCTCAAACGCATGATGCGACCGCAGTTGTAGTAGGGCAACCCTTGTGTACCGTCGGTCAGAGGACGTTTGGGGGTCCAGGTTCGACCTCGATCATCGGACTCGGTCAGCATGATGCGCGTGTAGGACCGATCATGATGATGCGTACACTCCGCGAAAACACAGAGCAGTCTGCCCGAAGGGGTTAGGACCACATCGGGCCAGGCTTCATAGATGGCATCGTCCCGACTAATGGTGAACTGCTGGATCATGATTGCGCTCCGTAAGCTGATGTGTCCATGGATATTCCCGGTCAATCGACAGGCCTGAGGCAGTATCCAAACCTGGTCGCCGTCCGAGCTGCGAACATCAGGGCGTGACTTTCAACACAGCTGTAGACAGTTACAAGGCAGACTGTGGATCGTAGCGATCGACCTCGATTTCCTGCTCCCGTGCCTGAGCCTGAGCGACATCATAGGCCGCCTGCAGATGTATCCAAGATTCCGTTGTTGAGCCGAAGGCTTTGGCCAGACGAATCGCCATGTCGCCGGAAATCCGTGCACGGCCGTTGACCAAGTTCGAGAGGGCCTGACGGCTCACACCCAAAACCCGCGCGCCTTCGGTGACACTGAGGCCGAACGAATCCAGGCAGGACACTCGCACCACCTTTCCGGGGTGCGGTGGGTTGTTCATTGGCATCGCGGTTCCCCTTGCATTTGTGGTAGTCGAGCAACTCCACATCGTAAACATCGCCGTCCTCAATACAGAAAATAATGCGTCAGTTGGCCATTACTGTGACAGATCAACACCCTTTCAGATTCCCTAGAGGGCATGCAGCCGATATCGAGGCAGGCGCATTGCATCAGGAGAAACTGGCCACATCGAGCTGGCAAGCCTCACCTCTACACGATCGCGCAGATCGACCGGACAAGGCTACTGTCGTCCCGCTCGCAGAGGCGTTTGAGGCCACGGTGTCGGAAGCTCCGTATCATGTGCATACTGTAAAGTGTCTATGGTCACTTATCAAGCATGGTGGGCACTATTTCAAGTTTCGTTGATTTTGGCCGAGCCCCCGGCGGTCGCCGGGGCAACCCTTCACCGACTGCAATGGCACAGGTTGTGTACACTGCATTCGGTGAAGCCTTCCTTGATGCTGGTGGCGATACGGTGCCTGGTCTGGAAGAAGAAATCCTGACCTTCATGGAATCCGCCCACCCGGAAGAGCGCATCTTTCGGCGTAGGGAGCTGGATCGGTTCGGTTCGGCAATCGACGTGGATCGGGCCTTGGACCGCCTGGCCAGAGAGCGCCGGGTGGGTTCCCCCGCGGACGGAGTTTGGTTTCCCATCCATTACGTTGCCGGGGTCGACTGCCCCTTGCCCTACGCTTCGTTGCGGCGACTAACACTGTCCCTGTTGCAACGGGAGGGGGTGCCCATCTGTGTCAGCCGCCAGGAACGCGACCACTTCCGCTTCCATGAGACGAAAGGACGCGAAGGGGTTTGGGGTGTGCCCAACTTTGAAGCTGTTGGGGTCGAAGAACCTGTGCATCTCTCCCTCCTGTGGAATCACGGAGGTGCCTACACGGAGTACCAAGGGGACTTAATGGAGCACACAACGGATGTTGGCTTCACGGCCACGGAGATACACGATTCGCAGAAGCTGTGCCGCAGGGCCGAGCAACTGGACCTGTCTCCCCTCCGTGTTGAAAAGGATGTCCGTGTCAACTCCGTGTTGCAGGGCATGGGGCTCGCGCCTTGGCCGCAAAACGGATGCCTCCTGTTCGCAGGCGGCACCAGTCTGGTGAAGGCGTGGAGGCTGTCCCCTCGATTTTCGGACGATGTGGACTTCTGGTACCTGGGGGATTCGTTTCCGCCTGACACATCGACGGACAAACTTCGGGAGGTACACAACTACCTGCTGCAAACACTCCAACATTGGGTGTTGCCCAACATTCCAGGCTCTCGCATAGATCCCCACCAATCAAGGTTTCGCCTTGGGCTTCCGGTGCAGCGAGTCTTTGTGGAATACCCGTCATTGGTGTCACAGGGCCACACCGAAACATTGAAGGTTGAAGTGATGTTCGCCAGGTTCGCACCTCCCTGGGAAGTACGCCCCGTTCGTTCCCTGCCCGTCATGGCGGAGAGTTCGGAGTTTCTGATCCCGCGATACCCGTGTGTGGCCACTTGGGCCACAATGCTGGGCAAGATGCATGCGTTGACACTCATGCATCCCGGCCAAAACCACCAGGACATGCGCCATGTGCACGACCTGGGTACATGGGCGGACATGGTACAGCCAGCCTTCCTCCCCTACATGGTGCAGCAGGCCCTAACGGAAGGGCGCATGAGCAACCTGCTGGACGGCCTGGTCCCCACACTTGATACGCTATCCCAACGGGATATGTGCCATGGTGACTACCGGCGGTATGTTGCAGACATGTATCCCAGCAGCCATAGGAGGGAGGCCCCCAGTCTGGACATGGCTGTGAACTTCATCCGCACCCTCTGGCAGGAAATGGGCGAATCGGATTGGGACAATCCAATTTACGAACCTGTGCCGATACCCTTGCCGAACGAAGCCGACTTCAAGATCCAATCTGCCGATAGCGGGTCCGAGGGAACCACGGACAAGCTCCAGGCCCTGAGAGATGCAGCCGAAGCACAACCGGATGCCCAGGAAGCCAAGCGGTATTCGGATTCGTGGGGAGATGTGCCAACAGGCTACTGGTGAGGAACGCAACCTCGTTGCGCCTTAGGACGCGCGGGACGGACGACGGCCGTTGAGGTGGCCCTGTGCCTGTTGCGGGAGGCGGTCGCCGCCGGGGCCGGGGAAGCGGCTCCCGGCCATCCTTGGACTGCCCAAATGGGCCTCAACCCTTCAGCCCCGTCAACGCCACTCCGGCAATGATGTATCGCTGAAACACGAGGAAGACGCAGAGCAGGGGCACACTGGCCAGACTGGCGGCCGTCATGATCTTCTCCCACTCGGTGGTCGACTCACCCCGGAAGAAGGACAAACCCACGGGCAGCGTGTAGTACGCACGTTCGCTGGCCACAATCAGGGGCCAGAGGTAGGCGTTCCAGTTGCCGATGAA
>JAAXGZ010000050.1:1671-2708 GCA_012271135.1 Caldilineales bacterium | reverse complement strand
GCCACTGCGGTGGGCCAAACGAACTGGCCGTCGCCCTCGCCGTACTCGCCAAAGGCCGAGATGTATTCCTCGTCCAGCGTGACCACAGTCATGTGGACGCCGTCGGGACGGTTCTCGTAGGAACGGTTGACGACATATACCGAGCCGTCAGAAGCGATAGCCATGTCTACCGGATTGCGGAAGCCGGTGCCGGCAAACTCGTTCCGGCCTATGGCATGGCTATGGTAAAACGTCCGGTCTTTCAGACCGAAGAAATGTGTTGCCATATCCTTACCTCGTCGTGTGTTGTCGCTTGCGCTTTCACCCCCGCCCTAACCCTCCCCCTGAGGGGGAGGGAAGAGCTACGGGCCGTTTTGTGCGCGGGGAAGGCGCTGTCTGAAACGCCTTCCCGTTGGATTCATGGGCCGGAAGCGGTCTTACTTGTTGAAGAAGCGGACCCGCTCGAAGTTGCCGTTGACGATGGGGTTGGCCTCGAGGCCGAACCAGTCTTCCAGGATCGTCGAGTAGACGGAGCGGAAGTCGAGGTTGAAGGCCAGGTTGCCGCCCTCTTCCTGGTCTGCCGGAGCNNCTGCGCCGTGGTCGGTGCCGGAGCCGTTGTCGGCGACGCGGCGGCCGAACTCGGTGAACAGGAACAGCGTGACGTTGTCGCTGGCGTCGTGGTTGCGCAGGTCGGTGAAGAAGGTGTCAACGGTGTTGGAAACGTCGGTCCACAGGGCGGCGTTGGCCTGCGCCTGGTTGGCGTGGGAGTCAAAGCCGTTGTAGGGCGACGTGGTGTAGAGGACGCGGGTGCCGAAGTTGGCCAGGTGGGTCTGGGCGATGTTCTTCATGTACTGGCCGACGACGGTGCCGGAGTACTCCACATCGGAGGTGTACATCTCGGGGGCGGTGGCCAGGATGTCGGCGCCCTTGAGAGCGTCGGTGCCGGTGGAGTGGATGTAGTCCATCACCGGGCCGGTGCCGATGGCCGGGGCATACATACGGCCGAAGACGTCCAGCGCGTCGTTGCGCTGGGCCTCGCCGTCGATGCCGGTCAGCAG
>JAAXGZ010000050.1:0-1587 GCA_012271135.1 Caldilineales bacterium | reverse complement strand
TCGGAGTTGGGGTCCATCAGCTTGGCGGCGCGGCCCAGCCAGCCCTCGGTGCCGATGATTTCGGGCTCGCAGGTGTGCCAGATGTCCATGCTGCGGAAGTGCGAGTAGCTGGGAGTGGGGTAGCCGATGCCCACGAACACGGCCAACTGCCCGGCTTCCCAGAACTTCATCAGGGGAGCCATGGTGGGGTGGAAGCCCAGCTCGTCGTTGATGGGCAGGATCTGGTCTTCCGGCACGCCGATGGTGGGGCGGAAGTCCCGGTAGTAGCTGTTGTTGCGGGGGATGACGGTGTTCAGGCCGTCGTTGCCGCCCGACAGAGAGAGGACTGCCAAGACGGGGTCTTTCGCGGTCGATACCATTTGCTGCTCCTTCTAGCGTTGTAGTTTGTGTATCGCGGGATTGTCTGAATCAGGATTAACCGGATTCAAGGATGTTCAGGATTGATTCTATCCGGGGAATCCTTTAATCCTGAAAATCCTGATTCAGACGGAAGCCGATGTTTACTCGAACTGGAACTCGGCGGTGGAGGCGATCATCTGGAACATCTCGCCGGTGCGGCGGGTGAAGGTGGCGCGCTCCTCGTCGCTGCCGTGGGACAGTTCGCCTTCGCGGGCGGCGTGGGCCACCAACTGGGCGTGGGTGTCTTCGGTGACCTGCACCGGGCCGGTCATGTCGAGACAGCCTTCCACGAACTGCTCGGGAGTCAGGGTGGCGCCCCGGGCCATCAGGCGGTCGACCAGGCCGCGTACGCCTTCGAGCTCGGTGTTGCCCAGCATCTCGGCGGCGAAGTTGATGCGCTCAACCAGCGTGCCGCTGTCAATCCACTCGCGGCCGGTGTGCCAGCCTTCCACCGTGGGCGGGTTCATCAGGTCCTGGCCCATGTACTTGGGCTCCTGGGACAGCTCGAACAGGCCGGGCTTGATTTCCTGGTGCTCGCCGACCATGCGGAGCAGGCTTACCACCATCTCGGCCGGGTTCTTGACCTTCTGGTAGCGCACCGACTCGTCCTTGAAGAAGTCGGAGGTGAACAGGGCCTCGAGCATGGCCTTGATGGAGTGGCCGGAGTCGAAGTAAGCCTGTTCCAGGATCTGGATGGCCTCGATGTCCCGGGGCGGGGTCAGCCGCCAGGCCGGAATCTGCGGCTCGTCGGCCACGAAGAAGTTGTACAAGTGGCGGGCGAGGAAGCGGGCGGTTCCCGGCTGCTCGCAGATGATGCGGATGATGTCGTCGCCGTTCCAGGGGCCGGTCTCGCCCAGGAAGGTCTTTTCGCTTTCGTCGTGGTCGGCAGGGTCGAAGCGGAAGACCCAGGGGCTGCGGCCATGGGGGAAGGGCGGGTAGGCCGGGGCCACGTTCCAGCCGGTGAAGGCGCGNNGAGTAGTTGAAGGCCCCGTCGTGTCCGACGCCGAGGGAGAAGAGCTCCAGGAGCTCACGGCCATAGTTCTCGTTGAGGTTGGCCTTGTGGGACTCGGTGTTGTCCAGGTAGTACATCATTCCGGGGTTTTCGGACAGCCTGAGCAGCAGGTCGTCGAAGCGGCCCATGCCGTGCTCCCGGAACATATTAATCATGATGCCCATTTCCTGGCCGCT
>JAAXGZ010000094.1 GCA_012271135.1 Caldilineales bacterium | reverse complement strand
AACGATGTCATCGGCTCCTGGAAGATCATCGCAATCTCATTGCCGCGCACCTCCCGGATCACGGAGCCGGTCGCGTCCAAGGTTGCCAAGTCGAGCGGCACGTCCTTGGCCCGGTCGTCTTTGCGGCGCCACAACTGAATCTCTCCGGCCTCAATCCGCCCGGGCGGCGAAGGCAATATGCGCAGGATGGCCTGGGCCGTGACGGACTTGCCACAACCGGACTCGCCGATCACCCCCAACGTGCGGCCGGCATGGACATCCAGATCGACATCCTCAACGGCGTGGACAACTCCTTCCTGCAGGAAGAAGCGGACCTTCAGGCCGCGGACGGTCAGAAGGGTGTCGAGCGATGCATCCACGATTCCGCGACCGTTACTGGGCATAGGGATCAGCCGCGTCGCGCAGGCCGTCACCCAGGAAGTTGAACATCAACACCGTGAGGATTATGAAAAGGCAGGGAAAGAGAAGCCAAGGATGGTGTGCCACTGCCACGATTTGCTGCGCATCCTGCAACAGGACACCCCAACTGACAGCCGGTGGCTGCAGACCCAGACCAATGAAGCTCAGGGCAGTTTCACCCAGGATCATTCCTGGAATCGACAACGTAATGGAAACCACGATGTAGGACAGGAAAAGGGGCAGCAGATGGCGTGACACAATGCGCCATTGACTGGCCCCGGCCACAATCGCGGCGACCGTGAAGTCCTCCTCCCGCAGTGCCAGCAACTTGCTCCTCACGACACGCGCCAATCCCGCCCAGCCGACGATGGCCAAAACCAGCGTGATGGCAAAGTAGTTTTGGACGGTATCCCAGTCCCTCGGCAACGCGGCGGCCAAGGCCATCCAGAGCGGGATGGTGGGAATAGAGATCAGCAGGTCGATTCCCCGCTGAATTGCTTCGTCCACCAAACCACCGACATAGCCGGAAATACCGCCGAACGCCAAGCCCATTACGAAGCTGATCAATACCCCCAGCAGGCCGATGGTCAACGAAATGCGCGATCCGTACACGACGCGCGAGAAGACATCCTGGCCGAAGCGGTCACTGCCGAAGAGGAAGACAGGTGCCTCGGGTGTCTCCGTACCGAACAGATGCCGCGACATAGGGAGCAAACCCCACATCTTGTACTCGGTGCCGCGGGCGAAGAACCGGATGGGAAACCGTTCGCCTTCCACTTCCGAAAATTCGCGCCGGAAGGTCTCGCGGTTGAGGCCCCCTTCGCGCGCGTAGACAAACGGCTGCACGAAATTGCCGTCCGCGTCACGGACGCGGATGCGCGACGGGGGTGCGTGCAACAGCTCGCGGAACTCCTCCTGCGGGCCATAGGGAGCGACAAACTCGCAGAATGTTGCGATCAGGTAGAGCAGAAGCAGTACGGGACCGGCGACCATGGCCAGCCGGTGCTGCCGGAAGCGCCACCAGATGAGGGTGGTCTGGGAGGCAAAGTAGTAGCGCTCTTCGTCCCGGTCCGCGCTTGGGGATCGGCGTTCGGCATCGGAATGGGTCACGGCGCAATGCTCTCGAAACGGATGCGCGGATCGAGCCAGGTCAGCAGGATGTCGGAAATAAGGGTGCCGATCACCGTCAGACAACTCAGGATCAGGACGATGCTGCCGGCGAGGTACATGTCCTGGTTGAGCAGCGCGGTCAGCAGGAGCGGTCCGGTCGTCGGGATGTTCATCACCATCGAAACCAGCACCTCGCCCGAGATGATGCCGGGCAGCAGCCACCCGATCGTGCTGATGATGGGATTAATCGCCGTGCGTACCGGATACTTGATCAGGTTGCGGATCTCCGGCAGCCCCTTGGACCGAGCCGTGATCACGTATTGGCGCCTAAGTTCATCCAGCAACGTGCCGCGCATGGTGCGAATTAGCGAGGCCGTACCGGCCATGCCAATAATAACAACCGGAATCCAGAGGTGTTTGAACAGATCAACGACCTTGCCCCAAGACCAGGCGGCATCCATGTACTCGGGTGAAAACAAGCCGATGGCACTCATGTTGAACTGTTTGAAGGCAATCCAGAGCGCGACCAGGGCCAAAAGAAAAGAGGGTACGGATATCCCGATGAACCCGACAAAGGTCCAAAAGTAGTCAAGCAGGGAATACTGATTGGTGGCCGAAAGGATTCCGATGGGAACTGCCACCATAAATACAAAAACAGTTGTTGCCAGCGAGACAGCCACGGTCAGCGGAACTCGGTCCGCCAGCAGTTCGGAGACCGGCGCCTGAAATTGGAACGATCGTCCGAAGTCGTGGTAAATCAGGATCCGACGGAGCCAGATAAAGTACTGCACGTGCATCGGCTTGTCGAGGCCAAAGACGCGCTTGAGCATCTCCACCTCCTCTTCCGCCACGGTGGTCCCGGCGGCCTCCAGCTGCATGATATACAGCGTCAGGTAGTCGCCGGGCGGCAACTGAATCAGCACGAACGTGATGACCGAGATGACAAACAGCAACGGAATCAGGATGAGGATCCTGCGAACCGTGTAGACAAGCACGGGAGATCTGACTTCTGAACGGGGGTTGGACCCGCGCCGCCCGCCCCCGCGCCAAGGCGGGAACGGGCGGCCGGCCCATCTCTACGGAACAGTCCGCAGCGTTATTCGCTAATGAAGAACATCTCCGCCGCGGTCGCATTCTCAATCGCGATGCCGCCTTCGGGCACGTTCTGCAAACGGTTGCTGACAATCAGGGGTCCGAGTACATCGTCGACAATCGGAATCCACCAGACATTGTCGGCAATGTTCTGTTTCATCGCCTCCCACAGCTCCTTGCCGCGGGCGTTGTCGGCGGTCGCAAGCATCTCATCCTGCATCTGGCGCAGTTCGACATACTCTGCCGGCGGCTCGGTACCCTGCTCGCCTCCACTGTTGTACCACTGGTACCAGAGCGGCGCGTAGGTGTACTGCCAGGCCCGACCCACATAGTCGTTGTACTCGTGGTACGGCCAGCGCGGGTAATGCGCCCACCAGGTCATGGCCTGGTGCTCGTTGGCCCCGGCAATTTCCAGGAACAGGTTTGTCTCCACGATCTTGACCGAGGAGCAGACCCCGACGTCCTGCCACATGCGCGACACCTGTTCACCCACCGGCAGCTCTTCACCGGTGAACGTGGCCATCACGAACGGAATGCAGAATGGTTCGCCGTTGGACATGAGGCGCATCCCGTCTCCGTCCCGCTGGTCCAGCCCTGCTTCATCGAGGAGCCCGTTGGCCGCATCCTGATCGAACACGTTCAACGGAATCACACGCGGCGGCGAGGCCAACCCAAGATAGACGGCATCGATGATGTGCGCGCGGTCCAGAGCCAGGCTGAGCGCCTGCCGCACCCGCAGGTCCTGCATGGCCTCCGCCCAAACCGGATCCGCGTCACTGGTCAGGTTGATGAATACTTCGCCCAGCGAGGCATGCTGCGCCTGCAACCGGGTCTGGTAGCCGTTCCCTTCGTTCTCCTTGTAGAGCGGAATGCTCTGCGGGTTCACGGGGCGGCGTGCCAAGTCTACGTTGCCGGCGATGATCTCAAGCGTCGCAGCCTCCACGTCGGACACGATGGAAATTTCCACTTCGTCAATGTAGGGCAGCTGGTTGCCGGCCTCGTCCACCTTGAAGTAGTAGGGATTGCGGGTCATGGTCGCCCGTGTCGGCCCCATGCTGGTGAGCAGGTAGGGGGCCACGTTGGGCAGTCCGGTTTCGTGCTGCCGGTTCTGGTTCATCTTGGAACCAAGCAGACGCCACCATTCGCCTTCCTCGAATCCCGCCTCCGTGATCATCGGATTGAGGGTGTCCATGTCGGTGTAGTCGCCATGGAATTGCTTGAGGAAGCCACTGTCCGTAATGAAGGGTGATGTCCCGTAGGTCAGCAGGCTCAGAAAGCTGCCATAGGGTTCCGTAAAGCCGACTTCGAAGGTGTAGTCGTCGACCACCTCAAGGGTCATCGGCTCGCCGTCAATCGACCGGCCGGAACGCCAGGCGGCACCGAGCACCGGGGTGACGGTTTCGTTCATGCGCAGATCGTTGTGCCAGAAGGCAACGTCCTCCGTGGTGAAGGCCGAGCCGTCAGAGAACTTCATGCCCTGTCGCATGTGGAATCGGAACCGGGCACCGTCGTCCAGAACATCCACATCCGCCATCACGTTGCCGTGCAGCCGATCCGGATCGTGGGCCAGGCCTTCGGTCGCCAGCCAGAACTCATTGCGCAGCCAGCCGGCATCGTGGCCCACCGAACCCTGATCGTAGTCAATCAGGCGCAGGGTACCACCGTACTGTCCGACCTCCTGGGCCCCCCAATCGGCAGGGATCTGCGGCACACCCACGCGCGGGTTGACCGGTACCCGTTCGTCGACCGGAGGCAACTCGCCTGCCGCCACCATCGCTGCCAGCATCGGCGACTCGTTGTACTTGCCTTCCGGCATGGCCTCTTCGGCCGCCGGCTCTTCCACCATCGGCTCTTCTGCAGCGGGTGCCGGTGCAGGACCACACGCCGCCAGCACAGCCGCCAACAACAGGCCGATCGCGGCTATTGCCAAGCCCGGCTTCAACCTCGTTTCCAACATCACACTTCACCTTTCGTAAGCGGATACTACTTTGCGCAGGACTTCATTTCGCAGAACCCGCAACAACTGTGGGTCCCCGGAATTCCGGTCCCCGAACCGGCCACAGGACCCGTACCGGCACAGCCCGAACAGAAGAGCCTGCACGGAGCCTGCGGACGGCGCGCATCGCAAGTCGTCGGTTCTGGCGCGGAAGAATCCTAACGTACACACAGTTCCGGTGAAACTGGCCGCAAAATCGTTCTGATGGCAGCCGGATTCTTCGTGCACAGGCACCTTGGAATGGTCTGCTGGTAGGGCCAACCTGCCATGATCAAGCGGCCACACAGCAGCCGGATGAACTCTCGAATTCAATCGTCCGGCGGTCGCCAGCGGCCAAGCCTAGTGCAGAATCCATGTGCCGATGCATGGGGGCCGGTGCATCGATAAGCCTTTAATTTTGCATTGTATTGTGTTGCACAGCACCATGTTGGGCATGGACAAGATCCGGCACTGTTTCAATCTCGTTGATATTGGTCGGAGAAGCCATGGATGATGGCGTTGGGCACGTTGTACCGAGCACCATCAAATCAGTCGGTACCGGACGCGGTGAAATGCAGGCGAGCCGGCCAGTTGACAGGGAACGTATTCCCAAAATCAACGAAAGTGAAACAGTGCCCAAGATCCATCGCATGTCGCAGTTTGGCGCCCGCGTGGGGCGTTCGGCGCACCCGTTGCGCGTCATGGATCGCAACGGCACGTTCCCGGCACGCTGGACCGCGACCAGGAGGCGGTACCACACCGAGGCGGATGCCTTGCGGTTCCTGGGCGGGGGCGACGTTGTCCCGCAGGGCTTGACCGTGGTGTACTGCCGGGTGTCCGGCCGGGGGCAGCAGGACAATCTGAAACGTCCGGTTTCCGCGATGGAGGCGCATGGCCCGGGTACAGGCGTGGCCGTGGACGAGTGGCTGTCGGAAATCGGGGGCGGCTTGGATTTCAAGCGCAAGGTGTTCCTGTCGCTGAGGGAGCGCATCGAGAAGCGGGAGAGCGCCCACCGGCCGGTGGCCCACAAGGACCGTCCGACCCGTTTCGGCTTCGACTGGTTCGAGCACTTCGCCCAGCAGCACGGCTGCGCCATCACGGTCGTCAACCAGGAAAGCCTGTCGCCGCAGGAGGCGATGGTGGCGGACCCGATGTCCGTCGTCCCTATTGTTGCGTCCCGGAAATAGCCATGCATAATCTCTGGATCTTGTGGAGGATGGAGTCGGCGGTCGCGGTCCACACGAAGGGCTGGGCATCCGGGTTGTAGTGGTCGGTGAAGTGGCGGATCTTCGCCTTGAGTTGGGTGACGGAAGAGAAGGAGCCGCGGCGGATGGCCTTCTGCGTGATGAGGTGGAACCAGATCTCGACCTGATTGAGCCAGGAAGCGTAGGTGGGGGTGAAGTGGAGATGGTA
>JAAXGZ010000085.1 GCA_012271135.1 Caldilineales bacterium | reverse complement strand
GGCGCAGGCCCCGCAACGGGGACAGGCGCCCGGATCGTCGGGCAACGCCCGTTGGCGTTCGGGGTCGGCAGGCGCTAGGATGAAGTCCATGGCGAGGGTTCTCCTTGGTGGGTGTCATAAACACCATTGTAGGAACCCTCGCCGTGCGCGCGACCGCAACCAAAATCAACGAGATTGAAACAGTGCCCTCTGGAGAGATGGTGGGTTGCATCCGGCCGTGGCCGAGTACAATAGAGCCCCGCATGCACGGGAGGCGATCGATGGCCATCACCAAACCCTGGACAGTACCGGCGGAACCGCGCGAGGCCGAACCGGCCCTTTCGGTGGACCTGTCCAAGCCCATCCCTTCCTGGAACACCCCGGAATACCCCGCCGAATGGCCCAGGAGCGACGAAATGTCGACGGTCCCGAGGCACGTTTCCATTCTGAACTACCTGTTGAACGCCCTGTCCCATCTGCTGGCGCGGCGCGAAAGACCCTTTGGCATCAATCAGGATATCGGCTTGCACTTCTTCGATGCCGACGGTCAACAGCAGCGTTGTGATCCGGATATGATCGTCATGCCGTTTCCCAACACCGGGCGCGGTTCCCTGCGCCGTTGGGATATGCCCTGTCCACCCGACTGTGTCATCGAGGTCGCATCCCCATCCACCGCCGACAATGACCTGGGGATCAAAAAGGAATGGTATGCCTGGATGGGGATCCGGGAGTACTGGGTCCTGGATCCGGTGGCCTCCGATGATCCGTCCCACCTTGAATCCGGCCTCCTGTTGCCCGATGGTCCGATGATGGGCTGGCAACTGGAGCGGGGACGTTACGAACCACTGGGGACTGTCTGGGACGAGACTGCGCGCTCGTGGTCCGCCTACTCGCCGGTTCTGGACTGCGGTCTCCTCCTTGTGCAGGAACTGCACCAACATGAAACCGATGGCGGCTACCGGATTTTGGATCCCGAGACGGGAGAGCCACTGGCCAGTGCAAAGGAGAAGGACGATCTGTTGGAAGCGCAACAGGCCCAACTACGGGCGCAGCAGGCCCGGTTGGATGAGAGGAATGCTGAAATCGCGGGGATGGCGGCCGCTCTGGCAAGGGTTCGGTTCGGTGATGCCGCAGCCGACGAACTCCGGTTGATGATGCAACAATCCTCGGCTTCCTTGCCGCACGCGGAGTTGGTACAGGATTGGATGGACAATCGGTCAGCCGAGAAATTCCTGGATTTGGCGCGGCAACACTTCGGATTGTCCGTGTCGCAGGATTAGGCCTGCGGCGAGGCCGGCTCTGTCGAGTGTGAGCGGGATCCCGGTGCAGTCGTCGGTGTCCGGAGGTTGTGCCAGGAGCCGTCCATCCGGTTGACCAAGCGCAGCGAGTTGCAGCAACAACCCGTATCCGGACGCGGCGTTTGTCACTGGAGCGTTCCCCGGCAGGGGACGGTGTCGCACGTCAGGGAACCGGGATCACTTTGCACAGGCTGTTTTTGCTTTCGGACTCCGACCTCAATGTGTACAACATCCAGCCGAGAAGTGGACTGGAAGGCAACGGCTGCACGCGGTCAAGGCGTGGAATGGTGTTTGTTTTGACGGTGGGAAGGCTTCGGTGACGACAGCAGCCTGTGGACCAAACAGAATCGACCGCCGTGCCGGAAGGCATGTGCGCGAGGCAATCCGCCATCTGGTTTGCCTTTCCCTTCTTAGCCTGACCATTGCCGGGTGCGACCATGAGGTCGGTCCACCCACGGCCGTCGGCTTGGATTCTTCCCCTGTCCAGTCTTCCGAAGCAACCCCGGAGGCCGAAGTTGCGGTGCCAGAGGCCTACTGCGGAGATTGGGACACTCTGGTCGACTCCGGCTTCGTCTACCAAAACAATGTTTGGGGCAAGGGAAACATTGCCGACTACGAACAGTGTCTCTTGACGCGCAGTCTGGACGGAGCAACCGAGTATGGCTGGCGCTGGCGCTGGCCCAAGGGAAACGGCCAGGTCAAGTCGTACCCGGAGGTGATATACGGTCAAAAGCCATGGGACTCCGAATCCTCCACGTCCGCCCTGCCCGCTCCGATAGAGTCCATCAGGGAACTGTCCATTGCCTACGCCGTCAAACTGAGTGCCGAAGGAGCCTACAACCTGGCCTACGACATCTGGGTGACCAGCACCGACCCGCCTACCCCCGACACGATTACGCATGAAGTGATGATATGGATGGACCGGACATTCGAATCCCAGCCTCGGAGGTTTCACGTCGGCGAGGTGGTGGTGGATGACAGTGCCTATGATCTATATCTGCGTCCGGCATTCCATGCGGGATCCGGAGCGGACTACATTGCCTTCGTCAGCCAGGAGCCCCGGTTCAGCGGCGTGGTCGATGTCGTGGCATTCCTAAGCTATCTGGTTGATCACAACCACGTTCCGGCCGACCACTATGTGGCCGCGGTGGAACTGGGCAACGAAGTCATAGAAGGCACAGGCGAGTTGTGGCTCCAACGGTACCAAGTGACGGCCGATTGGGAACCGGCGGAGTAGCCGGCACGCAGACATTGGAACAAATGGCAGGCATCGGCACCGGTTGCGGCAAAAGGCACTGTACTGGTGACCGAAGGGGACGGTAGCCCCCACCAGGGGATTCCCTTGCACCCGAGGATCCATTGTGGGAAGAGGCGGAGGTCGCCGGGATGTCTGGTAATTCTCGCTGGAAACCTGATGCAGGTAGCCGACACGCGCGGTCACATCGAATGCGACTTTGAGGCTATCAAGGAGGAAGCAAGACTGGACGCGTGTGAGACGTGCAGTACCCCACCGGCGGGTACCGTCACATGACCTTGTCCTAAGCATTTCGGATGGACAAATGTGCAGATACGGGCTATCCTTGCGGGGTCTTGTCCGCCGGTTGTCCGGAGCCCGTCCGCCATGCCCGCGCCCCTGCATGTCCAACTCACCTCCCGCCAGCGCCGCCGCCTGAGGGAACTGCGACGCGACCCGGACCTGGCCTCCCGCGAGCGGGACCGGGTCGAGATG
>JAAXGZ010000051.1 GCA_012271135.1 Caldilineales bacterium | reverse complement strand
TTCCTTGAAGCCGGAGCGCCCCCCCCGATTTACCCGCTTGTCATGCCGAATGCATCGCAAAGCCCGGAAATGCAGTGGGAAACCGGCTCAAAACTGTCCAAACCATAGAACAAAGGAAGGACATGAACGCAACAGGGGAAATGTATCTCATAGCGGATGAGTTGCGCAGCATAGGGGATTTGGGATTGCACTTCGCCCAAACCGACTACGACAAGGACAGGTACCGCAGAGTGCGATCGTTGAGCGCCAAGTTAATTGCCGCGCTTGAAGGCCGTACGGCCGAGACAGTACTGGCGGATTGGGAACCAACGATTCATGCCACTCCCTTTGTTTCGGCCGACGCGGCCGTGTTTCGGGAGGGGCATATCCTTCTTATCAAACGCAAGGACAACGGCCTTTGGGCCATGCCGGGTGGCGCAACCGAGGTTGGAGAGACGTGGGCGGAATCGGTGGAACGGGAGCTGCGTGAAGAGGCCGGAGTGCACGGAACCGCTACGGAATTGCTCGGTGTATTTGATTCACGCCTGTGGGGAAGCCGTGCCAAGCAGCAAGTCTACGCCAGCGTTTGGCTGGTCGAACTCGGGGAGCAACAGAGCCCCGTCGCAGGTCCCGAAACAACAGGAGTAGGGTTTTTCGCCGAGGATGCTCTGCCTGACCTGTCGCCAGGCCACGAGCACCGCGTGCCAACAGTGTTCAAGCTCGTGCGGGGCGATCTCTCCACACCCTACTTCGATCCAACCAACCAAGCGAGTCTCCCCTCGGCAAGCCGGTGGAGGGAAATGCGGACGCTCCCGGTTTCCGGCCGCATCCATTGAAGGGGAACCGAACGGGCCGGGTCGATAGAGTGTGCGCGTATCGGGCAACCGGCGCGTCATGTCTCGCTTCGAGGGCGGCAAGGTTGTCGATGTAAACCAATTCGACCGCCACCAACTGAAAGGAGGAAGATCATGGACGGCACCAGTAGCGAACACGTAGATCCGATGCTGAATCCTCCACACTTGGGTGAACTGATCCATTCGGTCTGTTTGCGCTTGGCCGCGATGCCCTGGATCGCTGGCATCGGGTTTGCATATTGGCTTGAAACCTGTCACAATCACGGAGTATTGGCAACATGTGGAATCAGGAAGCACTTGGCATGCAGATTCTAGCAACTGATGCGAAAGGCGGCGAATTTTCCGGTGATGCACCGCATTTGGACAACACTGTCATAGCTGCATTGAACACTTTCGAATTATCAAAGAAAAAAATCAAGGACAGCATTGATAATTTGGACATTCCCCCAGATGCCAAGTTCATGCTTCATTCGGTCACGGACAAAACCATCGAGGTGGTCATTGGCACAGGAAAGGTCCTCATCTGGATCGGGCACAAAATCCTAGAAGTCGTTTTGTTTCTGGGACGTAACTTCCCGAACGCAACGTTTGGCATGATTTTCGGTGCCGTGATCGGTATCCTGGTTTCGTCAATCCCAATTATTGGCTGGGCACTCGGTGGGCTGGTCGGATCTGCCGCAGTTCTTGGAGCAATTCTGGGACTTGGACGGGGAGCCATTGATGACTTTAAGGCACTAGCCAACGACCCACGTGTCGTAGAGGCCTGCAACCAGTTCAACTCTCTGCGGACAATTTGATCATGGAGCGAAGCAGCAATGGCAGACTGAATGAGTGGCGCGATAAATTCGCGGAATTGGAAATCGATTCGCCGCTGTCACATCCCCTCTATTTCAAGAAGGAGCTGCACATCGGAGAGGATGCCTACTGGTCGCTTAGAACCAAGAAGAAAGTGTTGATGGGAGCGCGCTTCGGTGCTGCGGCAGGAATCGGTGGCGCGGTCGCCAGTTCTGGTGCAGTAGCAACTACGTTTTTCCCCGCGACAGGGATCATGGCTGTGCTGGGGTTAGGTGCCGCGGTCACCCCCGTGGGGTGGATCGTCTTGAGCGCCGTATTATCCGGCGTTGCCTGGACAGTCATCGCCAAAAGGTTCGATGATTTCGGCGCGCGCCGCGTGGACGAGATTCCGAAATTCATTAGTACTCCTCTAGACTTGCTTGCTATCAGTATCTTCGATCTGCTTTCCCCGATGTTTGTGAAATTGGCATCTGTGGACGGTGAATTTGATGAGCTGGAACGGAATGCAATTGTCAGTTATTTTGTGGAGAACTGGGGATACGAAGAGAAATTCGTGAGAGTAAGTATCGACATGACAAGTGAATCCGCTCTCACGTTCAGTGAAGTCATCAGTAATTTCGTCGAATTTATACGGTCGAATCCGGATTGCAATGCGATGATCGTTTCGCAAAATGTCATAGCATTTCTTCAAGAAGTCGCGGAAGTCAGCAATGGGATAGTGGATCGTGAGCATCGCGCGCTCCTCGAGGCAGAGAGAGCCTTTGCTGAATGGCAAACACCTAAAGGATATCGAGTAGGCGAAAGAGTTAAAGGCTTGTTCAAGTTCTGTGCACGTTGCTCATGACTTCCTGCGTCTCAACCCCTTGGCTTCACTTCGTTCGACTTTGAGCTGAGGGGGAGTCGTGCCATCATCGCCTAACGATACCGGATCCACCCCCCTGCGCGCCTTCGCCGATGCCCTGCCCGGGCGCTGACCAAGGCAACCGGAAAGTCGCGTCGGGCAGCTGGATCGGGATTTGACAAGCCCTGTGCAGCACTCATGAACGGTGCCTTGGTACAGAACAAATCAATCCGTAAATCAATTCAATCCGGCACATAAGGTTCATGTCGGCGGCCGGGCCGCATCCATCCGGTGCGCAACAAAAAGGGCCGCCGTACGTCCCATGGGGTGTATGCCATCCTCACAGAACGCGTTGCGACCCTCATGGATCCCATCCCATGCGACGACCCCGCCCTCCGGGAGGCCCTGTGCGCCTTCGCCGACGAACTGGCCCAACTGCCCGACCCGCGCGGCGTGCGCTATCCGCTGGTCGTGCTCCCGGGCACACTGCCGGTGGCCCTAGCCGCGGGTACCGACTACGTGTCGGCCCAGACGCAACCAGCCCCTCCTGCGGACCGAAGTGCAAGCAGCATTCGCGGACGCGGCGCGGGGTGCCTTCGCACCAAAGGGGGTGGACCCCTGCGAGACCCGCGAACGGAACGGCGGCCGGACCGAGTGCCGCACCTGCACCGTGCGAGGCCACGCTCCCGCCATGATAGCCATTCTGCGACGGTCCAACATGGTACGAACACTTCAACAACCATCCGGAACGGATTTGTCAATCGAACTGCTGCGGGACACCATGGGTTGCCAACCATGGATCCTGGCCTGATCGCGACTTTACGTTTGCCCTCAGTTGCCAACCTTGGTCCAGCCTCACTCACAGGCGTATGATGGAACCGCCGCAGATCCGGAATCCTGCCGGAATGCATTTGGAAAAATTCGAAGTTCACTGAACCGAGGAGTGTCTGGTACCCATGAATTCGGAATTCAACGGACTGAACATGGGGTTGGGCACAATCGCCCGCCTCTCTCCCGCCAAGTCACGGTCCATCTCGGCGGAGAACATGGACGGTGCACCCGGACAGGGAGGGCGCGCCACCGAAGGAACCGGCGCGGATGCCGCCCGAGAACTGGGCCATGGCTGGAAGGTGTCCCCCAGCGTCCATCTTCCTCCCGAGTCCGTGACCCCGATTGCGGACATCGAAGGGCCAGCCCAGATTCAGCACATCTGGTTTGCATGTCGTCCCGAATACTTCCGGTCGCTGGTGTTCCGCGCCTATTGGGACAACGAAGACAACCCGTCCGTCGAAGCCCCCTTGGGAGACCTCTTCTGCAACGGCTGGACCGAACCGGTCATGGTGAACTCTCTGCCCGTTTCGGTCAACGCCGTCGGTGCCCTGAACAGCTACTGGCCCATGCCCTTCCACAAACACGCCCGCATTGAAATCGTGAACCTGAGTCCGGAACCAGCCAACGGGTTCTATTACCAAGTCGACTACACGTTGACAGACGTGCCGGAGGACGTGGCCTACTTCCACGCCCAGTGGCGTCGGGTCAATCCCCTGCCCTACAAGGATGTCTACACTGTACTGGACAATGTACAGGGCCGCGGCCACTACGCAGGTGTTTATGTCGCGTGGGGGTCCAACAACAACGGCTGGTGGGGCGAAGGGGAGATGAAGTTCTACCTGGACGGCGACGAGTGGCCCACAATCTGCGGTACCGGGACCGAGGACTACTTCGGCGGCGCCTGGGGGTTCCACGGCGTCGGCCGCGAGGGATACCAGACGTACTCAACCCCGTATCTGGGATTCCATCAGGTCATCGAGCCGGACGGGTTCCAGCGCAGTCAAACGCGTTTCGGCATGTACCGCTGGCACATCATGGATCCCATCCGGTTCGAACAGGACCTGCAGGTGACTCTCCAGGCCTTGGGCTGGCGCAAACCCAAGGAGGGCAAGCGCAGGTATCTGGCCCTGCAGGACGACATTGCCTCAACTGCCGTGTGGTACCAGACCGAACCCCACAACCCGTCTCCCCTGCTCACGGATCTGGACCACCTGGAAGTCGTCTAATACCAATCCAGTATGATCAGGCTATTTGAGAATTGGCGGGCAGGGCCTCCAGGGCATCCCGGATCCAGGTCCAGCCGCACAGCTGCCGCACCCGTGCCGGATCGGCCTGCCACGCCTTCAGGATCGGTTCCAGCGCATCCTGCTTGGCCTGCAGGGTCGCATACACCCGTCCCTCGAGGGACCTCGAGGGCCCGGCGCAACTCCCGGAAGAAGCGCTCGACCGGGTCCGGTTCGGGGGCGTAGGGCGGCTGCACCACCTGGGGCGCCTCCACGGCCTGCATGTCCTCGCCCGTGTGGCCGGAGGCCCCATCCCAGACCCAGCCGTCGATGTCCGGTTCTTCGGCCCAGGCCCCCCAAATGCGGGCCCTCTCCTCGCCTTTCATGTTCGCCTGCCAGGCCCACCACAGCCGCCCCGTCATGGGATCGAGGGCGACCGCCACATGGGTGTACTTCCAGCCGATCGGCACCGCCTGGGACACCGCCACGCCGCGCGGCGCCCACACCTTGCGCACCTGGCCGCGCAGCCCCAGCTTCATCTCGTCGCCCCACACGAT
>JAAXGZ010000090.1 GCA_012271135.1 Caldilineales bacterium | reverse complement strand
GGAGTAGAGCTGCAGCTATCAGGCCGCGACCTTTCCTACTACGATGTCCATGCCCAGAATTGGCGGGCAGAGCCAGGACTGTACCGATTGGAGATTGGCTCATCCTCTCGGGACATCCACAGCACGGTTGCCTACGAACTGGACACGGCTTGGCCAATGGCTGATCCCAACCCCTTGCCCCTAACCCTGGACACCCCGTTGCCGGCCGTGATGGGGGTTCTTGGGGAGGCACTTTGGGAGGGCTTGGGACCCGTGGCTCAAGTACCGCAAGTCCGCATGGTGATGGGGCACGGTCTGTCGGAAGGTCTGTCCATCCGCGAAGTTGCCGCGTTCGTGCCCGATCTTCTGAACGTCCAAGTCCTTGCCGGGTTTGCCGCATACCTTTCTTCACCACCCGCGCAGAGCGACAACGACAGTCGGTGAAGTTCCCGGGACCTACCCGGATTCGGATAGGAAGTTGCAGCAGATTGAGCCGACACACTCTGGCGGCAACTCCCGACCAATGCCACCAAGCAGATTACACGAAAGATTTTATGTAAAACAATTGGGGTTTGCCGCGCTGATCTTCCACTGCCGACTGCCCGGGAGCGATGACCGGTTATGACGTTCCCGTCCAATAGCGCGGGTTGTTCCCACCAACAACCTTGAGGAACCGAATCGGGCTTCAACCCCCTGGCCCGGCCGTAGTCCGGTACCCGAGCCTGGATTCTGCCGTGGGCACGGCTCAATCAATCAGTTCCTTCAACCCGATCCACTCGTCCCAGATATTCGTGTAGGCTTCGTAACCGGGAGCCACCCAATCGCGGTGGCGCAACCTGCTGATGAGGGCATGGCGCACATTGGGTGACAGGTTGTAGCCGCCCTCGTGTTGCATCAGGTGGTGGGCGAGCACGACATCGCCCGCCCTGCCCGTGATCATGACCGGTTCCTGCGCATGGTGGATGTGCGGCACTCCCTGGCTGAGGACTTCGTGCCCAACATCCCGGAAGTACTCCTGCAATTCCCAGTGGGAGCCTGGCCAGACGGTGAAGTTTCCCGACTTCGTTTCCGGCACGTCCACCAAGTACACGACGGCAAACAACGTGAAAGTGCGAATGTAGTTGCCTTTGGCTGTCCCGTTGAAGCCGCCGCCAATGCCGTCGATATGGCCGTGGAGGCCGGGTGGTTCCTCATTGGGGGCCAGCGGGAACCGCGGGGCGATCTGTACTCGTTCCACTGGGACCATGCAGCCCTCTCCCATCAAGGTTTCCGCCGCCCTGCGTACTCCGGTCTTGTTGAAAACGTCGATCATCATGGGTTGGCCCGCCAGTTCGTAACAAAACTGGTCGACTGTGAACCGCTCGGGATCTCCTCCGGTCTTGCCCACGTTCCCGATCGAATGGTTGATCGCCTGCAGTGCCGCATCACACATCCCGCGCGGTACCACTTCGGTCAACTGGAGAAAACCTCGGTCGATGAACTCCTGCTTCTGGGTATGGGAAATCATGGAGGTGTGCCTGTAGCTGTGCGGACAATTAACCGTGGCGGAACGCGCATGCACCTGCCCAGGACGCTGGGCAGCCTTCGAGAACCATCGGATGGTTGATTTTAGCCCCGGCCCAAAGATCGGTTTGGCTTTGGAAACAGCCAGTTCAAGAAAACCAGTGCGAGCAGCAAGGCCACCGGTACCAGGAACAATCCGGTGGCCACTCGGTACCGTTCTGGTACGTGTTCATGCCAAGTTGTCATGTGTCCTTGCCCCCAGCATCGGGAGGCCCTTCAAGGCGTTTCGAAGCATCCTACGCATGCGAGGCCGAAATGCGACATAGTGCCATACCGGTCGGAGGTCAGCTCACACGTCGCAACGTGTATGGTCTCGGTATCCCCGTCCCCACCCAAATCGCGGGCCTTGCCCGTGTGCACAGTCCGGCATGCATCCCGTTGAGCGCGGTACCGGCAGATTGGGAGGCCCAAGTCATACCCTCAGCTTGCGACGAATCCAAAGCCGTTGCAATCTGCTGACGATCAAGCGCACGTTGCCAGTGAACGCCTCCTCGTACGCGGGATCGATCCCGCGTGCATATCGCAGGAGAACAATGCTGGCCGCGACTCCTTTCAGAGCCCTGCGCAGGAAACGAAGGGCGTCGGCGGACATTCTGTGCTCGACTTGCAGAGTCCCTTCCATCCTGGTCAGGTACTCCGTCTCGGTATCGGCTGGATGCTTGGGCGAACCTATGCGGGCACCCCATCCCAGCAACAAAAGCCAGGCATCTCCGCGGCTCCGTCGCTCGAACACCAGCCAGGCAACGTATCCCGCCGGCACCAGGAACAGGAGCCAAAACAGCGATTGGGGACTGAAACCGCCGGCTGATGGGGCAGACATGTCCGCTCCGTCAAGTGCCGTGTCGCCCGTCAGGCTGCCTTGAAGTTCAGCCGGTGCCACAAAGGCTCGGTCAAGCCCGGCCCGGCCGGCAGTGGGCTCGAAGGGAATCCACCCCAAACCGGGAAACCACACCTCCGGCCATGCATGGGCCTGGGCATCGGTGAATGTCCACTCCTCGGCGTACGGCTCAAAGTAGCCGGGCGCATATCCGATGGTGAACCTTGCCGGTATCCCGGCGAGTCTCATCAACACGACAAACGCCGTGGTGTAGTAGTCACAGTAGCCTCGCTTGAGATCGAACAGAAAGTGGTGGGCGACATCCTCGACCTCGGACCCAGGAAGACTGACCTCGAGGTCATACGGGTATTCCCGGAGGTGGGCCTCAACCGCCAGGCCAAGGCCGTAGAGCATTGAGTGTCCCGACACCAGTTGGGAGGCCAAGGTCCTGGTTTGCTCGCTTACGGTGTCCGGCAACTGCAGGTACCCGAGCAGGTATTCGTCGATTGATCCGGCCACGCTGTCCAACGTCACCGATGTCAGGACGTCCTCACCCAACCTCGGGAAGTTGGACAGGACGTTGTAACTCTGCTGACCACCAGCGCGGTAGAAAAGGACCGTACCCCCTGTATCCCTCTCGGGTGCAAGCGATACCGTAGCGCGCACCGGTTCGGGAATCGCGTACAACAGGGATGACTGATTGTGGCGCGTGACGGATTGCCAGACTGGGAGTACATGCGGATACAAGGACGGATCCAGGTCCGCGTTGGGTTCGATCCGGGCATCCATTCGGCTGTCGGGGTTCGACCACCCCCGTCCGTCGTAATGCTGAAACGTCTTGGCCCGCATGTAGAAGCCGACCGATTCGTCGAGCCTGCTGCTGGTAGTCACCGTCAGGGCCAGACTGTTGGTGATTTCCGGCGGTGCGCCGAGCAGGAAGGAGTTGGGCAGGCCGCCCGCCTCGGACTGGCGGCGGCCATGGAACTTGCTCTGCATCTCGGGGAACATGCGGCTGCCCATGTCGGTCGTGACCGTGTCCACCGGGTGGAGGATGGAGTTGACCCACCGTTGAATTTCGCGGACATTGATGGACGGCGCAACCGATGCCAGAACCACCATCACAGCCAACATGGCGAGCGATCCCAAGGCCCGATCGAATACCAGGCTTTCCGGATAGTCCATGCCTCGGTCTTCCCACGATGCCTTCTGGTGCCGATGCCCTTGCCAGGCGTACAGCATGAGCATGCCGGCCAGGTAGGCGACCGCGCTCAACCTGGACCCCTGGCTGTAAAACACGATGAATGCCGTCAATGCGACAGAGGGCAGCAGGCCGTACAGGACTGGCCGTTCGGACAATGTCATCCAAGTGGCATGGAACGCCACCAGAAACAGGACCAAGCCGCAAATGCCGATGAAAATCAGGTCGTCCTGTTGGGCGCCCGGTCCGCGGACACCTTGCAGCCAGAAATCAATCCGACGGGCCAAGCCCTGCAGCGAAGACCCGATCTCCGCCACAGCGTGCGACCACAGCTCCATGGCAACAACGGCCATGGATGCCTCGTTGGCCAAGGCGGGAGACCAATCCGCGATCCTGCCCGTTATCCCGGTCAGCTGTTGGATCAACAGCAGGCACCCCAGAAGAATGGCTCCCACGGCAACCAACAGGCCGGTTGTCCTGGCTAGCCGGCCCGATGCCCGCGTCCCGACACGGGCGGTCAGCCAACCGGCAAGCATCCCGCCCGCGGTCAACCACTCCGGTGCAAGGCTCGCCGTGCCAAAGTCGACCCACTCGGTGGCCCGCAGAACCGACGGAATGCCCAACTGGAGGGCAACCAGCAGGAACACGGTCATGCGGCCTGTCCGCGGCCTGTACCACCGATCAAGAAGGAGTTGAATCCTACGGCCTACCGTTGCTCCCCGATCCGAATCGGGAGGCAACGGACGGTCCGGCGAAAGGACGGTCATCCAACCAGTTCCTGTTCCGTCACCGCCACAGTACCGCCGAAAGGTGTGGTGATGTAGCGCGTGGTTTGCCGTCGATGGGTCAAAACCGGTTCAAACGCGGTGGAAGTATCGAAAACCCTGGGTTCGAACGCGGCCAAAGCCGTCTCAACCGGTCCGGGCAGCGTCACATCCGGCTCACCGGAGCCAAACCGGCAAAGAATTACGCCACAGGCCACTCCAGCCTGTTGCAGTGACGCCAGTTCCGAAACCCAAGCTTCCATCAATCCCACCTGGTCGGGACGGGAGGGAAACGCCGCGACTACCATGACAGAGTTGCCTCGGGCCTGGCTCAGTTCCCTGCGCGTTCGGTTCAGCAGATTGGCCAACGTCACCTCACCCGGCGCGATTCCTGCAAGTGCATGGACCACATGCCACAGCAGACGCGGGCCTTGCACAGGCGAAAACAGCTCGATCGCATTGTCCGAGCCGGCGCACAGCAGGCCACAGCGAGACTGGTCGCGGGTATCCAGAACCTGGGCGACCAGGCTGCCGGCAATCATGATCGAAAATTCGAGTGTGCCCGTTGGGCCGTCGCCGACATGCGCCGATTTTTTCAGGTCGAGCGCGACCGTCATACTGACCCCGGGCTCGGTTTCCAGCTCGGTTACCGTGAGTTCCCCACGCCGTGCCGTGGACGGCCAGTGGACATGGCGCAGACTGTCGGCGGGGGTGTATTCGCGCAGGATCGGTGCCTTGACTGCCCCTTGGAGGCGCCGTCGCTGGCGCCAGCTCCCGCTCTGAACCTGTTGGACCAGACTGCACTCCGGCAACCGCACAATGCGGGGATACACCAGGATCTCGTGTTGCTGTGCGAATGCCCTGGTGCCTTCCATCAGGCCCAGTGGATCACCGAGCCTCAGTCGCACCGGTCCGAGGCGCAGCCAGCCACGCCTCTGGCACAAAACCGTTTCGGTCCACTCGGTGGAGGCCCGGTCCGGACACGCCACCACTCGGTTGGCGGCAAATCGGAAGCGCGGGTTGGCCGAGTCGAGAAATTCGCACCAGATGACCGGCAGGGAGCTTGGGTTGGCAACCCGACACTGGACTTCGACTGTGTCGCCAACCATTGTTAGCCGGCTTGGCATTGTGCACTCGAACTCGAGTTGGGCAACCTGAATCCGGACCCAAGCATAGGCAGTCCCATAAATCAGTGTCAACGCAATCGCCAATGCCAGCCACAGACCGCCGGGCGAAACCAACTGGGACACAAGGAGAAACGGCACCAGCCACAATGGCCAACCCACGGCTGGCCGGATGCTTGTTCGATTGTCGAGGCCGTAAGTCCAGAGCCTGCCGGCCAACCGCTTGGCGCGACTGCTCAGAGCCTGTACGGCCGAGCCCAGGTTGGGGAAGTCCTGGCGGATGGCTGTGGAACGGCGGGCCGTCAAGTCCCGGGCACCACAATTGACCGGGGCATGGGGTCAGTCCGACTCCTCGCGATTCAGGTCCGCTAGCAGTGCCTGGAGCTTCGCCTGGGTCAAACCCGCCTCGGGATAGGTGGACACTTCCATCAGGGTCATGCCCAACGCCATATGCAGCTGCGGGTGGGACGTGGCTCCCGGCAGATGGCGTTCAAGGATTTGCTTGGTTCGCTCGTTGTTGATGAGTTCGCCTATCCTAGTCTGCATGGTGTATTTCACGGTGTGTTCACCTCGGATTCGGATGTGAAGGGATGCTGCGGATGCGAGAATCGGATCAGGCAGCCGCCAAGAGGGCGTCGGCGTTGTGTTTCTGCCATTGCAGTTGCTTTTGCGTCGACTCGTGAGGTTGGAAACGAGTGGCCACGTCCGCGACGGGCACGCCCAGGACATTGATTTGCTCCGGTCTGGTACACCCTAGCCGATACTTGCGGGCGTAGTGCAGAGTGCCCATTAGTTCCGGTGCGAAACCCATGACCTCGGTCATGACCGCGTCGACCGCGAACACGTCGATTCCTGCAGCCACCACGTCCAGATCCGCTTGGTTGGTGCCGCCGGGTCCGTTGCCCTGCAACCCGGTTACGCCGTCCACGACCGAAACATCGGGAGCCAGGTAGCGGGCAAGCCGAATCAGGTTTACGTTCAGGTACTTGGCCTCAACGGGTTGGCGCCGTTCCGGATGGGATGGAAACCCGTGCATCAGTACCCGATCCGGCTGGGCGATGGTTCCCATGATCATGTTCTTCAGGGACAGCGTCACCACGCACACATCGTGCGTCTTGGCGCGGGCCAGGCTGAAGGTACATGGAGAGTCGAGAATGGTCCGCGGCATGCGGACGGTCCTGACCCGGTCGCCGGCGGTGAAAATAGTCGTCTCGCGCCACCGGGTTTCTTGGTGCAGGTCGAAGAGTTCGATGTCCACGTCGTACTCGTCCGTTAGTTCAGCGTAGCCGAATCGCTGAAACGCGTCGGTGGTCGAACCCGCACTGCCTTCCGTGATCAAGACCCGACGGGGCGGTGTATCGGAACTGAGCAGGAAATCCAGGACGCCGCGGACCGTGTCGGCGTGGGACGAGGCGAGTTGAACCGAGTCGGACAGGAAGTTAGGTTTGAGCAATACATCCTCGTGCAGGCGCGGCTCGACATCCTCCCGGACCCGGTGGAGTGCTTCAAACGTACAGGCTCGCCGATCCGAGCCTTTGACGAGCGCGATGTTGGCTTTGGTGTCCATGCTGGTGTCTCCTTCCGTCGGGTCCGGCAATTCGCCAACCGGCATTGGATGCCCGGCTTGTACCAAGGCAACATGTTACCAACGACCGACCGCGGTGCGACCGGATTCGGTACTGTCACGTCGAGCATGGCAATTGGGGTGGCAATCCGCAAAGGGTTGGTGACCCGGCTCCGGGAGTGTCAGTCTCGCGTACATGTTTGATCAAATGGCGAAAAGCCACGCACACCGGCCTTGGTCTGAAAACCCCACCCATCCTCACGCGGGATTGCAGGCGTCCACAGTGTCCGTCCAGGCAGTCGGTGTGAATCGGCACATCTGTGTACGGCAATGAATGAGCACCCATTAGCCATTCCAAGAAGTGCTCCGGCAACTGTCACGACACCATAGGGTCAGGTGTCGCCGGATCTACCGTCGCCACTTCCAGCTAGGCGAAATGGATCTTGCACTCGATATTCAGCCGCTCATTGGTCGCCTGTATCGTCTCGAGAAAGTGCCCAAACCGTATTACCAGATGTGTCCTGGTGTTTCTGGACCTTCTTGCCAATCAACAACCTACAAAGGCATGAGGTACGATTTTGACAACCTTGGCATCGGTCTACCTGGTGTCCCTTGATCGCAAGGCACACGGCAAGCACCACACTGCACTCGCGCGAGCTCCTCCATCCGTCATCCGGGCGTGGTAGGCGTCCTTGGTCTTCTCTGGCCACTTGTACTCCCGCGCAAGTACATTCCGGAAGCGGTTTAGAGGAAAGACTTCATCGCGCTCTCGAACATTCTGCGGGTGAAAACCTCGGACGGCGATGCCGTCGGGCAAATGGAATCGCGTCTCGTCCAACTCCTCCAACTGCCACAGCAGGGATGTGAGGAACATCGTCTTGCCACAGTACTGCGTGCCCGTCACCGCCACCTTTGTCATGTGAAGCTTCGCCGCTTGTTCGTTCTTGGGCAGAGCCATCGATCGTCTTGGCCAATGCAGGCACGAGTTTGCTCGGCAGGGCCGGGAAACGGCGATTGGCCGCTACTGCGGAGACGATAGGCGCATTTTACATGCGCGCCCAGATAACGCATTGTTAGCCACAGTGTCAGTTCCCGAACTCATTGCAACAGCCCCCATCGAACTCCATAATCCTGGACATCCGGCCGCCACCGCGCTTTTGGCCGATGACCGGTGCTGAAGCAAAATTCTGTGCGACCGGCCATCCCCAACCATCCCAAAGCGAGGTATCCCCATGCTGTCGAGTTCCATCCTGGAGAAATTGACCACGTTCGACACTCCCACCATCTGCAACATCATCGAACTGTTCGATGTGCGTCCGCGCAACACAGGCTATATGGATGCCCGCATCAAGGCTGCCTATCCCGAAATGGGACCCATTGTCGGCTTCGCTGCAACCGCCACCTTCAGGTCCGACAGCTTCCCGGCATCGGAAGACGGTTACAGCGGTATCAGTCAACAGATCGAGTTGTTCGAATCCCTCTCTGGACCGCCCATCGTGGTCTTTCAGGACGTTGATGACCCGCCTGTGGCAGCCACGTTCGGCGAGGTCATGTGTACCACTTACCAGACGTTTGGTGCTGCTGGTCTCATTACAAGCGGTGCAGGTCGCGACCTCGATCAGGTCCGGGACATCGGGTTCCCGGTATTTACCAGCGGCACGATCGCGGCCCACGGCTACTGTCATTTCCCCCAGATTCACGTGCCGGTTCGGATCGGTGGAATTACCGTCAACCCCAACGACATGCTCCACTGCGACTGCAACGGCGTGTCAACGGTGCCAGTGGACATCGCGGCCGAAATCGCAGATATTGGCGACGAGTTCGTGGCCGCGGAGACCGTGGTGCTGGAGGCCCTGCGCGAACCGGAACCGACCCTGGAGAAAACCAACGCGGCGCGGGCCGAAATGGTTGCGATCGTGGCGCGCCTCAAGCAACAGGTCAGTCGATCACGTTGATCCGGACCCGCGGCAGCCTGGTGGGCATGGCACGGTTGCGCCGTCCACCAGGCACTCCCGCGTCACCCGAACAACAACGTTTACCGCTGCTACCTCTCGGTCCTGACGGGGTTCACGCGAGTTCGCTGCACGGGACCCAGCAGCCGACGCAACGGTGCCACCCCACCCGGGCTGCACACTTGTGCGGAGAGGGAGGGATTTGAACCCTCGAGGGTTTTGCCCTACGAGCTTTCCAGGCCCGCGCACTCGGCCAGACTATGCGACCTCTCCTTGATGCTGGCCGCATTGTAGCCCCGGACATGCCATTTGCAAGAAGAAATCCCGATTTGGCTTTGCGGACCTGTGGTGACGTTCATGGTTACAGCTTGGGGCTTATATACGATGGTTGAC
>JAAXGZ010000058.1 GCA_012271135.1 Caldilineales bacterium | reverse complement strand
TCTTCCAGGAGCCGATGACATCGTTCGGTCCGATGCATACCATCGGAAACCAAATCGAGGAAACGATACTCCTTCATCTGCCTGCGGTGCGCCGGACCGAAGCCCGGGAGCGGACCGTGTCCCTGCTGGAGCAGATGGGAATCGCACGGCCCGCCGCGGTCGCGGATTCCTACCCGCATCAGATGTCGGGCGGCATGCGCCAACGGGCCATGATCGCCTTGGCGCTTTCCTGCAATCCGCTGCTGTTGATCGCGGACGAGCCCACCACCGCACTGGACGTGACCGTGCAGGCCCAGATTCTGGAGCTGCTGTCGCGGCTGCAGGCCGAGTACGGCATGGCGATCCTCTTTATCACACACGATTTGGGCGTGATCGCGGAGATCGCGGACGAGGTGGCGGTCATGTACCTCGGCAGGGTCGTGGAACGGGCTTCTGTGGCAAACCTTTTCGACCACCCGGCCCATCCCTACACGCGGGCCCTGCTCAAGTCGATTCCGCGCATTGACGCCGTGGAGGCCGAACGCCTGACGGCCATTGAGGGGTCGGTGCCCGATCCCTTCCATGTGCCATCGGGCTGTGCCTACGCCGACCGCTGCGGAGAGTTCATGGCGGGCCGCTGCGATGCCGCGGTGCCGGCACTCACCGAGTGCGCCCCCGACCACCATGTGCGCTGCTTCCTGTACGACCAGCCAACCGGAGGCAACGATGAGCCGTGAGAACGGCTCTGCTGGGCCGCTGCTTGAGGTGCAGGAAGTTCGCAAGTACTTCCCGGTGAAGGAAGGATTGTTGCAGCGTACCGTCCGGCACGTGAAAGCAGTCGACGGCGTGGATTTGACCATCGAGGAGGGGGAAACCCTGGGATTGGTCGGCGAGTCCGGCTGCGGCAAAACAACGCTGGGCCGGATGATCGTTCGCGTGTTCCCCCCGACCTCGGGCTCGATCCTCTTTCGGGAGGGTGACCAACAGCACGATCTGACCCAGCTCTACGGTGCCGAACTGAAGGCGGTCCGTCGCCACATGCAGATGATTTTCCAGGATCCGTTCTCTTCGTTGAACCCGCGCATGACGGCACTGGAGACCATTGGCGAACCCCTCCTCATTCACGGCCTGGCCAAAGGACGCGATCTGGAGGATCGGGTGGCCGAGATGATGGAGGCGGTCGGCCTCAAGGTGGAGCATCTGCGCCGCTATCCGCACAGCTTCTCCGGAGGCCAGCGGCAGCGTCTGGGCATTGCGCGGGCCCTGATCCTGCATCCGAGCCTCGTCGTCTGCGACGAACCCGTTTCGGCTTTGGATGTTTCGGTGCAGGCCCAGGTGATCAACCTGCTGCAGGACTTGCAGCGGGACATGCAACTCACCTACTTGTTTGTTGCACACGACCTGAGCGTGGTCCGGCACATCAGCGACCGAGTTGCCGTCATGTATGTCGGCAAAGTGGTTGAGGTGGCCGCAACGGGGACCATGATGGGGCGGCCCCTGCATCCCTACACTGAGGCGTTGCTTTCCGCTGTGCCCCGTCCGGATCCCCACAAGGAATCGCAACGGATTCTGATGGAAGGGGAGATCCCGGACCCGTCGCAGCCGCCTCCCGGCTGCATCTTTCACACCCGATGCCGATACCGCGAGGAGATCTGTACCGAGGATGAGCCCGAGTTGATTGAACATGAACCGGGACACTATGCCCGGTGCCACTTTGCCCAATCCCTAACATTGCAGGGGGTCGACGCCCCCATAGAGGAGGCAGCGACCCCATGAAAGGAGACCTCCACGGTTTGGTGGAAGAGTGTATCGACAGGCTGGACCGCGGCGCCCTGGAGGCGGACCATCTGCGGGAAGTGCTGGCGCGAATCCCGAAAGTCGGCAACTCGGTGCAGGACCTGCTGTACCTGCAGTGCTCCACGACTTCCGTGACATCCCAGGTACTGGGCGTCCAGTTCATTGCCGGCGGGCAAGTCCAGCCCGAACCGGACAGCGTGGCAGACTTCCCGTACCAGTCCGTGCTGGAGGCGATGCGCGATGGGTGGTGCGTGGTTCAGTTCCCCAACATGGCGCTGCTGCTTGACGAGGAACGGACCTACGGACTGGGATGCGAGTTCATATTGGAACGCCGATCGAATTCGAATCCCCAGGGAGGAGGAACGGGATGCTGACCCACGATTGTCCCGCCACGCTGACAGATACTGAGGTGCTCGGGTTTTGCAAGAATGGCTACCTCATGCTGCCGGGTGTGGTGAGCGAGGAGATAAACCAGCGCACGCTGGCATACACGGATGCCAACACCAGCCACGAGCCGACGGAAATCATCCAGGAACCCTGGTTCCGTGACGAGGTGCTGCTGAATCCCGCAGTGGCGGGGGCGGTGCGCTCGCTGCTGGGTGCACACTTCGCGTTGCCCAATCTCATGAGCAGCCACCGCATGGAAACTCCTGCACCGGCACAGGGTTGGCACCGGGATGGCGGTTCCCACTACACCCACGAACTGCACTACCTCCAGGTTTTTTACCTGCCACAGACCTGCACGGACGACATGGGGCCCACGGAGGTGTTGCCGGGTTCCCACTTCCTCTTTGCCACCTCGCCGACCATGGGGCATTACGGCGCAATCCAGGGCATGGTCAAGACATCGGCACCCGCAGGTTCCGTCTTCCTGACTGTCTACTCGATTTGGCACCGCCGCGGCGCCTCGCGGATACCGTCGGTGCGCCAGCTGCTCAAGTACAACTACTGGCGCACAACTCCACCCACACGCGATTGGCGGATTGAAGAGGACTTCGATCTGGCCAATGCTCCGTACCACCTGAGCGGCGCGCCGACCTTCCGGCCGCAGTTCCGGGACAGCCGCGACTCGGCCCGGATGTTTTTCTGGCTGTGCGGCATGGACGACAAGTTCCGCACGATGGGCGGTCAGGGATGGCCCATGCCTGCGAAATTCGAGGAACGTCCCTATGGCTACCCACTGGCACCCGAACGCGTATGACCGATCCCATCCAAGAACTTATGACCGAGGGGTACTGCGTCCTTGAAGGCGCCGTGCCGACCAACACGGTAACGGAGTTGGAGCAACGCTGCCGCGAATTGCATCTGGATCCGGCCAACCGATCGCTACTTCAGGATCCCAACGACGACCTCTACCAGACCCTATTCAGCCTTGCCAACCTGGAGGAAGCAACTTGGGAGTTTGCTGCCCATCCGGACGTACTGGCGACCGTGCGGGGTATCCTGCAGACCGGGATCCGCATCGGCGCCATTTGCTCGAAGTGGGTCAAGCCGGGGTCGAAGGCCGGTGGAGTCCACGTGGACTCCACCGGCGATCTGCCGGCACGGCTGCCGGAGGATCCTTGGCTGGTGAACAGTATGTGGATGCTATCGGACTTCACGGAGTCCAACGGGGCCACGCTGATCGCCCCCGGCAGCCACGTTCGGCGGGAGCGACCGCCCCGCGGCTTCCCACCTGACGATCCGATGATGAAGAAGATTACAGGGTCGAGAGGTGCCGTTGTCCTTTGGCACGCGGGCGTATGGCATGCCAACGGTGCCAACACCAGCGAGGACGAACATCGCATGGGACTCAACATCTCCTACTATCCGGTCTGGTGGAACATGTACCGCGAAGGAGGACACCAGCCGGTGTGGCCGGAGGTGTTCAAGCGGATGCCCGCGGAGATGCAGGAGTTGAACAGGCACCGCGTGGGTCGGACGCGGTCCGGGCTGTACGAACGGCCTTAGGCAACTTCGGAATCCCTGTGCAGGGAAAACCGTGCACGACTCGCACGCCCACGTCTTTCCTACGGTGGCCGGCCGGACCGGGAATGGCCCGACACAAAGCCTGACATTCGGGCGCATTCGGCACGGCGACTGCGTGCAGCAGTTGTTGTCGCCGCAGAACGTGCAGACCCAGTATCCGGTGGAGATGCTGGTTGCCAACCTGGACGCGCTGGGAATCGAACGGACGATGCTGCTGCAGGGGCCTTTCTACGGAACCACCAACACATACCAAGCGGCCGCCTTGGCTGCCTTCCCCGATCGGTTGTGGGGTGCCATGCGCTTTGATCCCTGGTCCGACCCTCCTGCTCTCCTGACCGAACTCGTGGCAACCAAGCGGTACCGAGCGCTGAAGTTGGAATGCTCCGTTCCGACGGGGCTGACCGGGATTCACCCGGAACTGGCACTTGACGCCCCGGATCTCGACTGGATCTGGAGGTTGTTGGCTGAGTGGGACCTGGCACTGACACTCGACTTGGGCAGACCCGGTACGGCAAGCTACCAGACAGGCGCTGTGGAAGGAATCGCACGGCGGCATCCGGGTCTGCGGATTCTGATCGCCCATCTGGGGCAACCCGATGCGTCCTGCCTCCAGCCGGGCCCCAGCCGGGATCTGTGGCACGGGCAGTTGGTGCTCGGGACCTTGCCCAACGTCTGGTTCGACTGTGCGGCACTGCCGGCCTACTTTCCGGACGAAGAGTATCCCCAACCCTCGGCCATCGCCTGCATGCAGGAAGCGTTCCGCTTGCTGGGGCCCGGCAAAATCCTCTGGGGTACGGATCAGCCGGGGGTCCTGCACCAACTTCCGCTCAGGTATCTGATCCGTCTGGCCCGGCACTGCGCCGCCGACCTTGATGAGGAAGGTTGGCACCGGTTCACGGAAGGGAACTTCCACGATGTCTACGGTCCGCGGCAGTTGGGAACCGCTGCGGCAGGGAGGAACAAAAATGTATGAGGGAGTAGCTGCGTTTCGTACACGGCTGGATCGCGACGAGCTGCAAATCGGAGCATCGATTACGCTGAACGACCCTGCGGTCACCGATGCACTCGGCCCTTCGGTGGACTTCTTCTGGATCGATCTGGAACACAGCCCCATGTCGATCGAGACGCTGGCGGGACACATCCGCGCCGCTCGCCTGCACGAAGCGGCATCGCTTGTGCGCGTGCCGATAGCCGACACAGCCTGGATCAAACGAGTACTCGACGCGGGAGCCGAAGGGATCATCGTGCCGCAGGTGCGGGACGCAGCCGAGGCACAGGCCGTCGCGGATGCTGCCAAATACCCTCCGCGGGGTCGGCGCGGTTTCGGGCCCAGGGTGCCCTCCGCCTACGGGCGGAATGCCAACGCCGCCCTTGCCCAACGGGCCAACGAATTGGTGTTCGCCTCGATCCAGATTGAAAGGCGCACTGCCTTGGCCGAGATCGAAGCCATTGCCGCCATCGACAATCTTGACGGTATTGCTTTGGGTCCCTGGGACCTGGCTGCCGACCTTGGTCATGTTGACGATGTCAGGCACCCGGACGTGGAGGTGGCCATTCAACGCGTGATCGACGTCGCGCGCCGGGCTGGCAAATGGGTGGGCTCGGGCATGGGCGACGATCCGGAGTTGGCTCTGGACTACGCGCGGAGGGGTGTGCAGTGGATCCAGGTCGGCAATGACGTGGACTACCTAATTCGCCGCATGGACCAAGTCTACGAGGCTATCAAGCCGACTTGACCAGCGGAGGGACCTCCCGGTGCGTCGTGGGATTTGAAATCCGAGGACCGGAGCACCGCGCCAAAGGGCATGCGAGCCAGAACCCCATGTCGAACATTGGTCCCGAGAAATGTGGATTGCCATCCTGGCTGCATCCCTGCCACAGTGCCTGAACGGATGGTCCATCAATCCATGAAGACGATAACCACTGCACGCGTCCCGGCTGCCGTCTGCATCTGCACCGTGCTGTCCACAAGCCCAAGGCACAGGTCTGTGTCCAGTTTTGAGGGGCCGATGGCGGATTCGGACCCAAATCAACCAAACTGAAACAGTGCTCCGACCCTCTGGTTTCGGAACCGGGATCCGCGCCTGGTGGATAATAGGACCGTGTTCGCACAACCGGTTTCGGAAGGGACCACCCGATGGACAAGCTGATTATCACCGTCACTACAGACGGTATGTTCTCCTACCCGGAGAACCCGAACAATACGCATTGTGACGACACCAAGGGAGTAGCCGAAGAGTACATCCGGGCCATGGACGCGGGTGCGTCCATCATGCACACGCATGGGCAATATCGTTCGGATCCCGTGATTCAGCCGGACGGCCGCAAACTGCAAATCGCGGTTTTTGAAGGGTGGCACGACATCGTGGGCCGTATCCGGGAGCACGGCGACCCGATCATCCAGTTGGGCCTGGCGAGCATGCGGCTGGAGGAAAAGCTGCGGCTGTGGACGGAGATCCGACCCGACATGAGTTCGATCAACTTCAACTCCCACGACGAGTACTTTCAGCCCAATCCCGACTATCCGCCCACCACCATTTATGCGGTCCATCCGATCAGCGAGCTTCGAGAGTACGCGCGACTTGCAATCGAGTATGGGGTGAAGCTGGAAATCGAATGTTTCAGCACCGGTGCCTTCTGGGCCATCCGTAAGATGCGCGAGGGTTCGTTCTGGACGGACGACGGCGTGCGCGAACTCGAGCCAGGCCTGATGCCGGATCCACTGTGGGCCACGCTGTTTTTCGGTTGGGCCGGCCAGGGTTGGACTCCGCCCACGGCGCGGGGCCTCCAGTACATGGTGGATCACCTGCCGGAGAACGTGAACTGGAACATTAGTTGCATGCAGCCGCCTGACTACTGGCAACTGATTGCCCATGCCATCGGTTTGGGCGGTCACATTCGCATCGGCATGGAGGACTGTCCCTACCTGAGCGAAGGGGTGTATGCCCGCACCAACGCCGAACTGATCGACAAGGCGGTGCGCCTGGCGCGCGAAATCGGACGCGAGATCGCGACGCCCGAAGAAGCCCGGGCCATGATCGGGCTCGAGCGCTGACGTGCTGCCGGTGCAATCCGAATCACTGACATCATGAAGGGACTCAGCTGCAACTCGGCCCTCTTTGCCCACATCGACGTGGTGGAGTGCATGGGCATCCTGGCGGATCACGGTTTCCAGGCGATCGACGTATCGCTGGAGCTGGAGCCGCCCTTCCTGCCCGTTCCCAAGCCGCACATGTACGTCGACGCGGACGCCGCGGAAAGGGCCCGCGTGGCGCAAGGGGCCAGGGCGGCGGGCTTGGACTTCGGCACGTGCAACGCCCACACGAACCTGATCGACGGTGATCCCGAGGCGCGGGCCCGCAACCTGGACTTCGTGCTGGGCGGGATGAGCTTGGCTGCGGATCTGGGCTGCAAGTACGTGATCACCGGCGGCGGCATGAAGAACATGTATGGCCGCGAAGGCACCTACTGGCAACGCTTGCTGGATGCCCTGGCCGTGATCCTGCCCGCCGGCGAGGAGCTGGGAGTGACGCTGCTTCTGGAGTGCGCGAGCCTGCCCGGATGTCTGGTGCACGACCTGCGCGGCATGCGCAGGCTGTTTGCCGAGGACGGCATGGACAGCTTGCAGGTGCTCTTCGACCCCGCCCACTACCTAGTGCGCGGCGACGATGTCACGGCGGCCTACCGGGAGCTGGCACCCCGCGTTCGCCACATTCATGCCAAGGACGCCCTCGGACGGGTGGAGGACTTCGAGTTCCCGCCACTGGGAGAAGGGGAAATCGATTTCCGCAGCCTGATACAGGCCGTCCGCGACACGAGTTTTGCCGGTTATATCGCGTTGGAATACGAGGGGTTCGCCTGGGGCCACACTCCCGATCCCCTGCGAATTCTCCGCGAGGGGCGGGATTTCCTGCTGGCCCATCTGGAAGCAACGGCCGCGTAGGACCGACGGCACACGGACAACGGAGGTAGGGCATGCATGCGGCGGTCCTCGAACGGTTCGGCGAGCCCCTGGTCTGGCGCGAAATGCCGGAGCCGGTCCCCGAATCGCATGAAGTCGTCCTGGTGGTACGGGCCTGCGGCATTGACGGTACCGATCTCAAGCTGATGGACGGTTTCGGCTACGAGCCCGAGCTGCCCTTCGTGCCCGGTCACGAAATTTCCGGCGTGGTGGACTCGGTCGGGTCGGCTGTGACGGATCTGCGGCCCGGTATGCCGGCGATTGTCTACAACTTCGAGACCTGTGGTGTCTGTGCGTTGTGTCGGGCTGGCCGCACCCAGCTTTGCCTCGACATGGGCAGTGTCATGGGCGTGCTGCAGGCCCATGGCGGCATGGCGGAATACGTGAAGGTTTCGGCTCGGCAGGTGGTGCCGGTGTCCGAGGCACTCTCTTCGGTCGATGCCGCCACCTGCTGCGACGCCGGCCTGACCGCTCACCACGCGATCGACCGCGCGGGATTGAAATCCGGAGAGACCGTGTTGGTCGTGGGCGCAGGCGGCGTGGGTTCCTATGTGGTGCAACTGGTCCGTCGCGCGGGGGCCAGTCCCATCGTTGCAGAACTGGGAATGGCCAAGCAAGCCTGGGCCCGAACCTTGGGGGCAACCGCCGTGGTGGACGGTGCGGCATCGTCGTGGACGGCCGCCCTGGAGGCCATTGGCGCTGGCGGTGGCGTGGATTGCGTCCTGGACATCGTCGGCACCCGGGTCACGATGCAGGCTGGCCTGGAGTCCCTGCGGCCAGGGGGGCGGATGGTGCTTGTCGGGTATACGCCGGACGATTTGCAGGCGGCCGGAAAGGACCTTGCGCAACGGGAAATCCAGATTCTGGGAACGCGTGCCGGGACCCGTCGGGACCTGGAGGCAGCCGCCGGTCTGCTAACCGACGGGTCGCTGCATTCCATCGTGACCCGGACCTTCCCGATGGAAGAAGTCAACACGGCCTTGGCGCTGTTGCGGTCCGGAAAGGCCAACGGCCGCATTGTCCTGCTGGCACCCGGAACCGCCGCGTAGCCCGATCCTCGGGGCCCTGCTTCCCCTACCCCGTTTGGGCTGCCGACCGCGCGGGGCACACCCCAACGGAACTTCCATGTCGATCGAATTCGAACATCCCCGTTTCTTTCCCCGCCACATCCCGCATGCGGACTGGCAGGAGTTCTCAGCCGAAGGCTACAGGCATTCGGTGACGGGGATTGTCTATCGCGGCGAACCGCGCCCCACCTGCGGCATGCCCGTGGGAGGCCTCGACACGGGGTGTTTGGACATTGAGCCCAACGGCATGCTGGGGTACGTCACAATCTTCAACGAGCTTGTGGCACCGCGCGGCCTTGCCAACATGCCGTTCATGGGGTACCGGACGGAGGGACGGACCCGCGTGTTGGCGACCGATCTCCGGGCCAAGGAAGACACACCCACGCCGGCCGCTTCGCCCCACCAGTTCCCGCCCACGGACTACACGCCCCGCTACCGGCAACTGGACCTGTCCGGGGTTGAGCTCTGCCGGAGCGTGGACTACTGGGGGCATTATCCGGTCCTCGACATGGAGTTCGACACCGGCGACAGCCTCGAAGTCGGTGTGCGGGCCTTTCATCCGTTCCTGCCCGGTGTCCGGGATGCATCCCTGCTGCCGGGAGCGGTCTTCAGTATCCGGCTGCGCAATTGTGTAGACGACGCGTGCCGGGGAGTGTTCCTGTTTTCGCTGCCTGGGTTTGGCGGCGGCAAGTCAGAGGAGGGGGAGCAGGTCGAGCGCGTGACGATGCACCCGGATCCTGCCCTCGAGGCTGTCCAGGTGCATCGGTTGAGCGACCGTCCCGGGCGCCGGATGGCCTACGCGCTGGCGGTTGTCGAACCGTCCGGCGGTTGTACCTGGGGCGCAGGCTTGGATGCTGACGGCGATCGGTGGGCGGCCGCGGGCGAAGCACTGCCCGAACCGGCATCGGGAGAGGGTGGACTGTCGGTGCGCATCCCCTTCTCCTTGGCACCGGAATCCAGTACCGAACTTACCGTCCTCCTCGCCTGGCATGCCCCGACCTGGATGGGAGGCGGAACCCCGGGCGCGGACGCCTCCTCCCCCTTCGTACATATGTACGAACGGACGTGGCCGGATCTTGAGACGGTCCTTCAGGATTTGGCTTCCCGTCAAACTTCGTATCTGGACCGGGTCATTGCGTGGCAAGAGGTCCTGTACCAAGCGTCCGAGGTACCAGGCTGGCTCGCCGATTCGCTCATCAACAACCTGCACCTGCTGACCGAGTGCAGCGTGTGGGCACAGGAGGGATGGGCCGGTTCCGAATGGGTTCCGCCGTCGCTCGGGCTGTTCGCGCTCAATGAGTGCCCGCGCGGCTGCCCCCAATTGGAGTGCCTGCCCTGCAGCTTCTACGGGAACATTCCGCTGCTCTACTTCTTTCCGGATGCCGCCCTGTCCACGCTCCACGGTTATCGTGCCTACCAGTTTCCCGACGGACGGCCACCGTGGATCTTCGGCGGCATTACGGCCCGGGACAAAAACAACCGGGATCCCTACGACATGGCGGCTCCGGACCGCGGCTACCAGACTGTGCTCAACGGTGCCTGCTATATCGTGATGGCGGACCGGTATTGGCGCACGTCTGGCGACGATGATTTCCTGTCGGGGTTCTGGGATTCCCTGAAGCAGTGCAACGACTTCGCCCTGGCCCTGCGGCCTGCGTACGGGGATTCGCAGGTAGTAGCCATGCCGGAACCCGGTACGGACGCCGAGGGTTTGGGCGACACGGAGTGGTTCGAGGCGCCGGAACCGGGCTGGAAGGGATATGTGACGCACGCCGGCGGCATTCGTTTGGCGCAGGTTGCGATCATGCGCCGCATGGCACTTGCCATGGGTGACTCCGAGTATGTCGCCAAGTGCGACGACTGGCTGGCGGCGGGCGGAAAGGCCCTGGAGGAAATTCTCTGGAACGAAACCTGCTACTGGAACTTCCGGGAACCCGATACGGAAACCGAATCGGACCTGGTGTTCGGCTACCAGCTGGACGGCCACTGGATCACCAGCTGGCACGGTGTGGACGCCGTCTTTCCCGCCGACCGGGTCTCCGTCACGCTGCAGACCATCCGCGACATAAATTGCAGCTTGTCACAGTCCGGCGCGGTGAACTACGCCAATCCGGACGGCACCGTGGCGCAGGTGGGCGGGTACGGACCCTACAGCTATTTCCCACCCGAGCTCTTCATGTTGGCCATGACCTACATGTACGAAGGCAACCGAGACTTCGGCCTGGATCTGCTTCGTCGCTGCCTGGCCAACATTGTGCACTGGGGCTATGTGTGGGACTTCCCCAACACGACCCGCGGCGATGCCGATACGGGTCAGCGCACTTTCGGTGCCGACTACTACCAGAACCTGATGCTTTGGGCCGTTCCCTCAGCTCTTGCCCACGGCGACATGACGGAACCACAAAGCGCAGGCGGTTTGGTTCAACGGATGCTGGACGCGGCACACCCTGGGACGGTATCGTCGTGACGCGCCGGTTTGCACCTACGCGGCTGGCTGCGTTTGTACAAAGCATCCTGGAAGCTGCCGGTACCCCAGCCGATCTCGCCGCGATCGTTGCCGACACCCTCGTCGATGCAGACTTGAAGGGCGTCGAGTCTCACGGCGTGTTGCGCGTGCCCCACTACCTCGAGTTGATGGCGGAGGGGTACATCAAGCCGGCCGTCCGGTCCACGGTGGCCCGCGAGGCATCGACGTGGGTGCTGGTTGACGGGCAACAGGGATTCGGCCACTGCGCCTTGCTGAACCTGTGCGAAAGGGTGGCAGCCAAGGCCGAGCGTACCGGTGTTGCCTTTGGCGGGTTGACCAATACAACCCATACGGGACGGATCGGCTGGTTCGCGGAGAAGATTGCGGGGCGCGGTCTCGCAATCCAGATCACGGGAGGCGGCGCGCACCGGCTGCCGGAGCACACCTCCGTGGCCCCGTACGGCGGCCGCGAGCGCATTTTGAGCACGAATCCGATTACCCTGGGCTGGCCGGGAGGCCGTTTCGGCTCCATCGTTGCCGACTTTTCCACCAGTGCAACCGCGGAAGGCAAGGTTCGCTTCCACCGCGAGCGCGGCGAATCCCTTCCGCCGGGTTGGATTCTCGATCGGGACGGGGTCCCATCGACGGATCCCGAAGCACTCTACGCCGGAGGATCAATCCTGCCCATGGGTGCCCACAAGGGCTATGGTCTGGCACTCTTCAACGAATATTTGGGCGGCATCATGCTTGGTCCCACCTACGAGGCCAACTGGACCGCGACCATCCTGGATCCGACAGCATTCGGGGATCCCCAAGCCCAGCTGCAGGACGCGGAGACGCTTTTGGAACGGATCAAGGACTCGCCTGCGGCCCAGGACCACCGGGAAGTGCTGCTTCCGGGAGAACTGGAAGAGATGGTTGCCCGCGAACGGACGCGTGCCGGCATTCCGGTGGCGGATGAGATTTGGGACCGAATTGCGGAAGCGGCGGCTAGGCTGGACATTCCCCCGTTGGACGAGGAATAAGCCCAAGTTCCGTCTGCCCCAGCCGCATTGCCAGGCAGTTTCCACAGCTGTGTGCCAGCTTCACTGACCGGTTCTCCTCCGAAGCCGAGGAATCGACTTTCGTCACGTGACGAAATCGGGACAGCTCCGAACGATGGCGATCATGGTCGCGGCATCCTCGGCACCGTGTTCCAGGGGCGTACGCGGCGGAGTGCCGGTCGTTACGGACTGGTGGAAGTGAATCAACTCGTTGCGGAAGGCTTCCCGGTAGTCGGTCGTGATCTCCCGTTCGACATAACGGCCATCCTCCATGCCGCGACGAACCACCATGGTGGGGGCGTGTTTCAGGAACGGCGAAGGAAATTGGATCGCGGTGGAAATACCGTCGCCGCAGGCCGTGAAAGTCTCGTCGAACAGGCGGATGTCGGGCATGAAGACGGCGGTGAAGACGCACCGGACGCCGCGCTCAAACTTGAGCGTGGCCGCAATCGAGCGACCGCCGTTCCAAATCTCCGTTGACAGCACGTCCTCCACGCGTCCGAGGCAGCCGCGCATGATCGAAAGTTGATGGCATCCGCTGCCGAGCAAACCCCCGTAGGCGCGTGCCACGTGCTCCGGTTGTTCGCCGATGGCTTGTTGCTGCGCCTTGCGCATTGCCCGACCGGTTGCGGCCACGCGGTCGGGATCGGCATCGTCGCAACGCAGGATCTCGTAGTGTTCGAGGAACGGTTCGTTGGGGCCATGGGCGACGTACATCGTCGCCATGCGCACCGCAGACATCGCTCGTACCATGGCCGCGCCCGTTTCATATCCAGGATCGTAGGGTTTGTGGTAACCGAGTTGGCCAATCACACCGTTGCGGCGGGCCGCGCCGACCATGTCGGTGGCCTCTTCGACGTTCACGCACATCGGTTTCTCCACGAAGATGTGCAGTCCTGCGGCCATAGCCGCCATGGCTTGGGGGTAGTGGTAAGGGGTCAGGATCAGGACGGCGTCCAATGCGACCGAGGCGAGCATATCTTCCATATCGGTGAATGTTCGGGGAACCCCGTATCTGCGTGCCAAGGACTGCGCCGTCCGGACGGACAGATCGCAGAGGGCGGCGATCTCGAACTGTTCGGGAAGTGAATCAAGGTGGGGCAGGTGCATTACCTGTGCCACCAAGCCCGTGCCAACAACACCGACTCGCAGTCGTTTTCCACTCATGTCGTGATCCTGTCTGCCAAATCCAGAAGGCTTCGGTCGCACCGTGCGCCTCGCGAGGGGTGGCTATTACCCGGCAAGCTCCAGCCTGCATTCCGTCGAAACAGGCCTTCCAACGATTGGTGGACCGCCTGTCTTTGGTTGCTGCCGCGAGCCACCGGCGCATTAGTTGCAATTGTGATGGCGCCAAAAAGCCTGTGAGCCCGTGAAATTCGGATTGCCATGATAAAGGACGCGTATGGGGGACCCCATGGGAGCCCAATGCCTCGATAGGGTCGGTGCGCCAATTCAACCGAGAAATCCCGATATTGTCTACTGCTGTACCACATCTGTGTATGGTTTTCACGGCAAGTGAGCAGGAGCTGCCGACCCTGTCATCCCAATCGGGGTTGGGAACACCTGAATCGGGGCCGATGAGGCGAATTCGCCCCGGATCCGCCGCGTAGTCAGCCCGTCCAGTGTCAAAAGCCAATTCAAGGCTCGTTGCAGGAAGAACCGGAGCTTGAAGTTGGCCATGGCAAAGCGCGGTCGGCTGTATGTGGCGCAGCTCCAGCCCGGTGTCTGCTGGAATCGCCAGCACGAGACGCCGTGCACCAGTACGGCAAGGTCCGGTGGGCAGTGACCAGCCTCGGCGGGAACCGGATCGTGACCGTCCAGTGCGGCCGCGATTTGGCAGCGGCCGCACCACGACAATGGTCCTAGCAAGGAGGGAAGTGCCAAAGGCACACTCGGCGTTTGCGCGTCGCTTCACTGGGTATACTGGACAGGTTAAGGAAGTTCCTCCATGACCCTCAGTGCCGCCGACCAAACCCGTTTCCTCCAAGCCTTAGGCGACGACCCGGAGTTTCTGCAACGGGTGCGCCAGCGCATACTCACGTCCGACCTGTTGGAACTGCCGGAACGGTTCGCTGAGCACGTTGCCGCTACCAACCAGCACTTCACCAGGCTGGAAGCCACTCTGGCCGACTTCATGGAATCCACTAACCAGCGGCTGCGAGCCTTGGAGCAGGGCCAGGACGATCTCAAGGCCGACATGGGGGAAGTGAAGACCAACATCAACAACCTCAACGAGCGGGGTGGACGGAATGAACCGTCGTATGGACCGTATGGACGGACGTATGGACAACAGGTTCGGTACAAACTACGAAATCAAGGTGGCCAATAACTTCGGCAGCATCGCCGGGCGCTACCTCGGTCTGCGACGCACCAGGGTGCTAAAGGCGGCGGCAGTTGCAGCTGACAGCAACCTGAGCGATCTGATTGCCAACGCGGAAGACCGGGGTGCGATAACCGCGGAACAGGCCAACGAGCTGCTGGCAGTGGATCTGATTGCCGTCGGGCGTAGTCGGGACAACGGATACGACGCGTACGTGGCTGCGGAGGCGTCCATCACCCTGGGAGACCAGGACATCGTCCGGGCTGCGGAGCGAGCCGAGTATTTGGCGAAAGCCACTGGCCAGGCGGCGCTCGGAGCCGCAATTGGCGAGAGCGTCGGATCCGAGCAGGTGGAACTGGCTCGGCAGCGTAATGTAACCGTGATGCTGCTGCCGGCGGCCTGATGGGGTTTCAGGGCAGTCGCATTCTGATTCGGAGTATGTCACTGGCGGGTTGGAGTGGAGTGCCGGAAGCCGGAAACGCGCTACTGCACCGGCAGAACATGCCAATTTCTGACTGAATTCCTCCGTTGAAGCCAGGACCTCGGGCCTTAATTGAATCGTTCCGGACGGGCCCCACTCGTTGTCCATTGTCACAGGAGCCGCCAGAGCATCGGTTGCAATCATCATCTGCCAAAAGGGGGATACAAGATGCGAGTTGCCATGACAACGGGCGCGGTTTGGAACCCAACAGGGAGGCAACTCCGCGGTGGAATCCGTATCCGTGTCATGACGTGTCCAGCCTGGAACGACGCGCTGCATCATCAAAGAGAGCTGTTTTTGTCTGTTGTTATACTCCGGCATCATCCGTGAAATTGATCGATCTCACCACCGGTGCTTCACCGTCAGGGTGTGCCTCGGTCAAGGAGACATCATGAACGGCAACACTGTTGGTCGGCGAGAGTTTCTGCGGTCCGGTGCGATTCTGTTGGGAGGTTTGACGGTTGCTGCCTGCGCCGATCCGGCTGCCATGACCGGCGGTGGACCAGCTCAGGAGATGATTGAGCTTCGGTACCACCACCGCTTGGGCCTTGAGTGTGACAACCACGGCCAGTGGGTGGAGAAATTCAACGAGGACAGAGCTCCGGATGTCGTTGTTACGATGGAGTGTTTCCCAGGCGCGGACTACTTCAAGAAGCTGAATACGCTGATTGCCGGTGGCACGATTGGTGACGCCTTTTGGATCTCGTCGATCGAGGGCTACTATCGGTTGGCCGCTGCCGGCGCGTCCAGGGCGATCGATGATCTGGTGGAGTCGTCCGGCTTTGACCTGAGCGATTTCTACGCGCTCAACATTGAGGCCGCGCGCCTGAATGGCGAACTCTACGGCCTGCCCCAACTGGCCCATCCCGGTCGTGTGGGCCTGTTCTACAACGTTGGGTTGTTTGAAGACGCCGGTATGGATCCGCCAAACGACACATGGACGTACGATGACCTGCTAGCGGCGGGCGCGGCCTTGACCAACCCGGACGAAGGGGTGTACGGGTTCCTGCCGTGTCTGGGCTATTTCTGCCTGCTCGTCTATCAGCGGTCCTGGGGCGGCGACATGCTGAACGGAGACGGCACCGTGGCCACGCTCGATTCCGCCGAATCGATCGCGGCGCTGCGCTTCGTCAGCGACCTGTTTCATGAACAAGGGGTGGCGCCGCTGCCCGGCACGATGGAACAGGGCACGTACCAGACGTTCGCGGCCAACAAGCTGGCGATGTACCAGTCGGGCTTCTGGGGCGAATACGTGAAGAACTTCGTTGAGGAGGACGCGTGGGCCGTGGCCCCGATGCCGATCGGAGCCGACACGGGCGTGCGCGGCAACATGTTCGAGTCGGACCCTGTTTGCGTCTCGCGAGCTTCGGAGCACCCGGCTGAAATGTTCGACTGCCTGACGTACTTCACGACGTTCGATGCCCAGATTGGCAACTACAACGCCATGGGCGCACCGTCGGTACGCCCGGATGTAATGGCGTCCGAGACGTTGCAGGCTTCGGCATTGATGCGGGTGTTTGGTGGAATCATGGCCGAGGCATTGCCGCTGGTCCTGCCGTCCAACTTCCGCGAGACCGAATACTTCAAGACCATCAATGAGATGCTCCAGGTCGTTTGGCTCGGCGAGAGCGATTTGGACGAGGTGATTGGCAACGTCCAGGAAGCGGCCGCCGAAATCCTGGCCAAGCCGTCGTTGGAGGCATAGTCGATAGAACCCCGGTGGGTGGGTGCCGAACCCGCCCACCGATTTTGGCAAGGGGCATCCGCGGATCACCGCGGACGGCAGGGACGGAGAACACGCGCCATGCGGACGGTCAAAGCCGCAGTCTGCTACGAGTACGGAAGTCCCTTGGTTGTGGAAGAGGTGCATCTGGAGCCGCCTGGCCGCGACGAGGTCGAAGTCCGCATGGAGGCGTGTGCCATTTGTCACAGCGACATCCACATCATCGACGGGGAATGGCACTACGAAGTTCCCTTGATCCCCGGGCATGAAGCCGCCGGCTCCGTTTCCCGCATCGGGGCGGATGTGGAAGGCATTGCCGTGGGCGATCGCGTGGTCGTGTCCCTGCTGTGGTCGTGTCACCGCTGTCGCCACTGTCTGGAAGGCGAACCTTATCTTTGCATCGGAGACCACCCGCTGGAACTGCGTTCCAAGTTCACCAACCGCGACGGCAGGGAACTCAACCGCGCACTGAAGGTAGCCGGATTCGCGGAATATACTGTGGTGCACGAAACCCAGATCGTGAAGGTTCCCAACTCGATCCCGATTGTCTCCGCGGCGCTGTTGGCCTGCGGGGTGATCACCGGGCTGGGGGCCGTGGTGAACACGGCGCACTTCCGGTTCGGGCGGTCGGTGGCGGTGATCGGGTGTGGAGGCGTGGGCCTCAACACCGTCCAGGGCGCGATTCTGGCGGGGGCTGTGCAGGTCATTGGGATTGACATCGAACGCGGCAAATTGGACATGGCCCGGGCCTTTGGGGCCACCCATGTGGTGCATGCCGGGGAAACCGACCCCGTGCAGGCCGTGATGGATCTGTCCTCGGGCGGGGTCGACTACGTGTTCGTGGTGGCCGGCGTCACCCGTCTGCTGGAAGAAGCGGCGGATATGATCTGCAAGGGCGGGCGCATCATTCAGGTCGGCATGCCACCGCAGGATGACACATTTACTTACACCGGCCAGCGCTTCATGGGCCAGCGTTCCTTGAAGGGCAGTTCGATGGGCGGGACGAACTTTCAGCGCGATGTGCCTCGCCTGATGGATCTGTATCGGCAGGGCCGGTTGAAGCTGGACGAACTGGTTACCCGTACCTACCCGTTGGAGCAGATCAACGAGGCAATCGCGGCGGTTGCGGAACCTGCCACGCTCCGCAACGTGATCACGTTCTGACGCAGTCCGGATCCGTAGAATTCAAGGGCGTATGCCGGTTGCCGGATCTGGCTAAACTGGCTTGTCACAAGCCGAATCCTGCAAAAGCGGCGTAATGCCGTCAACCAGACCCGTCATTGAAGCCACGGGCTGAGCCGTCAGGGATACGCTCACTGGCGGCAATGTAAGACCAGTCATTCCCATCCCCGAAGTGGAGGAGCATCGCCGTGCCCATCGCCAATGTTCAGGATGCCCGCGAAGTTGAGCGCAGCCTGCAAGATGTCCTGACCGCTCCCAACGTCGACGGCCGGGCGCAAGCCCTTCGCTCGTTGTTCATCGAGACCTTGGACTTCGACTACGTTGACCGACTGGTGCCCTTGGGAGCGGCCAATGACCCAAACCTACCTGCTGATGCCCGTTTACTGGCCCATCGCGACGGGTTCAGCATCCTGTACATTCCCTTGGACGGTACCGACGACAACCACGTAAAGACCGCTACGGCTTCGGCCGCTGCCAAAGTCATCGGCGACACCATCCTCCCCGACGAGCCCTTGCTGCAATTCACTAACCGTGACTGTGACCAACTGCACTTAATCTACCCCGACTTGTCCGGCAGCCGGCCGCGGCTCCAGCGCCTGGTAGCGCATCGCGGGCAGCCAGCGCGTACCGTCGTCCAGCAAATCGCCAATCTGTGGCACGACTACGGTGAGTCAGACAAGACCATGGATGAGGCCATCCAGAATGCTTTCAGTGTCCAACCCGTGACTGAGGCGTTTTTCAAGGACTACAAAACTGCTTACGATGCCGCCGTGAGCCTGATCGCTACCAGCATCGACCAGTCCGAAGCTGAACAGTTCACACAGACGCTGTTCAATCGCCTGCTGTTCGTCCACTTCGTTAGTCGCAAGGGATGGCTTCGCTTCAACGGTGATGCCAACTACCTCAATGCTCTGTGGCGGGACTACCACAAGGATGTGACGGTAAGCAATTTCTACACTGACCGGATAACTACTGTATTTTTCGCTGGGCTGAATAACCCCCAGTCGCAGGACCTCAGCGACGGGGTCCGCAACCTGATCGGGCAAGTTCCATTCCTCAACGGTGGCCTGTTTGAAGAGACCGAACTGGATGCTCGCGCAGCCAAGGGCGGCCTTACTGTATCTGACAAAGTCATCGCGCCGTTGCTGGGTGATGGCAATGAGCCCGGCCTGTTCAACCGCTACAACTTCACCGTCACAGAAGCCACACCCCTGGACACTGAGGTGGCGGTGGACCCCGAAATGCTGGGCAAGCTGTTCGAGGAAACCGTCAACGAACGCAACAGCAACGGTGCATTCTATACCCCGCGCTCTGTCGTCACCTTCATGTGCCGGGAAGCCATCAAGGGCTACCTGGCTGGACGGGACATTGACGGCCTCAACAACACCAAGATCGGCGAACTGGTGGACAACGCCAACCCGCATGCAGTCACCGTGGCACAGGCCTTGGAAGTCGCCAACGCCGTGGCCGACCTGAAAGCCGTTGATCCCGCCTGCGGCTCCGGTGCTTTTCTGCTAGGGATGCTCCAAGAGATTATTGCCCTCAACGAAACACTGTTCCGGGCTGGCCACACACCGGAGAGCCTGTACCAGCAGAAGCTGAACATTATTAGCAACAACATCTATGGTGTGGATAACGACGGGCTAGCTGTCAGTACGGCCATGCTCCGTCTGTGGCTCAGCCTAGCCGTGGATTACGACGGTGACGGCCCGCCAGAACCCCTACCTAACCTAGATCTGAAGCTGGTGGTGGGTGACGCTGTTGCTGGCCCTAATCCTCAGCATCAGGAACTCAACGACGCCATTGCTGGCCCTAATCCTCAGCATCAGGAACTCAACAACGCCATTGCTGGCTCCAATCCTCAGCATCAGCAACTCGACGTGACTCTAGCAGGCATCGTCCATAGTAGCCTTCAACAGGATATCTCAGACTACACAACCGCCCAAGGGCAGTGCAAGGTGGCGCTCAGAGAGAAGGTAGACCTAACCAAGGCGCAGTTACGTGCTGGCCTGCAAAGCGTGGCACCAACCGGTGCGGTGGAATGGCGCATTGACTTTGCCGATGTGATACTGAAGGGCGGATTCGACGTGGTAATCGCCAATCCGCCTTACGTGCAGTTACAAAAACAACAAGGCAAACTCTCCAACCTGTACAAAAACGTTGGATACACCACCTTCATCGGCACCGGTGATATCTATCAACTCTTCTACGAACGTGGTTGCCAATTGCTCAAATTGAACCACGGCCTCCTAGCTTACATCACCTCGAACAGTTGGCTGAAAGCAGAATATGGGAAGAAAACCCGCCGGTACCTAGCCGAACAACACACCCCCGTAACTCTGATAGAAATGGGCAAGGATGTCTTTGATGAAGCCATCGTTGACACTAATATCCTGTTGCTCAGACAAGGTCTGAGCAAAAATCATGGAAAATTGACAATCCAGGCAGTCGACATCGATCACCTAGACGAAAGCAACTTTCCGTCACTGACAGAACAGTGGGGATTGGTCCGTCCCAACGGTGATGGGCCTTGGAGCATCCTGTCCCGCATTGAACAGAGCATCATGGACAAGATACTCGCCGTAGGGACACCGTTAAGAGATTGGGATATTGCAAT
>JAAXGZ010000078.1 GCA_012271135.1 Caldilineales bacterium | reverse complement strand
GTTGCTCCACAGCTCTTTCATGATTGCAATGGACTCGTTGGTCAGTGATCCACGTTCCCGCATCGGGACCCCTAGAGCCGCAAACTCCTCGGACATCGCACCCGCTCCCACCCCCAGTATCACCCGGCCTGCGGACATCTGGTCCAGGGTGGCGGCGTACTTGGCCAACTCCACGGGGTTGTGGTAGGGCAGCACCAGTACCGACGTACCCAGCGCGACCCTGCTGGTGGTCGCTGACATGTACGACAGCATGGCCATGGGGTGATAGTAGGGCCGGTCTTGCAGCCTTTCGCGTATGTACCCGGTGTTGAACAGGTGGTCCATCACCCAGATGGAGTCATACCCCAACTGTTCCGCCTCCGGACCCACGCTGAGCACTTCCCGGGGGTCTGGTACTCCCCAGTTGTTGGGAATGGTAACTCCGAATTTCGTCATCACTTACTCGATGAAATCGCGGATTGATTTTACCGGTACGCCCGCAGCCTATCGCCTCGGAGAGGCCCCAGCGCAGGACCGGCGCCGAAAATGCCTATCTTCCGGCCCGGCCTTGGAGGGGCACGAGGCCGTCACGCCGTGTTGACAGCAGCCAGGACGGATGCGGTTTCCACGGCTGCCAGCGCGGCGTTGGTCCCGATGTTGCCGGACTTGCCGCCAGCGCGGTTCAGGGCCTGCTCGATGTTCTCCGTGGTAAGCACCCCGAAGATTGTGGGTACCCCGGTGTCCAGGCTGACGGCGCCAGCGCCGCCCTGCGCCTGTCCGGCCACCATGTCGTAATGCGTGGTCTCGCCCCGGATAACCGCCCCGAGGCATATAACGGCGTCACAACGACCGCTCTTGGCAAAGGCGCGGGCCACCACGGGCAACTCGAAGGAGCCGGGAACCCAGGCCACAGTGATGTCGTTGTCGCGCACCCCGCAGCGGGCAAGTGCTTCCAGCGCCCCGTCGAGCAGTTGCTTCGTAATTACCTCGTTGAACCGGGCAACTGCGATTCCTACTCGCAGGCCCTGCGCATTCATGTCACCCCTGAGTTCTTTGGGCACGGTCAGTTCTCCTAGATTGGTTGGGAATTGAAATCGGCCGTTCCGGCAAAGGGAACCCTCGGCGTTGCGGAAGGATCGTTGCCACCGGCAGCGCCCCCCTGCATCGTCCGGCGTCTACAAGCCGACCAGCAGCACCTTGTCCAGCAGTTCGTCTTCGCTTGCCATCCCGGGCACGCTCGTGAACTCGTTGATTACGGTAAGCGGCGCCTGCCGCACTCCGTAACGGCGGGTCAGATCCGGGAATTCCTCCGCCTGGACCACATCCGTATGAACATTGGCGCTTTCCACAGCCATGGATTGCGCCAGCAACGCCATCCCCGCCGAGGTCTCGCTGCCAGCCGTCACAAACACCTGCAGGTGTACCGGTTTTTCAACCCGCCGGAGTTGCTTGCGAGAGTTTACCGAAAGGCGGGTGCTGCCCCGGGACTGAGCCTTGATGATCTCAACCAGCACGGGGAGTTGATATCCTAGGGGCAGTCCGTAATGTCTAATCCATTTCCCTGATCCCGCCCCTATCACCAACGCCGGAATGCGAGTAATGTTGTCTGCCTGGGCTTTTTCTCTGTCGAGGTGGTATTCCACGGCTTCCAGGTCCAGCTTCGGAGAGAGGGAAGCCAGTTCCTCCATCAACTGCATCGTCTGCGGGCAGGAGCGGCACTCGCGGCCCGGAATTGCGATGGGCGACGGCCGCTGGGTGTACAGCCGCAGCCGAACGTCCGATTTCAGATGCTTGCGGAATTCCCGTTTCAGCCGGGGCTTTTCCTGGGCAGGGATCAGTTCCTGTTGCGCGGTTGCCATGGCTCGAGTTCCCTGCGGGAGTGGATGAGGCCAGTTTACACGGCCTGCCGGGGCTTATCCACCCTGTGCGCCCCGGCAGGCCGCCCCCTTCAGGCGCCAAGCGCCGGGAATGGAACGACCGCTAGCTTTCCTTGTCCAGCATGTTACGGATGGTGAACATGCGCTGGAAGAGGGTGAAACAGGACACGGCGGCAATGGCAACCAGGATGCCCATGAGCAGCCAGGGAATCCAGGACAGCAGCAGCCCTCCGCCCAGTAGGATCACCCGCTCCGTGCGGGTCATGACCCCGGCCCGGGTGAACACGCCCAGGCCCTCTCCGCGCGCCCTGAGATAGCTGACGCCCTGGGAGAAAATCAGGGCCAACAGGAGGGCGATAAGAAAATACGCCCGGTAGTCTTCACCGACATCGGCCCTGAGGACGTAGACTCCCAAGCCAACGAAAAGCGCGGCTTCGCCAAGACGGTCGAACACCGAATCCAGGAGCGCGCCGAAGGCTGTCGCCTTTCCGGTCAGGCGGGCCAGGGCTCCATCGAAGAGGTCCAGGACTCCCCCTGCCAAGAATACCACCCCGCCCCAGACCAGCCAGCCGGAAGCCGCCAGGCAGGCCGATGCAACGCAAAACGCAAAGCCGAGCAGGGTAATTCCATTGGGAGATAAACCGGCGGCCTTGAACAGGCGCGCGCCGGGTTCCTCGAAAAAGGTGCGCAGAATGTCTCTAAGCTTTTCTCTGCCCAACCGTCGCACCAAGCCCGGACGCGCCATGTACATCCTGCAGGCAGGCCTCGTAGTACTGTTCGACCTGTCCGGCAACCACCTGCCACCGGTGCTTCTCGGCGGTGGCTCGGCCGCGCTGCCCCATGCCGGCGCGTCTCTCGGGGTCCCGTATCAGAGTCTCCAGGGCTGCGGCCAGCGATCCCACATCCTTGTTCCTGAAGAGCAGACCCTCTTCTCCGTCGGTGAGCACCCCCCGGTACCCCTCGATGTCGGAGGCCACCACGGGCTTGCCGGCCGCCATCGCCTCCAGCAGGACAATGCCGAAACTCTCGGCGCCCGTGGCGGGAGAGCAGAATATGTCGGCCGAGGCGTAGTAGCGGGGCAGGTCCTCGTAGGGTACCCGTCCCACGAACTCCACCTCCGGCAGGTTCTGTGAACTGAGGACCTGGTATGAGTCCTTATCCGGGGTCCCCGGCCCCACTACGAGCAGGCGCAGGTCCGGGATGTCCCACCTGAGCCGTCCGTATGCCTCCAGCAGGTAACGCAAACCCTTCCGCTTTTCCAGGCGGCCCACGAAGATGATGTTTGTCTTGCCGTCCTGGTACTGCGGCCAGGGTTTTGCCCTCTGCGAGAAGTGGTCTACGTCAATGCCGTTGGGGATGATCTCGTAATTGCCCGGAAATGTAGAGTGAACATAACGCCGGGCGGCAGGGGAGACGGCTATGTTGCCGTGCAGGCGTTGGTGCCATCTCTTGATGAACGGTTGGCTCATCCGGTAGAGGTGGTGCCGGTTGTGGCAGGCGTGGAAGGTGCCGACGTTCACCGTGTTGGAATATTCGAGGACTGTGAGAGGAAGGATGGGCGCCATGGGTTCATGGAGGTGAATGATGTCGTACTGCTCCCGCTCCAAGAGCGCCCTGACCTTGCGGGCCAGCCACCAGGAGAGGGAAACCCGGGCAATGGAACCGCCGCTGGGCAGCGGCACCGAACGGCCCAGGGGCACCAGCAGGTCGCGGTCCTGGCATTCCCGGGAGGGCGAGTGTGGCGCCAGGACCTGCACCTCGTGGCCCGACTTTCCCAGCTCTCTGGCCAGTTGGGACACGTGAATGGTTACTCCGCCGGGCCAGGTGAAGTCGTAAGGCGACACCAGGGCTATCTTCAATGGAACACCTCCCAGCGAGGAGTCCGGGGCATCCCTTTCCAGCTCTTAACGGCCTAGTCTTCCTAGTCTTCGCCCGTCCGCTCATGCGGCTTCTGAGGGGCCTTATGTCGGGTCCCCTCTCCGGAGATGAAGGAATCGGTGAGATCGCGGGCCGTGTCGTCAGTGTACTGGATGGGTGGAGACTTCATGAAATATGCGCTGGGCCCAACTATGGCGCCGCCTTCGCCACGATCCATGGCCAGCTTGGCGCAACGGATGGCGTCGACCACCACGCCGGCCGAGTTGGGGCTGTCCCAGACCTCCAGCTTTGCCTCTAGGCTGATGGGGGCTCCTCCGAAGATTCGCCCCTCCATCCGGATGTAGCACCACTTCCGGTCCTTGAGCCACGGGACATGGTCGCTGGGCCCCACGTGGATGTTGTCGGGATCAATTTCGTCGTCCAGCTGCGAGGTGACCGACGTGGTCTTGGAGATTTTCTTGGAGGTCAGCCGTTCTCGTTCCAGCATGTTGAGAAAGTCGGTGTTGCCGCCGAAATTCAACTGGTAGGTGTTTTCCAAAGTCACCCCCCGGTCCTCGAACAGGCGGGTGAGCACACGGTGGGTGATGGTCGCTCCCAACTGGGACTTGATGTCGTCGCCGATTATGGGAACGCCACGCTCCTCGAACCTGTTGCGCCAGTATTCCTCACGCGCCAGGAATACCGGGATGCAGTTGACCATGGCGCAGCGCGCGTTGAGGATGTGCTCGACGTACCATTTGGTGGCCTGTTCGCTGCCCACAGGCAGGTAGTTTATCACCACGTCCACTTCACGGTCTCGGAGAATGCCCGTAATGTCGGACGTGGAGTGTGGCGACTTCCTGACCAGGTGCGAAACGTACCGGCCGATGCCGTCGTGGGTCATGCCACGGTCGATCTTGACGCCGGTCAGCGGCACGTCGGCGAACTTCAGGGTGTTGTTCGGCTCGGTGAATATGGCCTCGGAAAGGTCCTTGCCCACCTTGTTCTCGTCGATATCGAAGGCGGCAACGACTTCGATGTCCTCGATGCGGTAGCCGCCGACACTGTTGTGCATAACGCCGGAAACTGCGTCGTCGGGCGGGATCTCCACGTACTTGTGAAGTCCCTGCACCAGGGATGAGGCGCAGTT
>JAAXGZ010000127.1 GCA_012271135.1 Caldilineales bacterium | reverse complement strand
CCATCAAGTTTCGTTGCACTACTAGGGTTCAGGTCTGCAGGTTTACCGGCGTAGATGACCTGTATGTCCAGGTATTCCTCGTCTCCGGCACCTATCCTAGGGGTGGTGCGAACTTCTTGAAAACGTACCTTGCCTTGGAACTGGGCGTCCAGGCCGTCCCGGATGATGGTCTTGGCTTTCTCGTGGGCTTCTTGCAATGTGACCATCGTGGTCTCCACTGTAGTCTTGTGTTGATACCATTCACCCGTCAGGTGTCGGTCAAGTGGCTTTCCAACTGCGCGAGGGTGGCTTGGGGAGCTCGACTGTGTCAGTGTTCCTGATCAAATGACGATTGGCCGACGGTTTGGCACGTCGGACATGGTACCAGCCGCGACCGAACGACGGTGTGGTGCACCAGATCCGGATGTCCGCAGACATTGGTTTCTGTTTGGACGTGGTGCCCTGTCCACAGCTCAGCCTTCCCGAATAGCGCTGAGCGTGCGGGATTCGGTCAGGATCCGCTGTGCCTCTACCATTGCCCAGTATCGGCCTCGGGTTTCCATAAGCTCCCGATGTGTCCCGGTTTCCAGGATGCGGCCGCGGTCCAGGACCACCAGCCTATCGGTCAGGCTGAGCATGGCCGACGGGAAGTGCGTTTTCCATTGGCCGCCGGTCGTTTCCAGAAATGTGCGTTCAGTTGGAAAACGAAGTTGCTTGGCGTGAGGAAGCCTGAACCTCACCATCTTCCGCGAAGGGGTCGTCCATATTTCTGGGAAGGCGTAGTGTGTTGCGGATATCAGCCACAGTCTGTGACGCGACATAGAAACGTCCTCTCTTTTCTCCCTCCGGAACGAGAAGTTTGGCATCCACAAGCACCTTGAGGTCACGACCGGCAAGGTTCCTGGATATGTCCGCACTTACCCGGTAGGACGCATTGCGTACCCTGCTTCCAAAGGCTGCCTGCAGCAGTGCCATGGCCGAGCGTTCAGGCAGGCCTTTGGTCTCTACCAGGGCCGAAAGCTCTGCATAAACCCGCTCAAGCTCTCGCATTCGGCGAAGGAGCGTTCGCGCCTGCCGATAGTGCCCGGCCAGACAAAAACGAACCCACGGCTTGGCATCGCGCCGTGGATGCCATCCGCCACCGCCGACCTCTGCCAGTACGTTGTAGTACTCCTGTTGGTTGCGTCCGATGTACTCCTCGATCGAGGAGAATGTCGGCTCGATGATTCCATCGCTGGCCAACACCGCGGTTTGAATGCATCGGGCAGTTCGTCCATTGCCGTCCTTGAAGGGCTGGAGCATGACGAGGTTCAGGTGGGGCATGGCTGCCCGCAGGAAGACCGATTCGACTGGTTCCTCGTTCACGTACTCCAGCAACTCACCGATGCGGGGTTCCAGTTCGTCGCGGTCCACTCCTTCGTGCACGATCTCGCCGGTTCTGGCATCCCTTACGCCGATCCAGCCTGTACGGTACAGGCCCGGGCCTGTGGTCAAGTCAGACTGGCAGATCATGAAATGCACGGCCAACAGCATGTCCTCCGATATTGCGAACGAGGGGCTCCGGCGCCACTGCAGGATGTAGTTCATCGCTTCGCGATAGCCAATGACGGCTTGCCACGTATCGCGGTCGGTGCTTGCTGGATCTTCACTGTCGATGGCGGCGATCGCGTCCTCATCCGACACGTTGATGCCTTCAATGCTATTGGACCCGATCAGCGCGCGGGCCCGGGTCATGCGCGCGAGCAGATCTGTCCAGTGGCGCGGCTCCGCCTCTACGTAATGCCTGAGGCCGTGCCGAAGTTGAGTTGTGGCTTCTTCCACCCGCCTCTCCTCGTCATCGAGGCTGGGATACGTGAACAGCATGTGCTTATCCGTTGTGCAATCGATTTGAAATCGTATTTCAATCGACTTGCCATCGGTTTCCAACAGGCAGTACTCGGGGGTGTTGTCATGTTCTGTGAGGCAATTGCTCAGCAACGGTGTTGGCTGGCAAGGCTCAATGACCGTAGACATAGAATTCTGCTGCCGAGGGGCTTGGTCGTGGACCACCGCATTCAGGATGGGGGACAGCTTGGGGTTGCCACGAGCACTATCTCCCCGGGTTTGCCCCACAGGCACAGACGTGTGTGGAAGGTGTGGATGGCAGAGTTGTGGCCGCGATAGATGCCCTGAAGTTTGTATCTGACGCCGGTACCGTAAGCGGTATGTGAACTACGGCCTTGGCATTAGCCGTTTTGAATTGCGCTGAGAGTGCGGGATTCGGCCAGAATTCGCTGTGCCTCTACCATTGCCCAATACCGGCCCCGGGCCTCCATGAGTTCCCGGTGCGTGCCGGTTTCCAGGATGCGGCCGCGGTCCAGAACCACCAGCCTATCGGCTCGGTTGAGCGTCGCCAGGCGGTGGGCGATGGCAATCACAGTGCGATCTTCGGTAAGGGCGGCCAAGGCCGCGTGGATGCGAGTCTCCGTCTCGAGATCCAGGGCGGAGGTCGCCTCGTCGAGGATCAGGATGCGCGGATTGTGCAGAACCGCCCGCGCGATGGAGATCCGCTGGCGTTCACCACCGGACAGGCGCTGCCCGCGCTCGCCGACAAGCGTGTCGTAACCATCCGGGAATGCCGTGATGAAGTCATGGGCTTGGGCCATGCCTGCCGCCGCCACGATGTCGGCTCTGGAAGCTTCGGGCAGGGCGTAGCCGATGTTCTCGGCAATGGTGCCGGAGAACAGGAATGGATCTTGGAGCACTACGCTCATGTGCCGTCGGTGGACTTCCGGATCCAGCTTCCGCAGATCCACACCGTCCACCGTGATGCGTCCTGTTGACACGTCGTACAGTCGGAGCAGGAGGTTGGCGACGGTGGACTTGCCCGCGCCCGAAGCACCCACCAAGCCAATCATCTCTCCCGGCGCAATGTCCAAGGTAAAGCCGTCCAGTACCGATTCCCCCGGCCGGTAGGCGAATCTAACCCCTTCAAAGCTCACTCCTCCCTGTACATCGGGCCGTTTGGGGTTCGAGGATACCGGCAGATCGTCCTTCTGGGCCATAGCCTCGAAGATGCGCTCCGCCGAGGTCAGGGCCTCGACCAGCCGTTGCGGCACCTGGCCCATCCAAGCCATGGGCTCGACCAACAGGACCACGTAGGCGGCGAACTGCACCAGTTCTCCCAGTTGCAGTTCCCCGGCAAGGACGAGCGCGCCCCCTGCCAGCAGCACGAGCAGTTCTCCCAAGCGCAGTCCGAAGTCGATCGACGGTCCCATCGTGCGCCATATCTTCTGGTTGCGCACATCAATGACGTACTTGCGAGCGGTCCAGTCCCGGTACCGGGCAACTTCCGCAGGTTCCTGCCGGAACGCCTTCACCACGCGGATGCCTGCCAGCGTGTCGTGGACCAGCGATCCAATGCGGTCGTGCAGGCGGTGGTGGGTGCGTTCCATCCAACGGGCGATGCGCCATACGGCGAGCGCCATCAGAATTACCAACGGCATCGTGGATACCGTGAGGAGGGCCAGCCGCCAGTCCTGGCTGAACGTGATGGCGCAGAGAAGCACGAACAGGGCAATCTGGCTGATCCCGTCCGTGCCCCAGCGCTGCAGGAACTGTCTAAGGTTGGCAGTGTCGACGGCTACGCGGTTGAGCACGTCTCCCGGGGGCTTGTCCGCGATGTAGCGCAACGGCATCCGCTGCAGGGAAGCAAACACTGCCTGCCTGAGGTCGTAGATCAAATTGGCGCTCAGACGGGCGACGGTGCGATTGCGCCCAATCACCACCAGGGTGCGCAGGATGTACGTGCCGGCCATGGCCCCGATCAATCCGATCACCGGTGCCGGTTCGATGTTGCGGGGTACCAGCCAGTCGTCGATCAGGATCCGCATGAGCTGGGGGATCAGCAGCGTGAGCAGGTTGGCGACTGCGAACAGACCAAGTGCCAGCGCGAGCGCTACGGAATGGGGTTGCAGAAACTTCAGCAGGCGGCCAAGCGTGGCCCGGGGATGCCGCAGGGGTTCGGCCACCCAATCCCTGGCGAAGCCGCCCCTTTGCACCGGAAGCAGGCCATCGGCTGCAGCAGATTGCTCGCGTATGGTCGGAGGCGGACCGGCTCCCAGGACGGCGGCCAGGCGCTGGTGGTCCGGGGCATGGCCACGGCTGAACCAGGCCAATGCCCGGTTTTCGCGAGCCCCCGTCACCATGAACACCCCGGAACCGGTCATGACGCGTGCTTCAAACCGGACAGCGTCGGTTCGTTCCACAGTGTCGGCCAACCGACTGTCAATGACGAGGTGTACGGCCTTGGGTGTGGCGACCAGCCACCCGTCCTGGTAATGGCCGGAGGATGTCAGGTCGGCGGCGGCCCAGTACAGGGGCTCGCCTTCGGATGCCTTGGCGGCGATCGCGCCCAGGATCTCGGCAGGGCAGGCGCGGACGGTGTCCATCGATCTCAGAACATCGCTTCCAGTTGGCGGCGAACGCGACCATCGAGCTCGGCCCGGGGCGGCAATAGGTAGCGGTTGCCATGGATGTCAATAAGGAGAAGCATTCCGTTTGGCAGGTCCCGGAGGTTGGCGTGTTCGTTCTGGACCTCAAAGTTTGTCGGACCGGCGTCGGTCCGGACCGTCCAGTGCGACCGGCCGAACTTCTCCGTCAGTTTTTCGATACGGGTGATGTGCGGTGCAAAGTACCGCCTCCGAAGTTCCTGGCGGATTAGTTCCGCGGTTTCGCTGGGGAGGTCCGCAAGGTCTGCCAGCAGACCGTGTTCGACTCCCTCGGAATCCCGGATGGAAATGAGCTCGTCGGGTGCGGAGAAGGGAAAGGTCCGGTGGAATTCGGCGGGCTCGATGGCAATGCCGTCCCCAAGCACCGCGCGCACCAGTCCTCCGGGCGTGTGTTCGCACCGGAAATCACCCGGGGCAACCAAGGTGGGCCGGGTGAGGTCTTGGTCCTGGTCCTGCAAGGGTTTGTCTCTGTCGCTTGAGGTCATTCGAGCTACTCTCCGACACCAATGGTCTCCAAGGCGGTCCGTTGGCGTTCAACAAGCCGACGATAGCTGCCGCCATAATCCATGAGTTCTTCGTGCGTGCCGTTCTCCATCACCCTTCCGTCTTCCATAAAGTAGAGACGATCGGCCGTGCGCAAGGTGGACAGGCGATGGGCTATCACCACCACGGTGCGGCCGTGCGCGACACGTTCAATTGCCTGCTGGATTTGTTGTTCCGTATCCGAATCCACGTTTGCAGTCGCTTCGTCCATGAGCAGTATTGGAGGATTCAACAGCAGGGCGCGGGCGATCGCCAGCCGTTGTCGCTGGCCTCCCGACAGGGCATGTCCACCCGGTCCCAGCTGTGTTTCATAGCTGTCCGGAAGCTCCACAATGAAGTCGTGTGCATTGGCTGCCTGGGCAGCCGCAACGATGTCCACGCGGCCGGCGTCCGGACGGGCATAGGCAATGTTGTCGGCCACACTTCCCAGGAACAGGTGTGTCTCCTGCAGAACAACCCCAACCCGACCCTCAAGTACACGCGGGGGAAGGTCACGCATGTCGACACCGTCCAACAGGACTCGGCCCTCGTCCGCCGTATAGAGGCCGGCGATTAGGTTGAGCACCGTGGACTTGCCGGCACCGGTGGGGCCTGCCAAGCCCACGGTTTCCCCCGGCCCAACCGTCAGGTTCACGTCTTGGAGAACCGGCTGGCCGGGCTCATAGGCGAACCCCACTTGTTCCAAGACGACGTGTCCGGGCAATCGGGCTGGGGTCATCTCCCCGCGGGGTTGGCGCACCGCGCTCCCGGCATCGACGAGCCGGAGCAGTCGATGGGCTGCGGTGGACACTTGGGCCCAATCCCCAATCATGATCACGATTTCGCCCACCGGCTGGAAGAACCGTCCCAGGTAGCCGGCGAAGGTGATGAGGAGTCCAAGGGTCACCTGCTCGCGGGCAATCATCCAAGCGCCGGCAGCCCAGACGCCGACCAGAACCAATTCCGTAACCAATTCCATGGGTGGTCGGAGGGTACCGAGCTTGGCGTCCGCCCGAAGCCCCAAAAGGGCTGCAATGCGGTTGGGCCGGGCGAAACGGGCGCGCTCGCGCTTCTGTCGGCCAAAAGCCCGTACGACGCGAATCCCGGTCAGGGAGTCGCCGGTTACCGTGCGCAGGTCTGCTTCCGCACGGAACATGCGTTCATACAACGAGTTGACTTCGGGGACGATGCGGTGGAGCAGCGTGAACAGAATTGGGAACGGCAGGAGCACCGCCAAGGCCAGTTGCCAGTCCAGTGCCAACATGGCAATCAGGGAGCCGACCAGGAACAGGGCCCCGTGGATGGACGAAGGCAGGATGATGTGGAACAGCAGGGCGATGTCCGAGGCGTCCTGCTCGAGCCGGGCCATGAGTTCGCCCGTATGCCGGTCTGCGAAAAACCGCATGGGCAGGCGCTGGATGGCAGCGAAGGCGGTGCGCTTGAGCCGGATTTCCAGGTCGTGGATCAGGGACGCGTTGGTCAACCCCCAGGTAATGCGCAAGGCTGCCTCCGCCAACCGGGACAGGAGAATAAGGCCGATGGCCAAGCCCAGTCGGCCCGAGTGTAGGCCCTCCGTGTCCAGGACTTCATCAAAGAGGAATTGGCCTGACAGGTAGGGTGACGCAACCGCCGCGATGCCACCCCCTGCCAAGGCAAGGACGACGATGGGCATGCGCCACCACTTGCTGTCCGGCATCAACTGGAACAGCCGCACCAGAATGTTTCCGGTTGACGGGCCATCGGGGTCCGATCTGTCTGTTGCCGCCTGCGCATCCTGCGGTGCTTCGGGCCGGCTCTCGGATATCGCAGGTATTTCCCCCGCACGGATGCGATTCGCAACTCGCGCAAAGTTCTGGGCATCCGCCATCCGGGCGGCCGAGAAACGGGCAATCAGTCGGGTGTCGGCGCCGGTACCGGATGTCATGCTGCCACCGCCGACGTAACGGTGGCAGGTGATCGCGTCCACCTCTGACCACGGCAGAAGTTCTACGGTGTCGTCCTCCACTAGAACAAGCCCGGTGTTTCCGGCGACGACGGCCCATTGGTCCGTGAAACGTTCGTCCCTGCCGATGTCGGCACGAAAGGATGCGGCGATCCGGTAACCGGGCGACTGTCCGGCCAAGAATTCTGCAATCGGATCGGGGAGAGTCACGTGGTGCAGGCCTCTGTCAATGAATGCCCCGATAGAGGGACAGGCATCCGTGCCGGAACGCAACCATGGGCACCTCCAACGTCAAGCCCGGACGAACCTGAAGAGCAATGTCCACTGAGGAGATGGTGGACCGAAGAGTCCAGGGAAAGCCGCTGTCCGGATTAAGGAGGGTAGGGAATTCGAAAACATGGCCTTGCAGATTGGAGCCACCTGCCGTGCTGGACAGGTTCTCCAACCCGGATGGGACGCCTCGTACTCTTCGGGTGAAACGGGCCATGGCAAGCCCCTCCATGCTCCCAACAAGAGGAATCAGATTCGACTGGGGTGACTGGATGGTTGCATCCGAAGCATCCGGACGGAGATCTCACAGTGCAGATGCCGACTCTGCACTGCCTACTACAATAGCCGACAACATGGTCGAGAATGCGGAAGTGTGTACCAGTTCCAGCCAGACACAGGTTTGTGCAGCGGAGCCTTGCCCCCGTTGGCGACTGGGACTTCGGAATTCGTACAGTTGCGGTGTAATGGAGAGTCCTACGTTGACAAGACGGCCGAGATTGCACGGCTGCTCGCATACCCGCCACACTATCTTTTTCTGAGCCGTCCCCGTCGGCTTGGCAAGACTCTAATGCTGTCAACCATGGGTACCACTGAAGGAGCAGGGACCGGCCGTTTACAGCCCGTGGGCGTTGGCCCATGCACTGCAACGGATGGAAATCGAACCCGGTTCTGAGGACGTCAAGGATGATGGATGGCCGAGCTTTCGGAACGGCCACTGGACCGGCACCGATCATGGCTGACAGGACGCTGCCCTCGCTGCATACGGGTGAATCCGACTTCCTAGCGATCCGTGGCGACCAGTGTCTGTATGTGGACAAGACTTCCCATCTGCGCGGGCTGCTGGCAGTTCGTCCAGCGTCTGCTGCGGGACACATTCCGTCCTTGGAGAACAAGCACCAGTTTCTGGCATGGCCGCGGCGTTTCGGCAAGAGTTTGCTGATCAACACGGCTTGGAGGCGTGGTTCCAGGGGGTTCCGTCCAACCACGAATTGGCCAACGCGTCGGAAGCTGCCGCCTGGTCCAGAGCACCGGCCGGCTGGAGTCGGCCACGCAGGCTTTGGGAAGGATTGGAAGTGGAGGACTGTCATGGCCTGCACGGCTGGCATCCCGTCATCCGGTTAAGTCTGCCCCTGCCGACATCCTTGGATGTCGGGGAGATCAGGATTGGCTTGACCACTCATTTGCACAATGTGGGACTGGAGTGTTCCCTGGGGGATCGCACCGTGTCGGCCACTGCCGGAACTGGATGTCGATCCTCGGGACTGGCTTGCCTTCCTGATCCGCGAACCGCATCGCCATTACGGGGTACGGTCGGTAGTGTTGGTGGACGAGTACGATGCGCAGCCACAGCAGCCACAGCCGGTGCCGCACCGCGGCCAGGCTCAAGGTCGACGCCAGCCCGCGGGACCGCCTGAAGGCGGCCAGGCTGCCCGTGGGCTTTTTTTGACCGGGGACGCCGCTGGGAGCGTGGTCGCCCGCAGCACGGCCAGCAGGGCCAGGGCCCAGAGGGCGAGCGTCATGTGGCGGTCCCAGCCGGTGGCGCTGCGCACCTCGTATTCGTCCAGCCCCACCTCCTGCCTGGCGGCCTCGAAGCCGCTCTCGATGCACCGGCGCGTGCCGGCCCCCCGCACCACGGTGTCCCGCGCCGTGTCGCGGGGGCATAGACCCGGTAGGCGGTCCATGCCTCCGGGGCCGTGCAGGAACGCCGAAACAGCAGCGAGCGCACCCGCGGGGCGGACGGGGCCGCGTCTCCGACGGCCTCCATCCGGACCCACTGCCGCTCGTACCCGCGCTCCCCCTTGCTGCCGGGCCCCGCGCGGCGGCGCTGCCAGTCGGCCGCCGCCAGGGTCGCATGGATGGCCGGCACCGTCGGCTGCCGCCAGCCCCACCAGACCGGTTCGTGGTCGGGCACCGCCAGCACGCAGACCTGTTCCCGGTCCACCAGCGCCGTTCCCCCGCGGACCGGCGTAGGCCAGGAAGACCCCCACCTGGCAGTGCGCGATGCGCCCCGCCGTCCCGCTGTACTGCCGCGCCACCCCCGCCGAGTGCGCGCCCTTCTTCAGGAACCCGGTCTCGTCGATGATGCCCACCCCGGCTGTGTCCGCCAAGTGGTCGCCGACATGGGCCTGCAGGGCATCCCGGCCCGCGTCCGGCGACCAAGCCGCCCGCCCCAGCAGGTACCGGAAGCCGTAGGGCTGGGCCTCGCCCTGGACCTCGGCCAGCTGTTCTTGCGCGGCGCCGGGCCCAGCAGGCCCTCGATGTAAGCCACGGCTCGCCGGTGCGTCCGGTGATAGGGTACACGGTCCGCAGGCGCTGGGCCACCTCCGACAGGTGCTCGGGCCAGGCGGACAGGTCTGCGGGAACCAGGGCACCCGGCGGGGGTGGCCTGATAGGGGTAGGTAAAGCCTATCCGGGGAAAAAACGACCAAGGAAGCAGAAGAAGCCTGGTGGGCAGTTACCCTGTATCGACCATCACAACGATACCGGGAGCCGACCCTGCTTCTTCCAGCGGCATTCTATCCCCACGCCGAGTGCATCGCCAAGCATCTGTCCCATTTGCGTCCCGGCCAAGTCAAGGGCCTGGCCCTGTGGGTGGGCGCAACCATCCTGGCCCACAGCGGCTGCCGGAACGCGGTCCTCGGTGCCCTGCAGGCCCTGGAATGCGGCTGGCACGCCACGCGCCCATACCTGCGGGAGTGGCTCTACGACGGGGCCGACCGGGTTGCGCCCTGCCAAGTCCAGCGGGAGGTCGCGACCTGTTTCGCATCGCTGCTGCGCTGGGTGCTGGACTGGTGGGCAGGCACGGAATTGGACCCTGGCCGTCGACCCCACGGCCAAGGGGGAGGCCCTGGTGGCCCTGGTCGTCAGTGTGGTCTACCGCGGTCTGGCCCTGCCCGTGGCCGGGCACCTGAAGCGGGGCGGCCAGCCCGGACCCTGGATGTCGGACCTGTGTGCCCCGCCGTGCCGGCGAACCTGACCGTGCGCGTGCTCTGTGACCGGGGCCTGCAGAGCCCCGACCTGTGGGCGGCCATCCGCCGCCAGGGCTGGCAGCCCTACCTGCGCTGAGACCGGCACACGACCTTTCAGGCCACGACCGGACTCCGGTGGCCGGCCGGGCGCTTCGTGGCCGGGGAAGGGCAGTACACGGTGACGGCCGGGCGGGCCTTCCACCGACGCCAGCGGCGCGGCACCCTGATCGTGCTCTGGGCCCCCGGCCAGGAGACCCCCGGGTCCTGCTCACGGACGAGCCCCCTGCCCGCGTCGACCGGCACTGGCTGGCCCACGGCACGCGCGTGGAGGAGGCGCACCTGCGCAGTTTGGCCCCCGGCCGGGGGCCAAAC
>JAAXGZ010000151.1 GCA_012271135.1 Caldilineales bacterium | reverse complement strand
GTGCGGGTGGAGATCCATCTGTCGAATGGCATCGAACTCGGCCCCACGACCCCGGTGGACATGGCACCCGGCCAGGCGGTGTCATCATGCCGGCCCCGGGTCGGTTCAAGGGCTGGGTGCCCCATGCTGAAGTGGGCTCCGGGGAAGCCGGTGGCGAAAGCGGCGGTGAGCACGGGTCCCGTGGCGAAAGCCGTGTCCAGCACAGTTCAGGTGACCGGGGCTAGCCTTAATACCCTGACTTTCTGACTTGGGACAATGCCTATGAGAACTCCTACTGGCACAGACAAGCAGAAAGGCCCCGCAAAAATGGGGCCTTTCTGCTTCAGGCTGCGGATGGTTGAGGCCATGTCTTCCCCATTCGCCACCCACTCAGCTGACAGGAGACGATTTCAGACGCTTCCACTCACAGGGTCATCGAGGCAACGGCTTGGTGGTGGAATGCGGACAATAGAGGTTCTTCCACACATGCGCAGGGAATTGTGATGCGACGGATTTAGCCGGCGGCGGCAGCGGGGTTCTTCCACACATGCACAGGGAATTGCCGACCTCAATCACCGAAACGACTCGAATACCTGTACAGTTGGGTCCTCGATGTGCAACGGACAAGCAACGCGAATCGTCCACCCGCTGTATTCGCCTCTGTGACAGAATGGCCTTATGACTCCAACGGCTGCCCGAACACCCGGGCACGAACCTCTCCTCAATCAATCGGACCTCGCGGCAACGGCAGGCCGCGTCCTCTTGATCTCCTGCTATGAGTCCGGTTTGCAGCCCCTGAACCTGGCCCAGCCCAAGGCGGTTCTGGAACACCGCGGGTTTGCAGTCGATGTGCTGGACCTGTCCGTCCAAACCCTCGCCGAACTCCCAACCGAGCCTCCCAACGCCATTGCCGTCTCGGTGCCGATGCAGACCGCCCTGCGCCTGGCGGTGTCCGCGGTATCTGCCCTGCGGTCACGTTGGCCGGAGATTCCGATCGCCTTCTACGGCCTGTACGCCGGCTTGAACGCCCGGTACCTGCTGGAAACAGGCACAGCCGACCATGTGCTGGCGGGCGAGTCTGAACTTGCCCTAGCGGAGTGGTGCGAACAGGCAACGCGTTTGCAGGCATTCCCGCCCACAGCACCCGAGATCCCCTTGCAGCAGATATCACTGAGACAAAGACTGGACCTACCCCAACCGGACCGGCATGGACTGCCCACCCTGGAGCGGTACGCGCGCTTCCAAGCCGCCGACGGATCGCTCCACACGGCCGGACAAGTAGCCGCCAGCCGGGGGTGCCTGCACACTTGCCGCCACTGCCCCGTGGTGCCGGTCTATCGCGGACGCTTCTTCATCCGGGACCTGGAGTCCGTCGGCGGCGACATCCGGCAACAAGTCGAAGCTGGTGCCGGACACATCTCGTTTGTGGATCCCGACTTCCTGAACGGACCCGGCCATGCCCTGAAGGTGACGGAGTGGCTACACCGCGCCTATCCGGAGGTCACCTTCGACTTCACGGCCAAGGTCGAACATCTGCTCGGACGTGCGCGGCACCTGGCCGCACTCAAGGCCAACGGGGCCGCGTTCGTGGTCTCGGCCTTTGAGGCCGTCAGCGACGACATCCTGGAGCGGCTGGACAAGGGACACACCGTATGGGACATGGAACGGGTCCTGCCACTGCTGGCGGAACTCGACCTGCCCGTCCATCCGACCTGGCTGCCGTTTACCCCCTGGACCTCGCGCCGGGACTACCTGGACATGCTGGATTGGATCGAGGGACACGGCCTGGTGAACGCCGTGCCGCCCGTACAGCTGGCCCTGCGCCTCCTGATCCCGCCGCACAGTCGGCTCCTGGACTCAAACCGGGGAGCACCGTGGCTGGAACGACTGGAACCGGCGGAGTTCCAGTGGCGTTGGCATCACCCGGATCCCGGGATGGATACCCTCCAGGCCCATGTGGAACAATTGGTGGCGGACAGGTCGGACTGGTCCGGTGAACAGCTCTTTCGACAGGTCAGGGCACTCGCCGAGGACACGGACGAGCGACCGCTGGGGCCACAACTGCCCCCGCCGCCACGCCTCACCGAGGACTGGTTTTGCTGAGCGGAACCCACGGCCGACCAGTTGGGTCGGACAGTTCCCGCCTAGTCGAAACCCTGTCCTGGCACAGGTCTTCCCGCCCAAGCCTCAGCCCCTCCGGCCACACTGCAGTGGGGTGAACGGGCCATATCTCGTTCAGCCTGAGTTTCCGAGTTGCCTCCGGACGACTCGCTTTCCGCGAAGCAGCGTCTCGGCATCCATCCATATTCATCACCTCAGCTGCCTTCCAACCGGCAGTGCCCAGGCCAACGCTTGGCTGTGGGGGTCAAGCCGGCTCGGCCTCCCGCACGACCGCCAGCATTTCTTCCACGGAAGTGAACTTCACGCGGGGTCGTCCCTGTTCCGCTCCGCGCGCTGTCTCCAGGGCGTCCAGCTTCTGCCAGTCCTCCCAGGTCACCACCTCCGGCTGCCGGCTCCGGATTTCCTCGTCCACCTGCTTGGGATGCGGACGCACGGGAAACAGGTGCCTGCCTTCGACCACATCCGCCACCAGATGCGTCACGGTTTCCTTGGAATCCGGCCGGTTGGTCCCAATCACCCCGGACGGTCCCCGCTTGATCCAACCTGCCACGTAGTGGCCGGCGATCTGGCGGCCGGTATCCATGTCGACAACCCGGCCCGCTTCGTTGGGGATGATGCCCCAGTCCTCCCGGAACGGCACATCCGGCAGTGGCACTCCGTAGTAGCCGACCGAACGAAAGACCAGACCGACGTCCAGCCACTCCTCAAATTCGGTGGCACTGGCCCGCAGACCACCGCGGCCGTCGTCGACCAATTCGTTGTGCACGAGCTTCATGCGGGCAACGCGTCCTTCGTCGTCCCCTTCCATCGCCGCGGGCGAGGTCAGGAAACGAATCGTCAGCGTTCGCGCCTTCAATGCATCCACCGGATGGGCAAAGGACCTGATGATGTCCAGCTTGGTGGGAAGCGTCCGGTCGTCGGATTGCTCCGCGAACTTCACGCTAAGGGGGTCCAGTTCCACTTCCTCCGGCAGGGTCACCGTGCTGCAGTCGTCCAGCCGGCCCAGTTCCCGCGCCTCGGGCACGGTGAAGGCCGCTTGGGCCGGGCCGCGCCGTCCCAGCATGTAGATGTTCCGGACCCGGCTCTCGCGCAGGGCCTCCTCGGCGTAGGGAGCCATGTCGGTTTCGGCCAGCCGCTCCGGGGTATGCGCCAGGATGCGGCAGACGTCCACCGCCACGTTGCCGATGCCAACCACCACCACGTTCTCGTGCGACAGGTCGAACGTGCGGTCGGCGTAGTCCGGATGGCCGTTGTACCAGGCCACGAACTCGGTTGCCGTGTGGCTGTTTTTCAGGTCGATGCCCGGAATGTTGAGATTGCGATCGGTTTCGGCCCCGGTGGAGTAGAGGATGGCGTGGTAGAAGTCCGCCAGTTCGGGCGCCCTGATGTGCCTGCCCAGGGTGACATTGCCGTAGAACCGGAAACCGGGCCGGGCTGCCACACGGTCATACAACTTCGTGACCGCCTTGATCTTCTGGTGATCCGGCGCCACGCCCGCCCGCACCAGGCCGAACGGCGTGGGCAACCGGTCGTACAGATCCACCTGTACGGTGTGCTGGTCCCGCAGCAGAAAGTCGGCAGCGTAGAAACCGGCGGGGCCGGAACCCACCACGGCCACGCGGATGGGGTTTTGGGGGGGGCCAAGGTCACTCACGAAACACAATTCCCAAACAAGGACCGGTTGACCGCATCAATACCGGCCGCATCCATTCTACCTGTCGACAGGACGGCCACTCAGCGCGCCTGCGCAGGTTCGTGGTGGAGGGCGGCCACCACCCGCTCCGGGAGTCGACTGGATCGCCCTTCCAGATCCACGCAGACATGCTCGGTGGCTCCGGTGCCGACCAGGACGCCACTGTCCCTGCGGTGGAGTTCATAGGCAAAACAGACCTTGCGGCTGCCGACCTTGTCCAGCGCCGTGGTGATGCGCGCCACATCGCCGAACACGAGCGGCCTGCGGATGCGGAGGTTGACTGACACGACGGACAGATGGTGGGTCCTGGCAATCTCCGTATAGGGCAGGCCACTACCGTCAATCAGCGCCAGACGCCCCATCTCCAGCCATGTCACCCAGGCGGCGTGGTGTGCAACACCCATGAGATCGGTCTCCGAGAACCGCACAGCCACATCAATCTGTGCGCTGCGTGCCATGGAAAACGTTGACGGAAACCCGGGACGCGGCCGCCAGGCCTAGGGTGATGCCGGGGACGGTTCGTGAGCAGCCACCACATCGGCTCGGCGCTGCCAGGCGGCCGACCGGTCCTCCTGGCCCCGGTTCTCCGCTTCTTGGGCCAGGGCCTGCAAGTCGCTGCTCCGGAAACCGCCGGCCAGCAGGGACTGCTGCCAACGCTGCTCGGGCGTGCGCATGGCAAAGGCGGCGCTGTCCGCGCTTTGGAACGAAAGGTCGGCCCAGCCCACGGCCGGACCGAAGGGTGCCGCGCCCAGACGCAGCCGGACTGTGGTTCCCACCCAGCGCCCCAAATTAGCCTGGGCCGGAATCCACCCGGTGGACTGGCTGTCGGGCGGCAGGACCACCTCCGACACCTGGGTCCAGTCGGCTTGGCCCTCGCCCTGAACGGCAATGGTCAATCTGACCCCGGCCGGCGGGGGTGGCGAACTCTCCGGATGCACCCCGGCAAGAAACACCAGCCACGGCGCGGCGAGCGGCACGAACACCTCGATTTCAATCGGCTCCGCACTCAGGACCGCCAACAGTCTCCCTTCCCGAAGCAGAATCGGATCGATTCCGGGCACGGGCAGGGAGACGGTCTGGTTGACCGCATCGCAGTCCGTGGATCGGTCCAGATAGGCGCACACCCGATCGGCCGCCGGCCGCAACAGCGTTCCCTGCTGATCCTGAACCGCCTGCCAAATCCCCTGGCCGGGATGGGTGGCCAGATGATCCATCATCTGCTCGTGGATCAGCACCCGGTCGAACTGCACCAGTGGATTGCGTTCGGCTCCCGCTACCGCCGCTTCGACGGCGCGTTCCGCGGCCAGCCAATTGCCTTCCGCCATGTGCGTGACGGCCTCCATACGGTGGGCGTGGAAATGGTTGGGACGCCAGCGCCGAGCTGCATCCAAGTGTCGGCGTACCGAATTCAGCAGCGTCGGGTCCTGCAAGCTCGGCAGGGCGTCGCTGTAACGCGGCTCGGGCCAGGCCACCGCCTCTTCCATTTGAATCCCGGCCTGATGAATGTGCCAGGTCCAGAACGCCAGGGGCACCCCCAACGCCACCCCGGCCACGAGCAAGCCGATGGTCGCGACGAGGGCTAGGCCAAACAGCCACATGCGGCCCGGCGCGACCTCCTGGGTTTCCGCCGCGGAGAGTGCGGTTTCGGTCGTCATGCGTGGAGCGGTTGGCCCTCCACCGCGGCGGCAGCCTCCATTACCACCTCGCTGAGGGTGGGATGGGCATGGACGGTCTGCGCGATTTCCACAGGTGTGAGTTCCATCATGTGGGCCAGGGTCAAGGACGGCAACAGCTCCGTAACCTCGGATCCAACCATGTGCACACCCAGGATTTCACCGTAGGGATCACCGGCCAGAATCTTCACGAATCCACTGCCGGCACCCACGGCCCGCGCCCGGCCGTTCGGGAACAGGCTGGACATGCCTGCATTGTAGGGGATTCCTTCCGCCTTGAGTTGTGTCTCGGTCCAGCCCAGGCTGGCCACCTGCGGCGAGGCGTAGGTGCAGCGCGGCATGAAGCGGTACCGCTCTTCCGTAAGCGGCTCCGGCTCCTGGCCGGCCATGGTCTCGGCGGCCGCTACGCCCTGGGCAATGGCGACATGAGCCAGGGGCAGACGCCCGGTGCAGTCTCCGGCCGCGTATATGTGAGGCACCGATGTCTGGAGCCGCTCGTCGACCTGCACGAATCCCTGAGCATCCAAGGCGATGCCCTGTTCGACCAGGTTCAGATTCTCTGTATTGGGCCGAATTCCAGCCGCCACCAGCACGAGATCGGCCGGCAGCCGGGTCGCATCGCCGTTGTTCCGGTCGCGCACCGACAGTTCGCCCATCCCGGCATCCCAGCCGTCGGCACCATGTCCGGTCAGCACCTTGATGCCGCGGCCCCGGAACCGCTTGGTCAGTTCGGCCGCGACATCTGCGTCCTCCTGCGGCAGCAACTGGTCCTCGAACTCGACCACGGTCACGGCTACCCCGAAGGAGTGCCACAGCCAGGCGAACTCCACGCCGATGGCGCCACCGCCCACGATCACCGCCCGGTCGGGAAGCTCCGACAGATCCAGGGCATGCCGCGACGAAAGGATGGTCTCGCCGTCGAAGGGCAGCCCCGGTAGTTCCTGGGGTCTTCCACCCGTCGCCAACAGAATGTGGTTGGCTGTCAGATCGGAGGCGGAACCGTCCACACCCTCAACCCTGATCGTGTGGGCATCCCGGAGCGAAGCCCGGCCTTCCACCACATCGATGCCGTTCTTGCGCATCAGGAATTGCAGGCCGCGGGCCTGCTTCATCACAATCGTTCGACTGCGGGCATGCGTGCGGCCGAAGTCCAGAACAACCTCGCCGAGGCCAATGCCCAGATCGGCGGCGTCCTTCAGACTCTCCAGCACATCGGCTGCATGGATGAGGGCCTTGGACGGAATGCAGCCCCAGTTGAGACATACGCCGCCCAGATGTTCCCGTTCAACCAAGATGGCCTTGAACCCCAGTTGCGAGGCGCGAATGGCAGCGGCATAGCCGCCTGGCCCGCCTCCAACAACTGCAAGTTGCGTATCCCTGTTCATGGCGGCATTGTCGCAGATGGACAGCCCGTCAGGACCACTGCTGCAGGCTCGCGTGCGCCGCGGCCATGAACTCGTCCGCCACGGCCCCGTCCAGGAGGCGATGGTCGAAGGACAGACTACAGAAGGACACGGGCCGAATCACGATGGCATCGTCGGCGTCCGGCAGAAGGTGATTGCTTCCGCGCACGACCGGCCGCTTGACCACGGCCCCGAAGCCCAGGATGGCCGCCTGGGGCTGATGGATAATCGGCGTGCCGGCCACGCTGCCCCCGGCCCCATGGTTGGTGATGGTAAAGGTGCCTCCCTCCAGATCCTCGATCTTGAGTTTCTTGGCGCGGGCTTTTTCCGTCACGTCCGCCAGCGCGGCGGCCATGTCTTCCAGTGACATGGTCTGGGTATCGCGAACCACGGGCACCACCAGTCCGCCCGGCACGGCCACGGCCATGCCCAGATGTACCTCCGCAAACTGCCGAATGCCTTCCACGGTCAGGCTGGCGTTGACGGCGGGCACCTGCTGCAGCGCCTCCGTCGCGGCCTTCATTAGATAGGCCAGAAGCGTAACCCTGAGGCCGCGCGCTTCCCATGCGATCCGGTGCTCGGCCCGATGGCGAACCACGGCCCCCATGTCGAACTCGTGAATCGTGGTCACGTGGGGACTGGTCCGCACGCTGCGGCTCATGTGTTCCGCAATGGCGGCCCGCATGGGGGTCAGCGGTTGCAGTGCGGTGTCTGGATCGCGCACCGCAGTACCAGTGCTGTGGTCGGCGATGTGCCTTTCAATGTCCTTGCGCGTGATGCGGCCGCCGCGGCCACTCCCCTGGATGGTGTCCAGGTCCACGTTGTGTTCCGCCGCCAGCCGGGCCACCACGGGCGACAGGAAACCCGTAAGGCTACCGGCTGCGCGCACCGGTCTTCGCTCGGGAGAACGAACTGGTTTGGACTGGTCCGATTCTTCTTCCGCTACGGGCTCCTCTGTCGACGGAGCGGTGTGGTCCGGTACGACTTCACCTATCTGACCCACCCAGGCTAGAACCGTGCCGGCGGCCACGGTCTCTCCTTCCGCCACGCACACTTTAAGCAGGACCCCGGATTCGGGACATGGCAGGTCCGTGTCGATCTTGTCCGTCGAGATGGTCAACAGACTCTCGTCGCGCTTGACAGGATCGCCTTCGGCCTTGAGCCAGGCGGCCACAGTCCCTTCGGTGACGCTCTGGCCGAACTGAGGCATGGCGAGGGAAATGGGCATCAGGAAGCCGCTCCTTCGCTTGCAGGACGAAGCCGCGGCAGTCGACTGTCAGGCGACTTCATGCGGTCCGTCTCCCATCGCACATCAAACGGTGATTGCATTCCATGAGTCTGACACAAATTGCACCGACACGTTGGACGACTACGGAACTGGAGCCAACGCGGTCCGGGACGGTCCGCCGACAACCCCACAGGCCACTGCGCATTCAGCCTCCCAGTTCCTCCAAGGTCAGACGCGGCGACAACACACCCTTGCGCATGCCGCCCGAAATCCAGCCGTAGGTACGTCCGGATCGCTCGCTGAAACCGGTGTGGCGACCATCCGGCGCCAACACAATGAAGCCGATGAACTGACCCTGGCCGCGCGGCAGGTCGTCCAGCTCCCGCAGGGCCCCGCGGCCCGCCGCCTGCAGCGTCAACCCCCCGCGCAAGCCATCCACTACGCACTTCGCCGTCAGTGTCCGCAGGCACAGTTCACCCATGCCGGTGCAGGCGGCCGCCCCGTAGCGGTTGTCGCAATAGTTGCCGGCACCGATGATGGGCGAGTCGCCGACCCGACCCGGATGCTTCCAGCCCAATCCCGATGTGGACACCGCACTGGCCAGGTTGCCGTCCGTATCCCGAACCAGGAAGTTGACTGTGCCCGTCTCCGGGGCCTCGGGAATCTCCCGCTCGTCATCCTGCTCCGCCAGCAGGCTCAGCTGGCTCGTAAGCTGGTTCACGGCCGCCAGCACCTCGTCGTCGGTCAGGGCATCGGGATCGATGCCGGCCCTGCCAAACCGCTTTCGCCACACATCCAGGCCGGATTCATGTTCCAGGGTTTCCTCGGCCAGGCCGCACGCCTGCGCCAAGCGATTGGCCCCCTCCCCAACCACCAACACATGGGGGGTCTCTTCCAACACGGCCCGGGCCAAACGGGCAGCCTGGCTGGTCCAGGTCAGGGCGGCCACGGCACCGGCCCGGCGGGTGCGTCCGTCCATCAGGCTCGCATCCAGTTCCACGTTGCCCAGAATACCGGGGATGCCGCCGCGGCCGACCGAGTTGTCCGCCAAATCCCACTCCACATGGGTGGCGGCCGCCACGGCCGCGTCCAGGGCGCTCCGGCCCTGCCGCAAGAGTTCGATTGCCTCCTCGGCTGCGGCCAGACCGTTTTCCGAACAGACAATGACCGGGGTGGTACCTGCCATGATGCGCTGGATCCCCTAACCCTCGCGGTAGGCCGACGCATCCCAGTCGGCAAGCGGATCAAACCCGTCCAGATCGAGCGCGGGACCGTAGCCAAACGGGGCCGCGACCACGCTTGCCAGTTGCATTCGTCCATCATCGATGGCGACGGCCGGTGCAGTGCCGTCGGGCCAGGTGTGGCGCCGGTACAGGTCCCCGTGGTGATCCAGCATCGCCTGCTGGATCGAACCGACATGCATGGACAGGCCGGTGAAGTAGTGGTGTCCGTTGCGCTCGGCATGGGGGATGCCCAGGGAAGCCAGGACGGCCAGGTCCTGCAACAGGGCGACAGGACCCACATTGGTCAGGTCCTCTCCCGACAGCACGTAGGCCCGGTCCGGGTTCTCGTCGCGCAGCTGCCGCAGCCGGCCCAGGTTGGCCACGCTCTTGAACACACCCTTGCAGTTCTTGTGGCTTGTGCCTTGATATCCGTTCGCGAGGGCCTGGGACAGGCCGCCGACATCCCCGTCCGATTCGTCGATGATCACCGGTGGGTGATCTTCCCACGTCCGCAGCACTTCGGTGGTCTCCGGATCCAGGGCGATGTCCCGGTGCAGAGGTTGCTCGATAAACTCCAGGCCGCCCCGGAACGCCTGCAGGTCCGGATCCCGGGCCAGGGTCTCCCAGAACGTTCGGAACGTCCCGAAGTCCAGGTACTGTTCGTTGCCGTCTAGTGTGTAGCGGACATCGGGCCGCGAGCCGTCCAACAGGGCGGCAATCCGCCGGAGCCGATCCAGGTCCTCCCCGGCTTGGCCGCCGATCTTGATCTTGAACCACCGCACCCCGTACACCCGCACGACCGCTTCCAGGGACTGGGGAAGGCCGTCGCCCAACCTTTCCTCCTCCGGGATATCGGTTTCCGTCAGCGGATCCCCCAACCCCACGGTATGCCGGGCCTGCAAGGTCCGCAGCGGCTGCCGGGGCAGGATTCGGTCCGGCGCAGCCCCGCGCAACGAGGCATGGAAATAGTCCGCCTCGAACCCGAGCCCGTCTCCCCGCAGGGCATCGGCCAAGGTCTGGCCGCGGCTGCGGCACACCCCGTCCAACAGGGCTCGTTCCACTAGGCTTGTACCTAGGTTGGCCAGCAGTCCGGGCGTCCCCCTGCTGCCAGCCTCCTCGGCCCGGGCCTCATAGACCCGGCGCCACAGCGCAAACGCGGAGGCTTGTCCACCCGTTGCCCGGGCAACGGCAACCGCTCCCTCAATCTGGGCCAGCATGTCCCGGATGTCATCCATATAAGGCGAATCCGGATCCTTGGTGAACCACTTGGGAACCAGGCTCTCGGCAGCCAAGCCGCGCGCCCGGCGGCCGTCCGCCTCGAGTTCAAGTTCCACGACCAGGTGCGGAACCCGGGTCATGGCTGCAATGCCGTAGCGGAACGGCATGCGCGTTTGGATATCCCTGACCCGCAGGGCGTGGTCGACAACCTTCACGCTCATGGCAACACCTGCATTGAAGATGGATGGAGCTCAGGCAAGGTCGGCCTCGTAGCGGCGCAGCTGACCGATTTCGTGCGGGAGATGTTCCTGCCAGGGACTGTAGCCGATCCACTCGCCGCTCAGGCAACCGTCGTAGTCGATTTCACGCAGGCCCTGGATCACCTCACGATGGTCAATGGCACCCGTGCCCATCGGCACATACCGGATGCGGCCTGGCGCCAGCGTGGCATCGTGCATGTGCACATGCCGAATCCACGGTCCCAGCACCGAGAGCGCCTCGGCCACCGAAATGCCCTCGGCCCGCACAGGGTGGAGGACGTCCCAATTGGCCGCGACGGCGGAATGGTTGATGTTCGCCAACACCGCGGCCACATGGTGGGGGTTGCACCAGGCATCGTGCGTCTCCACACAGACCGTCACCCCGGCCTGACCGGCTTCGCCCGCCACGCGGGCCAGGGCCGAGGACAGATTGTCGATGGCGGCGTCCCGGTCGATGCCCTCCGCAATCTGTCCGCCGAACACCCGCAGGATCGGCACCCCCAGGTCTCCCGCGAGGGCAATTTCCCGCCGCGTTTGCGCAAGGTTTTCCTCAAGCGTGGCCGGGTCCGAATAGCGCGAGGAGGAGGCGATGCAGCAGATGTCGGCCGCGCTGTCCGCCACCCGGGCACGCACGTCCCGCCGTTGTGCCGGGCTCAGGGATGTCTCGATGCCGTGGGCGTGGTTGGCGTCCACGCGCGGTTCGATGCCGGCATAGCCCAGGTCCACCGCCGTATCCAGCATTGCCTGGAGTAACAGTTCAGGACAGGAAAAGCTCATAAAGGAATAGCGCATTGGGTTTTGACCTTTGACTACTAATGCACGCCACACCGTGCGCGCGGTCACCCCGGGCGGAAACCCGGATGGAAGGGTGGGCAGCTAACTTTCGGTGCTGCTGGCGAACGCGGCGCGGGCCTTCAGGTGTTCGGCAATCTGTGATGCAAACCGCAGCTCGCTGTTGTCCTGGGGCGCGTAGCCAATGACCTTGCGGGCATTGACAATGCTCCAGAAGGCATGCGTGTTCCCGCTGATCCCGTAGAAGATCTGAAACGGAATCCCCTGCTCGTTGCGAATGTCCTCGTGCTCGAGGCTCTTCACGAACAGCTGCTGCATGTCCCGGTCGCTGATATACACGGCCAGCGCGCGGTGCATGCGCCGCAGATCGCCCAGTTCCACGCGTGCGATGTCGTCCTCGCGCGGACCACCGATCCGGATTTGAACATTCTCCAGCGGCGTGCCGTTCATGCGGCCGCAGGCAAAGACAAAGCCCAGGTGCTCATACACTTCCTTGGCCCAGCCGTAGTAGTTGTCCGACAGGGCCTTGTCCGCGGGATTCACGCCATCCCAGACACCGTCGAGGATTAGATCCTCAAAGTAGTCCGCAGCATGGTTCGAGGAAGCCATGACCACGCGGCCGACTCCCTCCTCCCAGGCCGTCTGCATGACGTTGTAGGCCATCTGGATGTTGGCCTGTTCCGCCCAATAGTTGGCATCGGCCGCATTGTCGTCCTCCGGTGGGCGCACGAAGCCGAAGTGGACTACCCGATCGGCACCGCGGAAATGATGACGGTAGGCATCCCGGTTGCGCTCGACCAGGTCGGCAATCCGGATGCCCTCCACCCGTTCGCCCTCCCGGTTGATCTCCCGCACGTCGATCAGCACCAGGTCGTAGCGCTCCCGCAAAGCGGGCAGAACCTGTCCCGCAATCTTTCCGGCCGCGCCGGTCACCACCACTCGCATCATCCAAGTCTCCTTGTGTTTGCCACCAATCCGTCCTGCCGTGCATGCCCTCGGCGGCACGCATGGACAAGGCATTCAGAGGCTCGGTTCAACCTCCACGGGACAACCGGCCTGAGCCGACCGATACATCGCATCCAGCGTGGCCTGAACCCGAAACGAAAACTCCAACCCGGCCGCTGGCTCGCTGCCGGACCGCACGGCCCGGCAGAAATCCTCCACCACGCCGCTGTGCAGGTCGGCCGCCCGGTCGGGATGGCACTGCACCGTCTCGGACACGCACCCCGCTGCATCGTCGCTGCGCCAGAGGGTATCGACGTGATCCTGGTTCGGCACCATGGTCAAATCCAGGCTGCCGCGGTCGCCGAACACCTGGAATTCCGCCCGGCGCGGCCCCGGATGATACTCGCCCCTCTCGTAGGAAATCCGAAATCCGTCCTCGCACTCAATCCAGGCCGTGACATGGGTTTCCCCGTCGGAATCCGGAACCACGAAGTCTCGGTAGTCTGGACCCAGGCCCCACATCCGCGCGCTCACCGTGCGCGGCACAAGCGGCTCCGGCCACATGCCCAGCAGGTAGTCCAGGTCGTAGCACCCCCAGTTCATGAGTACGCCACCCCCGTTCAGGCGGGACTGCAGCCGCCACGCCGGCGGCAGGATCTCAGGTCGCGGCGGGGCCGGTGTCAGTGCCCGGAAGACCGCACCCCGCGGCGTTCCCAGCTTCCCGGCCGCCAACACCTCGTACACAGGGGCAAAGGAGCCGAGACAGCGGAACCGGGCTGCACAGCAAGCCACCACCTGGTCGGGTCCTCGCCACGACGCGAGGCGTCTTACTTCACCGGCATTCATCGCCACGGGCTTTTCGAGCAGGAGATGGCAGCCCGCCGCCAGGACCTGCCTGGACATCGGCATGCGGAAAGCAGCCGGCACGGCCATGACCACCGCCTCAACCTCCGACAAGGCCAGCATCTCCTCCAGGTCGGCACACACCCTGGGTACCCCGTAGGCTGCCGCCAGGGCCTCGGCTCTGTCGCGCGCCAGATCCAGGACGGCCCGCGGACTGACGCAGGGCAGTTCGCAAGCCACGCGGACGTGTTGCGTACCGATGACGCCACATCCCACCACGCCAATTCCAACCGGAGACGTCACGTACGGCCAAGCCACTGTGCGTACCATGCCTCGATTCGATCCGCGGGCGGCTCACCGTCGCACACCAGGATGCGGTGCCGGCGCTGCAGGGTCCGGCCGGGATCCAGAGGCAGGTACTCATCGAACGCAAAGGCAAAGCTGGCCAATGGGAAGGGTTGCGTGCGCACGAACCAGCGCAACGGAAACCGGACATTCTCCGGATGGTCCAGGAACACCAGCGTGGCCGTCCGGCCCGTATGGGCATGCATCGCGGTGTAGGCCAGCCACGGACTGCGCACCCCCATCTGATCATCGCCGCCCTTGCCCTCGGCGGTCCGCACGGTGCCGTGCAGCATGGCCAGCGGTCCACGCCAGAACACCCCGCCGTAGCCGGCCATGTCCCGCCCTTCGGTGGTCGGGGATCCGAACAGGAGGCCGGCATTGCCCGCGTTCAGGAGTGCGATGTCGAAGTCCAGGGCCCAACTCCCCGTGTCGGGGTCGGCATCGCCAACGGTCAGGATCCGCTCCTCTGTCAACAGGGGCTCCTCCCGATCAGGGGTAAGCCAGGCCAGGGACTGCCGCCAGGCCAGCTGTCCGTCGCCGGCAGAGACCTTGGCGATGGCCGTTTGCCGCTGCTGCCCAAGGTTGTCCAGTCGTTGGTAACCCTCGCCGCGCACATAGGTGGGACCACCCCAGAAGTTGTAGCCGGAAAGCCAGGGACAGGTCATCGAGATGCCGTTGTGCCACTCGTGATCGAAGTGCTTTTCCTCGGTCACCACGGTGCCGCCGAGCGTTGAAACAGGATGCAGATAGGGCCGGTGCCCCTGTATCTCCTCCATCAGGGGCCGCGTGTTGTAGCGGCAAAGCCGACATCGGCCATGCCAGATGTCGACCAGATGATCGCCGCGTGCAGTCGCATGAAGGTCCGTCATGGCATGCATCCTCGGGTGCCGGAACGGGAAGGCCCGTGCAAACCGCACGGAACCGGCCGGAACAATTAGGCCGCAGCCTCGTCCAGAAGTTGAAATTGCCCATTCATGAGCCGGTACCAGGGATCGCCGGGCCGGATCTCGCCCCGGTGCACCGGCCGTCCCTCCACCGCGGACTTGTAGAAAGCCGTCAGGAATTCAATGGTTCCCCTGATGTCGGCACCGCTGACCTCGGGCCGCTCGTTGCGGTCCCGGCTGTCCAGGAAGGACCCGACCTGCGTGACATGGGACGCCGGCACGTTCGGCGGCAAGCTGCCCCACTCCTTGACCGCGTCCGCATGGGGCGATCCCTCCCAGGTGGAATAGCTCCAGTCCTGGTTGCCATAGGTGTAAATGTTGCGTGTCATCTCGACCGTGGCATCGGCGAAGTCCAGGCGCAGCACGCTTTCCTGGCGCGGGGAGAGGATGCTGTTGGAGAAGCTGGCCATCACACCGTCCTCAAACCGTACGCTCGCCATGGAGACGTTTTCCACCTCGATGTCGTGGGCCAACGTAGCCATCATGGCCCGGATTTCGCGCCACTCGCCAATCAGCCATAGGGCGAAGTCCATGATGTGGATGCCGTGCACGACCGTGCAGCCGCCCACGGCCGCCTTCCAAGTGGACCGCCAGCGCACGGCGAAGTACGGATCGCCGCGGTACCAGGTGGTTAGCACGTTGGCGACCAGCAGCCGACCCATGGCCTCCTTCCGCATCAATTCCTTGAGATGGCGGCCGCCGGAACCGAAGCGCCATTGGAAGACGCTGCTCGTATAGTTGCCCGTGGCCGCCTCCCCGGCCTCGATGCGGTCCATTTCGGCCAGCGAGGCACAGAGCGGCTTTTCACACAGGACCCAGGCCCCGGCTTCCATGGCGGCCACACTCTGTTCGGCGTGGAGGCCGGGCGGGGTACAGACATGCACAATGTCCGGCTGGACGCGTGCCAACATCACCTCGGGGTCGGTGAAAGTCTGGGGGACGCCGTGCTGGTCGGCGAAGTCTCGGGCCCGGTCCCCATCGATGTCGACCGCGGCGACCAGTTCCACCCGATCGGCATGGGCTGCCAGGGCACCGGCATGAGCCTTTGAGATGCCACCGGTGCCGATGATGGCGGCCTTATACCTTGATTCACGCATGGGAAACGCGTCAGTCCCAGTCGTCGAGGCCGACTAGGCGCCGCCCCAGGGGAGTTAAGTATGCCGGTTCGGGCTGATGTTCGTCCAGATGGCGCGGATCAGCCGGAAAGGCCCGCGGGATCCGGAAATCCATGGGTGCCCGCCTGCGCCAAGCCTGGACCAATTTCTCCCGGTGCTTTGGATCGTCCGGTTCCGCGTTGCGCATCGCAATGTACTGGGCCAGCCGGGGCTTGTCCGTCCGGTTGGGGCCGTTGCCGTGCAGCAGGGCCGTGTGCCAAATCACCAGATCCCCGGTCTTGCCTGGGATGGACCGCACTTCCAGGTCCCCAATGTCGGGGTGCCTGTGGTTGGCCCCCTCCTTCTGCGCCGCCAGAATCTTGTCCACCTGCAGATGGGAACCCGGCACACATTGGAATCCTCCCTGCTCGGCGCTCGTATCGCGGAGCAGGAGCACCCCTTGCACCATGAGCGGAATGGGCCAGGTTTGGGGCTCGAAGTCCCAGTGAATGAATCCCTCGTAGGCATGCTCTTCCCGTACCGGGGGGTTCATGTTTACCCTATCCACCACCCGAAGAAGCAGCTTCTCCGTACCAAACAGCTGGCTGAAGGCTGCATGAATGCGGGGTGTCTGCCGGTTGTCCCACATGGATTGGTGGTGGTACATCTCGACCATGCCGGTTCGGGCGTGCCACGGCGGAAGGCTGTACCAGGTGGACGGATCATCGGGATCCATTTCCAGGAACTCCCATATGGCATCCACCACGGCATCGCACCGGGCCTTCGACACGGCCTCCTTGAGCACGATGTAGCCGTCCCTTTCCCAGGCATTCAGTTCGGCCTGTGTGAACACACTCATGGTTCGCTTCCTGTTTTGACTGCTGGTTTGGAGATGGGGATTCGGCCGGCACGCTCGTGTTTGACAGCGGACGGGATGGCGGACAGCCAAGTTGCCAACACCTGCGGCAGCTCCCGAATCTTACGGCAGGCAGACGCGGCCCTGCAATCCCACCGGCACCGAAGGCATAGCGGGACGATTGTCCTTCCAATTAGGCTGCCGCGGCCCTGAACCGGGCCAGGCTCGCCTGAAACCGGGAACTACCCACCACCTCGCGATTGACGGTGGGTGCAGGTATGTCGCCGCGCAAGACCGCCAGCACGTTCTCGACCGCGCCGGTGCCGTTGAGTTCGTACAGTTGATCGGTCCAGGCCAGCGTATGGGGAGTCAGGATGACGTTGTCCAGTTCAGTCAGGGGATGGGGCAAGGGCAGCGGCTCCGGGTCCTGAACATCAAGACCGGCGCCGGCGATCCCGCCCTGCTGCAGTGCCTCCACCAACGCCTCCTGATCCACCACCGGGCCCCGGGCGGTGTTAATCAAGTAGGCGGTGGGCTTCATCCGGGCCAACCGCTCCCGGTTCATCAGGTGGTGGGTCTCCGCGTTGAGCGGACAGTTGAGGGCAACGAAGTCCGACTCCGCCAACAGTTCGTCCAGGCTTACCAGCTCCACACCGAGTTGCGTGGCCACCTCCGATGGCACGTAGGGGTCATGGGCCAACATCCTGGCGAAACCGAACGGTGCCAACAGGCGGAAGAGGTCGGTCCCAATGTTGCCCATGCCCACGGAACCGACTACCTTGCCTTCCAGACCGTAGGACAGCGTGGCGTTGCGCAGGTTCCAGTCTCCGGACGCGACCACGGCTGCGCGGGGCATGAGCTGCTTGGCCAGGGCCAGCAGCAGCGTCACGATGGCTTCCGCCACCGGCCGGCGTACTCCATCCGGGGTGATTGCCAACAAACACCCATGACGCGTGAGCGTTGGCACGTCCAGCCGGTCGTACCCCACCCCCCACCGGCCGATGACGGCCAAGGTGGATTCCTCCGTCAAAGATGCTTCGGCAAAGCGATAGGCCAGCAGTACTGCGCCGTCCAGGCCCGCGATGTCGTTGGCGGTCACATACAGCCCGGCCGCGTCCTCCCCTGTGGCCTCAAACCAGCGGTATTGAATATGTCCCGGGGTAGCGGCCAGCGCTCGTTCCACCGGTTCCACCACGCTCCGGCCCAAGGTATGGAAATCTGCCGAGACACCGATTGTCAGCATGGTCAGCCTGTTGAATGGGGATTGGACTATCGTCGGTTCTGCAAACCGTCGCCCCTATTGTAGGAGCCGGTCCCAACTCTCCCCATTCCACCGCCGACAGGTTTTGGCTCGGGATGCCATGCCCCGTGAACGATGGCACGGCGCTCGCATTGGCCTGACAAGCATCATCACCGGCTCCGGTCTGTCAGGGCATTTTTTCTGCCTCCAGCGGGTTCGACAACGGTTCCTCTGCCCTGTTGACAGGCCTTGGTAGGGCGTGTTACCTTGGGCCAGACGCTCGTCCAGGTGCCCATCCCGGGAGAATAGGGAAGGCGGTGCAAATCCGCCGCGGTGGCGCCACTGTAAGCGGGAGACGGAGCGAAGTCCACTGTCGGCACGCCGATGGGAAGGGCTTGGCTGAATCCGCCCGCAAGCCAGGAGACCTGCCTGGACGATCAGGTGACAACTCTCCGCTCCAGAGAGGTCGCTCGGCGTCCGGGCACGCGCCCGGTCCTGCGAGTCATGCCTCCGGCGGAGTAGCGCTGGAGGTTTTGTCTTTTGGCTGGACAGCACACGCTGCGTGCCTTCCGCAGGTTGAGCGTTGGTACCCGACTGGCCATTGGCCTTCCGGTTCTGTCCGTGTTGGTTTTGGCGACGGGGCTGGTCTCCCTGCGTCTGGGGCCGGTTCCAATCAAAACCCTTGAGGTGGTTTGGGCCGCGCTGTCGACAATGGGCCTCGACGGACCTTCCGTCGACCGCACCGCGCAGCTGGTGATCGAACAAATCCGCCTGCCGCGCATCATCGTGGGAGCAGCCGTCGGCTTGGCGCTCGGCCTCTCGGGCACGGCCATGCAGGGATTGTTTCGCAATCCCATGGCCGATCCCGGCATCATCGGCGTCTCCGCCGGGGGCGCCGTGGGCGCGGTCACCGCCATCGCCACCGGGTTGGTCGACCTGTTTTGGCTGGCCCTGCCCGTATTTGCCTTCGTCGGTGCTGCCTTGGCCTTGTTGCTGGTCTACGGCATCGCGGCCGTGGGCGGGCGCATATCGATGGCCACGCTGCTCCTGGCCGGCGTTGCCGTCAACGCCTTCCTCGGAGCCGTAATCTCCGCCATCATCTACCTGCTCCCGAGCGAAGGGCCGTTGCGCGAAATCCTCTACTGGCTGGCCGGCGGACTCGACTCGCGGTCCTGGGACCATGTTCGGATCGCCCTCCCGCCCATTGCAGTCGGCGCCGCCGCGCTGGCACTGACGGCACGCGACCTCAACCTGTTGGCCTTGGGCGACGACGAGGCCCGTTCCCTGGGCGTGCGGACGGGCGCGACGCGGACCGCGCTGTTGGCCGCGTCGGCCTTGGTCACCGGCTCCGCCGTGGCAGTCAGCGGCAGCATCGCCTTCGTCGGTCTTGTCACTCCCCACGTACTGCGCCTGGTACTGGGACCGGACCATCGCGTCCTGATGCCCATGAGCGCCCTCGGCGGCGCGCTCTTCGTAATGCTGGCGGACATGGCGGCCCGGACCGTAATCCAACCGGCCGAATTCCGCGTCGGGGTCCTGACCGCATTCGTAGGCGCCCCGTTTTTTGTTTTCCTCTTAATCAAGAACAAGCGACAGGTCTACACGCTGTAAGGCGCCGTCGCAAGGAGAAGGAGATTCCATGATCCCGCAGAAACTGCGAGCTTTGGGTCTGGCCGTGACCCTCGGCCTGAGTTTGATCCTGACGGCCTGCACGGTACCGCTTCCACCAACGGAGGACATCCAGTCCGCCGCCCAGGCCGCACCGCGGCCCGAGCTGCGCGACGTGCCAGGGATCGTGGATCCCGACAACACCGGCTGGCCCCGCACGGTCGAGGGTCTGAACGGCAGCGCAGATATCGAAGCGCTGCCGGAGCGCATCATCACGGCTTCGGTCGGCCACGACGAGATGGCAGTTGCCCTGGTGCCTTTGGAGCGGCTCGTGGCCGTGGGGGCGTCTTCCAAGGATCCGACCTACTCGAATGTGGCCGGGTTGCTTGCCGAAAAGCCGGAGATCTCCCGCGACCCCGAAACCATCATCGCCCAGCATCCCGACATCATTGTCACCAGCCCCTACTTCTCCGCCGAGGGTGTCGAAGCCCTCGAACGGGTGGCCATCCCGGTTGTGCAGACCGCGCTGGCACACGATGCCGAAGCACGCCTCAACAACATTTTGCTCCTTGGCTACATCTTCGGTGAGGAGGAACGGGCCGTCGAGTTCGCAGCGGAGGTGCAACAGCGCCACGACAAACTGATCGCCGTCACCGGTGCCAAGGATGTGCGGCCGTCCGTGCTGGCACTGACGCGTTATGCGGACCAAATCTGGGTCGCCGGCGACGGGTCCACCGAGGGTTCCATCATCGAGGCGGCAGGCGGCGTGAATGCCGCGGCCACGGCAGGTATCGCGGGTCACCAGACCATCAGCCTGGAAGGGGTGATCGTGATGGCTCCCGAGCTGATCATGATCACACAGCCCCTCGCCTACGGCGCTGAGGAATTCAGACAGGACCTGCTCAATGCAGCGGCTCTGGCGGAAGTGCCCGCGATTGACAGGGACCGCGTCCATATTGTGGACAGCAAGCTGTTCACCACGCTCTCCTACTGGAACATCCGAGGTGCCGAGGAGTTGGCCCGTATTCTCTGGCCGGACGACTTCCCAAACCCTCCCGCCGAAGACTTTAGCCAAGCCCATTGACAGAGCGTGACTCGTCTTCCCCAACTCGAAGTTGATGTACACGGGCTGGCCTACGCCACCGAAACCCGCACGCTGGTCCACGGTGTTGACCTTTGTACGGCCAGTGGCGAGTTTGTTGGGCTGATCGGTCCCAACGGGGCCGGCAAGTCAACACTCCTGCGAATGCTCGCGCGCGTTCTGCCGCGGACTGCGGGAACCATCCGGCTGCGGGGCCGGGATCTCGACACGTTGTCGGCGCGCGAAGTGGCGACCAATCTCGCGCTGGTACCTCAGACCGCCCCCTACACGCAGGGCTTCCATGCCGTGGAGCTGGTCCTGATGGGCCGTTACCCCCACCTCGGACGGCTTGCGGCGGAAGGCACTGCGGACATCAACACGGCGATGGACGCAATGTGCCTAACGGAAACCGATTCCTTTGCCGACCGGACTCTCGAGACCCTTTCGGGTGGCGAGCGACAACGCGTGTTTCTGGCCCGCGCCGTGGCACAGCACTCGCGTGTCCTGCTGCTTGACGAACCCACCGCGAACCTCGACATCCTGCACCAACTGAAGATCCTGAGTCTGGTGCGTCGGTTCGTCGACGAGGGCCTGACTGCGATTGCCGCCATCCACGACCTGAACATGGCCTCGCGCTACTGTGATCGGCTGGTCGCACTGTCCGAGGGTCGCATCCTGGCCCAGGGCGAGCCGGCGGCGGTGTTGACCCCTGCGATACTGGCCGCCACTTTCGGAATCCGAGCCGAGGTCTATGCGGATCCGGTGACCGGATCCCCGGTCGTCAGCCCCATCGGCCCGGCCGACGAGCAGGTGCGCACCCACGAGACTACCCAAGGTGAAGAGCAACATGAATGAAAAGACTCCGCCGACAACGGACACCTCCACCCGGGAAACTCGGCGGCGCAGCCGCCAGCGCGGTCTGGTGATTGTCAACACCGGAGACGGCAAGGGCAAGACCACCGCGGCCTTGGGTGTGCTGTTTCGGGCGTGGGGTCGCGACTACCGCGTGCGCATGTTCCAGTTCATCAAAAGCAGCACTTCCAACTATGGCGAGCACAAGGCGGCGAAACGCCTGGGAATCCGCATTGAAGCCATGGGCGACGGATTCACGTGGTTGTCCAGGGACCTTGAGCGAACCGCCGCGCTGGCAGTGGCGCAGTGGGAGCGGTGCCGGGAAGTGCTGCGGACCGGCACCGAGGATATCGTCGTCCTCGATGAATTCACCTATGCCATGTCCTACGGTTGGGTGCCGGTTGCCGATGTGGTGCAGGCTCTGGAAAAGAGGCCACCAGCCATGCACGTTATCGTCACCGGCCGGAATGCGCCCCAGGAACTGATCGATTGCGCGGACCTGGTTACGGAGATGCAGGCAGTCAAGCACCCCTATGCGGATCAGGGCATCAAGGCGCAGCCGGGAATCGAGTTCTAATACTACAGTTGTACTTGAAGCA
>JAAXGZ010000056.1 GCA_012271135.1 Caldilineales bacterium | reverse complement strand
GGTGGCTCGGGCGTCTTGCCGGGGCGCACAGGCCCGCGATTGCCGCCGCAGTGCCAACTCCCGACGCGTATGTGCTGGTGCTTGATGTCGGCGCCAACGCTAGTTGCCAGCCTGCCCACCTGGTCGAGTTCGCGATGATGGGTCGGGCCTTCGCGTCCACCTGCATGTCGGTGGATCATCCCCGCATCGGCCTGTTGAACATTGGACACGAGGAGTCCAAGGGCAACGAACTGGTGCAGGCCGCCCACCGGTCGCTGTTGGAACATGGATTTCCCGGCTATGCGGGTTTTGCGGAACCCTACGCGCTCGCCTCCGGAGATGTGGATGTCCTGGTCGCGGACGGTTTCAGTGGCAACATACTGGTCAAGTCCATGGAGACCGCCAGCAGCATGTTCGCGACCGGATTGCGCACCGCCTTTGCCGCCTCCTGGCGCAGTCGGTTGGGGTATTTGTTGGCCCGAGCCCAGGTGGGCGCGGTTCGCGCCAAAGCGGACCCGGATCAATACGGCGGCGCGGCACTCCTGGGCATCAACGGTGTGGTTATCGTGGCGCACAGCGGAGCCGATCCGGAGGCGGTGTGCAGCGCCGTGCGCCAAGCGCGCGATGCCCATGCCGGCTGCATGTTGGAGCGCATGGCGCGGGGTTTGGGCGAGACCCCGGAAACCCGCGTGCGGCACCTCGGCGACCCTCCCGGGAGGACCAAGGATGAAGGTTTATCGTAACCTCGAGTACATCACCAAGCGCGAAACCCTTGGTAGACGCTTGTTCCTGGTGGCGGTGCTGGCGCTGACCAGTGGCCTGATGGTCAGTTTCCTGCCCAACATGGAGTGGGCGCGCAGTCCCGAGGCGGCCAATCCGTTGCTGCAGTTCTTGGTCGACTACTACGCGGTGTTCAGCATGGCTGCGTTGCTGGTTGGCTTCATCGGAGCCACCGTCGGCAGCTACTTCATCAATCGGTTTGCGCCGCGGCGGTGGCACCGGGCAAGTTCACTAGAGCGGCCGGATCAGTTTTTTGCCCGGTGTCTCAAGGGGCTGGGCAATCAATACGCCCTGTACCTGTTCGCCATTCCCGGTGTCCCACACCTGCTGATTGGACCCGGAGGCATGCTGGCCTTTTCGGTTCGCAGCGACAAGGGCCGGGTCATGGTGGAAGGCGACCGATGGCGCGAGCCCTTCAGCCTGGGACGGCTTTTCACTCTGCTTAGCCGGGAAGGGCTGGGCCATCCTGGCCGGGAAGCTGAGGAATATTCCCGCCGCATCAACAGGTTCATCGAAGACATGCCGGAAGCCTTCGACCATTCCGAGTATGCTTCAATTCCGGTTGCCGGCGCGGTGGCCTTCATTAATCCCGAGATGACGTTGGAGATCTCGAACCCCAGCCTGCCGGTGGTTCAAGGTCCCGAGCTCGTCAAGTTCGTACAGAAGCAGGCGGCGGACTCCCAGGTGCATCGGTCGTTGATGCGTTCGTTTCAGGAATCCGTGTCGCAATACGTGAGCTTGCCCGAGGCCGGTCCCGACGACTGAAGTGCGGCGGAATGGTGGCCGCCGACCATCGCAGCCAGATGCACAGGTGAAATATGGCCAAGCCACGGAAGAAGCGGACATCGGCCCGGCAACGGGCCTTTGCAGCCGAGGTCTCCGTTCGTCTGAGGCAGGCCTACCCGGATGCGGAGTGCGCACTCAACTTCGAAACCCCGTTCCAGCTGCTGGCGGCCACGATTCTGTCGGCCCAGTGCACGGATGTCAGGGTCAACATGGTGACGCCCGAGCTGTTCGCAAGAATGGGAACGCCGGAAGCCATGGCCCGGGCCAACCGCGATGAGATTGAAGCCTTGGTGCGCACAACCGGCTTTTTCAGGAACAAGGCCAAAAGCCTCCACCTGGCCAGCCGGATGATCGTCGAGGAATTTGACGGTTGGGTTCCCAACTCGATGGACGAGCTGCTCAAACTGCCCGGCGTGGCCCGCAAGACCGCAAGCGTAGTGCTGGGTGTTGCCTACGGTAGGGCGGAAGGCGTGGTCGTGGACACTCATGTCAAACGGATTTCCAAGCGTCTGGGCCTGACGCGCGCGACCGACCCGGTCAAGGTTGAGGTCGACCTGATGTCGCGGTTGCCGGAGGAGACTTGGATCGACTTTTCCCACCGGCTGATTTTGCACGGCCGCGCGGTTTGCAAGGCCCGTAGGCCCCGGTGTGGCGAGTGCCTGATGGAGGATATCTGCCCTTCTGCCAACAAGGCCTGAAGCACTCTGGCACAACGCCGCGACGACCGGCGCGGTTCGGTGGAAGCGCAGTTGCTAACCCGCGGGAGTCTTGTGCCAGTGCGGCCGAGTCCAGGCCGATTTCACCAGCCGGTTGTTTGACATGGAGAGACTTCAGGAACTCCTAGATCAGTTGCGCCGTGGCTTCGATGGCGAGTCGCTGCCGCCGCCGACGGCTCTGGTAAACGCGATGGACCCGGTGGCCTGGACCATGCTGGGATTCGCGATTGGGGCCTTTATGCTGGCGCTCTGGATGAGACTGCGGATTGCCAATGTGGACAGGGCTCGGCACGAGGCGGATGCCGAGCCGGCCGGTTTGCTTGCACGGCTCAAGCGTCGTCCGGCCTCCATTCCGCCCGTCGCCATTCTGCAACGGCTGGGCAGTGAACGGGTGGAGGAATTGCTTGAGTACGGTGATCAGATCGAGGACGCGTTTTGGCTGGGCCAGTGGACTCCGGTGCGGGAGGAACTGCTGCGCCTGATGAGTGCCCAGCATGCCTTTGCACCGGTCCAGGCCCTGGTCAACTACTACCGCTGCGCCGATCGATCGGAGGCTGCCAGCCTCCGCATTCGCAGAACGGCGCTGATTCACAAGCTGGGACAGCGCCGGTGGCTTCCGCCCGGCGACAACCAGACACCGGCGCAACTGCTGGTGTTCACCGACGGCGAAGAACCACCTGGCGAACTGGGATTCGCTGGGCGCATCCATTGGCTTAGACCCGAACACCGGCCGCGCCTGGCGGATGGGCCGATGGTGGAGCTCGATCCGATTTCCTTCACGAGTCTCAACCAGGCCACGCTCAAAATCAGGATTTACCGCTCTCTCTTGACCGGAGCCGGCTTTCGGCTGCACTTCACGCGGGTTGGCGATGACTGGATAGTCTCGCGTGAAGAACGGGAGTGGGCTCGCTGAATCGCCATGGAACCCTTGTTCGACATCACGTTCCTAGATGTTCTGCGGGCACTGTTCCTAGCATCGACCTCGGTGGTTGCCATCCTGGCCTTTGCCCTGGGGGTCTATGTTCTGTATTTCAATTTCCGCTCCGCGGTCGCCCGTCGGTACGCCTATCTGTCCCTGAGTGTCCTGGTGGTCTATGCCGTTGACGTGGCCCTGCATCGGGTTACGGACTTGGACAGTGCCGAGTTCTGGCTCCGCCTGCAATGGGTTGGGATCGGGGTGCTGCCGGCCGTCTACTATCGGTTTGCGACCGGCGTGTTGCAGGCCACCAACCTGCACTCCCCCGCGCGCTCGTGGGCGGGTTGGGTACTGATGGGAACCTGCCTTGTGCTGGTGGCGTTGACCCAGTTTGGAGATCTGGTCGTACGCGATGTGGCTGCCTCCGAAGCGTTCCACTTCCTCGCACCAGGCCCCCTGTTCTGGCTGTTTGTCGGCATATTCGCCTTGGCCTTGGCCCTCTCGGTGCGCGATCTCCTACTTACCCGCGGCCGCAGCTTGACCCAGCGTAGCCGCCGGCGCGTCCACATTTTGCTGTTGGGTTTCGCGGGTCCCCTCTTGGGTTGTTTTCCGTTCCTGCTGCTCCTGGGCCCACAACTGGGGGGATTCACCGATCTGATTTACACGGTGTCGCTGTTGGTCAATGGCACCGTATCGCTGCTGCTGACCCTGATGGTAATGTCGGTTGCGTTCTATGGCGTGCACCTGCCGGATCGGGTGGTCCGGTACCGGCTGATGCGGTACCTTATCCGGGGTCCGGCAATTGCCATTTGCGTCATCATTGCGATTCAAGTGGTCCCACGGGTGGAATTGCTGCTTGGGATCCCGCGCGACTTGATTCTCTTCTATGTGGTCACCGCCGTGATCGTGGTTGGCCAACTGGCCGTATCGGCCACGAAACCGTTGATGGACCATGTGATCTATCGGGACGACATCCGCGAGATTTCACTGTACCGGGAATTGGAGCGGCGCCTCCTGACGCACAGCGATGTCAGGGAATTCCTGGAGAACCATTTGACGGCTGCCTGCGAGTATCTGGGAGCCGGGCGGGGATTCGTGGCCTCCCTGGGTGCCGACAGTCTGGTTGTGGAAGCTGTTGTCGGCACCGAGATGGATCCGGAGCTGGTGATGCCGGCAGCGGCTTGGCGGGAGGTGCTCAAGACGGCGCTGGTCCACGATCAAGGCCAGCACGAAGCCTTCGCGGTGTCGGGAGTGGATTACCGCATGTGGCCGCTGCGCGGGGCCGCGGGGCCGCGTCGGGAGACCATCCTCCTGGGCGTGATTGGCGTTGCTGCCGAACAGGGTCCGCTTCCGTTGGCGGCAGCCCCCGCCCGCGTGTTTGCATCGATGCGGTCCAAGATGGCCGAGGCCTTGACGGACCACCGCATCCAGGCCAATGTCATCTCCGGACTCCAACCCATCATGTCGGAGATCGATCGCATCCAACACCTGAGGTCCCAACTCCCATATCCAATCGAAGCGGCCGGTCGGACATCCCCCTTGTGGACCGAGACCGAGATGCTGAATCCCGAATTCCCGGCATGGGTGCGTGACGCGCTCAGGGACTTGTGGGGTGGACCGCGCCTGAGCGGCAGTCCTCTCATGAAACTCAAGGTTGTCGGTACCTACCTGGAGAGAACCAACGGCAATGCTCAGCAGGCCCTGCGCTTGGTAATGGGCGATGCCATCGAGCGGATGCGGCCGGACGAAGGTACGGAACTGGGGCATCTGGACTCGCTGCTGTATCGAATTCTGGATATGCGGTTCATTCAGGGGCGCAAGGTGCGCGACATTGCCGGCAAGCTGGCCATGAGCGAGAGCGATCTGTATCGCAAGCAACGGATTGCCATTCGGCAGGTGGCCGGGATCATTCAGGAAATGGAGCAGTCCGAACTGGACAAGGAGGTTGGGCCGTAAGGGCAAAACCGGATCAGAGCATAACGAATTGGTGTTTCCGTCGTCTTAATGTCTAGGGGGGATCTGCATGGCGTCCGGCTTCGGACCGCGTTGATGCGGCCCGGTCCCCTTTGTTGCATTGTTCGGCAGGAAACACACCGTGGCGTCCAGATCGCAGGTTCCGCCCCGTACGTCCCGACTTGAAGTCAGAAGATTGACACCGGAGGAAATATTCGGCCTGGGCATCCTTTCCTTCGGCATAGCCGCGTTTGCCAATCTGGCCTTGTCCAACGGGGTGCCCATGCTGACCGTAGTCACAGGTTGGCTGGGACCCCTCATCGGTGCGGCCTGCATCGGATCCGGCATTCTCCTGTTGTACGACGACCGACTGCCCAATTGGCGCCTTCAGGCCATGATTGGTGTGATGCTGGCGCTTGTGGCGCAGATGGCCGGCACGTTCATTTGGCAACAACCGGGTGTCGACTGGACCTTCGTGCTGGACGGCAGCAATGGCGGAGCCATTGGCAGGGCGTTCGGCAACATGCTGATGGAAAGGGTGGGCCGAACTGCAGCCGGCATGATCGTGTGGGCGACATCGTTGTTTGGGCTGTACCTGTTTGTCAGGCATTCGCCGCTGATGTCGGTTCCCATCTGGATCATGGCGCGTCTGATGCATGTCCTGCGCATTGGCGAGGTCCCGACTGCACAAATCGATCCGACCGCTGTGGCGGCCGTACCGGATTCTCCGGTTCAGGAAGCGGAGGAGAGTGGGCATGCAGAGATGGATCCGGCACCTGTTCGGGCTGCCGCCCCTCCGGGACCGGTGGCGGCCGGAACCGGGTCGGCGATGGCACCGTCCAAGGCGGACCGGAAGCGCGGAGGTTCCGGACGCGAACAGGCCGAGCGAATCCTGGAAGACCAACACGCTTCGGCGGTGGCTGAGGCGGACGTCGGGCGGCAACGCCTCCTGCCGCCGCTGAACTTGCTGAGCAGGGCGTTGAATCCCGAACTGGAGGTGGCGGTCCAGCAATACGCCAACCGGATCGAAAACCTATACAGCGACTACGGGCAACCGGTGGAGGTCATCAGTATCGATTCGGGTCCGGCCGTGACGCGCTTCGGGGTGAAACCGCTGCAGGTGCGGCGGGGCGATGGTTACCGGCCGGTCAGGGTCAAGGACGTGCTGGCACTGAGGGAAGACATGAAGATGGGACTGGAGGCGGAGAGTCTCCGTTTCCAGGCTCCGGTGCCGGGCCGGAACTTCATCGGCATCGAGGTCCCCAACCAGCAGAGGCTGGTGGTCGCGTTGCGGGATGTCTTGGAGAGCCCGTCATTTGAAGGCGGCGCCCAGGGTTTGCACATCGCCATGGGGCAGGACACCTCGGGGGCCGAAGTCGTAACCGACCTGGTGGCTGCGCCCCACATGCTGGTGTGCGGTGCCACCGGGACGGGTAAGTCCACGTTTATGAACGCGCTGCTGGTGTCCTTGTTGATGCATCACGGGCCGGATACCTTGAACCTGATGTTGGTGGACCCGAAGCAGATCGAACTGACACAGTTCAACGGCCTTCCCCACCTGATCGGCAAGGTGGCGACCTCTCCGGCCGAAGTGCCCACAATGCTGCTTTGGCTAATTATGGAAATGGAAAGCCGCTACGCGGAATTCCGGCGCGTGGCCGCCCGCGATATTGCGGCCTACAATCGTCTGGCGAGGAGCAGGCGCAGCGTTGAGGCCCTGCCCTATATCGTGCTGGTCATTGATGAACTGGCCGACCTCATGCTAATTGGCGATGACACCATCGAACAGAGAATCTGCAGGCTTGCACAAAAGAGCAGAGCCACGGGCATCCACATTGTCCTCGCGACCCAGCGGCCAAGCGTTGACGTTGTGACCGGCAGCATCAAGGCCAATTTCCCGGCGCGCGTGGCCTTTGCGGTGTCGAGCAGCACGGACAGCCGGGTGGTGCTGGACGGGCCGGGGGCGGAAACCCTGATGGGCCAGGGCGACATGATCTTCCAAAACCAGGGACGTAGCCGGCAGCAGCGTGTGCAGGGTAGCTGGGTTGACGAGGACGACTTGAAGAAAGTGGTGGTGCACTGGCGCGACCAGGCTCACGCCTTTGCCCCCGCAACCCGCGTCGAACCGTGGCGTGGGCTTTTGGGCCGCGAGGTGCACTGACACAACTGGACTCGCGTTTGGGTTGTCCGAGGCCATGTACCGGATGCCGGTGTCTGCGGTCCGCCGGAGGGTGGCTGGGATCCGGTTCCAAGGACGTTGTCCCTCCGCGCCATCCCGATGCCAGAGCGAATCCGCCACAGCTGTCAGGCCCTGCTCCGGCTCCCGTGACCGCAATGTTGCTATACTCCCCTCCCAATCCAATGCACGTGTCGGATGGGGATTGGGGCGGGTAGCTCAGCTGGTTAGAGCATTTCGTTTACACCGAAGAGGTCGGGGGTTCGAGTCCCTCTCCGCCCACAGCGTTGCCATCTGTCCGGGATGGAGCCTGCATTCTGGACTGAATGCCGTTGACCAGTGCAGGGGCAACGGTTCCGGGCTACCAGTTCACAGGTTTCCGGTCGGAACATGCATGTAGGCCGCAGCGACCGCTGCCACTCCCAGATAGAAGACACGGCGACGGCAATCGAGTACTGTGACCTCTCCGGACCATCCCGTTCGGGGTGGGGTGGCCCCGTAGCCGCACACCGGAACCGTCTGCATGGGGTTGATGCCCTCGGGTTGGGGCTGGATTCCCGACGAGGCGTTCGCACTGGTTGGCGGGCCGGTACCAACGATCACCGCTTGGCATGAATACGGCCCGGGAACTAAGACGCCTGCCGGCACTTCATCGGTTGTTGGACACCGAGGCGGCGGCTGGACTGGCGAACGATTACGGCCAGGCCGCAGTGGCGGCCGGTGCCCGGAAAGTGTTGGCAGCGGCCCGCACGGACACCCTGGAGCGGGGCGAACCGGTTCCGGATGCAGCCGATCTTGTCGACCGGCTGGCGGAGTGGGTGCAAGCCAACCTGACACCCACGCTGATTCCGGTGGTGAACGCCACCGGGGTGATTCTGCACACCAACCTGGGCAGGGCTCCGCTCAGTCATGGCGCGTTGTCGGCCATGCAGCGGGTGGGCCTGGGATACAGCAACCTGGAGTTCAACCTCGCGACCGGCGCGCGTTCCGATCGCCACCGTCACTGCCGGGGAGTGCTGGCCTACCTGACAGGCGCCGAAGATGCCGTGGTGGTTAACAACAATGCTGCGGCCTTGATGTTGATTCTGGCAGTGTATTGCAAAGGCCGCGAAGTGGTGATCAGCCGCGGTCAGATGGTGGAAGTCGGCGGTGGGTTCCGTATCCCCGACATCTTGGAGCAGAGCGGGGCACACCTGCGGGAAGTGGGTACAACCAACCGCACCTATGTGTCCGACTACCTGGAGGCCCTCAGTGACCGAACCGCCGCGGTGTTGGTGGTCCACGCCAGCAACTTCCATCAAGTCGGATATACGGTGCAACCGGAACTTGCCGACGTGGTCAATGCCGTACGGGACACCGTACGGGGCGCCGCAAGACCCTTGGTGGTCCATGATTTGGGCAGTGGCCTCCTGATGCCGGTCGGCGGATGCCTGGAGGCGGAGCACACAGTGGCCGGCAGCGTGGCGGCCGGGGCGGATCTGGTCGCCTTCAGCGGCGACAAGTTGCTGGGCGGTCCCCAGGCCGGAGCGATTGTGGGTTCCGCCGACGCCGTAGCCCCTTTGCTGCGCCATCCCCTTCTGCGTGCGCTCCGGGTCGACAAGCTGATTCTGGCTGCGTTGGGCGCCACCTTGGAGCCGTATGTTCGGGGTGAGGCCACCGCGGCGATTCCAGTGTTGTCCATGGCGTCCAAGTCCGCGGCCGAACTCAAAACAAGGGCCGCGGCCCTGTGCCGCACGCTGTCGGACCATGGGGTGCCGGCGGCCACAGTGGATCTGGACGGGGCTGCCGGTGGCGGTAGCATGCCCGGTACTCCCATTCCCGGAGCTGGGATTGCCGTAGGCGTTGATCGCCCCGATCTGTGGTCCGCGTCCCTGAGAGCCGGGGAGCCGCCGGTGGTGACCGTCATTCGGCAAGGACAACTGGTGCTTGATCTGCGCACTGTCCGTCCCGACCAGGATCAGGTTCTTGTACAGGCTCTTCTGACAGTGCATGGCCGGTGATGCATGACTGCATGCGGCGAAACAGTCTTCCTGAAGCTGGGCGGCTCCCTGTTGACGGACAAGACCGCGCGGGAGGTCCTGCGGGCCAACCGGATGGAGTCGATCTGCGCACAGATCGCGACGGTCCTGGACGAAAGGCCGGAATTGCAATTGGTTCTGGGAATTGGTTCGGGTAGCTTTGGCCACTTCCCGGCATTCCAGTACGAACTGGCCCAAGGGGTGGTTCATCCCGATGCATGGATGGGGGCGGCCATCACGGCCGACAGCGCGGCGCGACTGGTTCGTCACGTGACCGGTTGCCTTATCAAGGCTGGCGTCAAGGCTTGGAGCTGTCAGCCGGGCAGTGCCTGGATGACCCAAGGGCGCCGGGTGCACGGCGGCTCCGCCGACGTGTTGGCGCGTGCGTTGGCCAGCGACCTGGTGCCAGTGGTCCACGGCGACGTGATGCTCGACCTTGAACAGCGCGTGTGCATAGCCAGCACAGAGGAGATTTTCCGCTTTCTGGCGCCAAGTCTCCGGCCCGACCGGATTCTGTTGGCCGGCGAGGTGCCGGGGATCATGTCCGGTCCGGCGGAACAATGGCGGGGAGCCCAACCCATTCCCCGACTACAACCGGCTCGGAGCGGAGGCCTTCCCCTTGTCCCGGGTGCAAGCAGGGGCGTGGATGTAACAGGCGGCATGCGTACCAAGCTGCAGCTGTGCCTGGAGATGGTTGAGATATGTCCGGAAGCGTACGTGCACATCTTCGATGGACGTCCGTTGGGTGCGGTACAGGCTGTCCTGACGGATCCGGGCCTGCCGGTGGGAACGCGAGTGGTGGGACCGGACCAACCTCGGTAGTTGCATGACTGGCGGGCCAAACCCGCTGCCCGCCGGGGTTTCCCGTCGCTATAATTTGGATGATCGGGCTCCTGATTGAGGGGAACTGATCAAGCGCTCCCGCCTTAGGCTTGACTGTGGATCAGGGCCATGTTTTTGCGGCTCGTTGGCTTCTTTGCCATTCTTGGCTTTCTGATTTTTGTTCACGAGCTGGGCCACTACCTGGCTGCCCGGCTGGCAGGGGTCAAGGTGGAGGAGTTCGGCATGGGCTACCCTCCCCGCCTGGCCAAACTGTTCCGCTTTCAGGGTACGGACTTTACCCTCAACTGGATTCCCTACGGCGGTTTTGCACGCCTCAAGGGCACTGATGACGGCGATTGTTCCCCGGATGCCTTCGACGCCGCCTCACCCCTGAATCGGGCCTTCATTCTGCTGGCAGGCGTCGGCATGAATCTTGTGATCGCGATCGTCTGCTTTGCTGTGACCTACCGGGCCGGTGTTCCAGTGTCCGCCGGCCTGCCGGAGCTGACGGAAATCGGCCGGGGTTCCGTTGCGGAGACGCTGTCCCTGGAGGAAGGCGACATTGTGCTCATCGTGGACGGGACGGCGGCCAGTGTGCCGATGTTGACCGAGTGGGTGGGCATCAACGGCTTGCGCAGTGCTCCGGTTGGTTCGATGGAGGCGACCGGTCAAGTGACTGTGATGAACAACGGAGCGCTGAAGCAGCTGCCTCTGACCGGGGACATCGGCCTCAAGGATCTCTTGGACGGATCCCGATACCGACCGGTGCTCAGCACGATGATTACGGCGGTGGAGGACGCGAGTCCCGCCGAGGGATCCGGATTGGAAGTCGGCGACCGCATCTATTCGCTGGCGGCGGAGCCGGTTTCTCTATTCGGCAACTCTCTGATTGAACGGACCCAGGCACATGCGGGGCGCGAAGTGTCGATCGAGGTTCTGCGCGGCGGAACCGAATGGGTGTCCGCACGCATCACGCCGCGGGTGGACCCTCCCGAGGGTCAAGGCCCCTTGGGGATAACGGTATCGACGACATCGCGGATTGGCTACGTCAGGTCGGTACGGGCGGCCCTCCTGGGGTTGACGGACACGCTCGGGTATGTGTGGGCCACCCTGCGACTCCCTGCCGAAATGATCCGGGACCGGGAATCCGATGTAGCCGGCAGCCTAGTCGGTCCGGTCGGTATTGCCTCCATGGTGGGGGATGCGATTGAAGCCACAACGCGGACCGGGCTCTGGCTGCCGGTCCTAAGGTTGACAGGTGCCTTGAGCGCCGCCTTGGCCGTGGTCAATCTATTGCCGCTTCCGGCACTGGACGGCGGCCGCCTGCTGTTCGTCGTGATCGAAGTGGTTCGGCGCAGGCCGGTGCATCCCGAACGGGCTCGGGTTGTCCACTTTGTGGGCATGGCGCTGCTTCTGGTCCTGATGGTGGCCCTGACGGTTCAGGACGTGACGGATCCGCAGCAACCTATTGACTGGTATGGACTCCTCGGAAACTGAATCCGTCGTCTACGGACGGAACACGGGAAGCATCGCGACGCGGACCGGCCGGATCCGGCCCGCTGCCGGGAATGCGGCGGGCCGCTATCCGGTGCAACGAAGCCACCCTTGTGGCTGGTGCGGGGCCGGCAACTTTGCGTCGGCGGTCAAGTGCCGGGTGTGTGGCACTCCCCTGAGGTTTGTGACGCGTCGAGTTCGATGTCCGGGATGTAGGCACATCCAGTCGACCGCACTGGTCGTGTGTGCCAGCTGTGGAACCGAGATTCGTCCCCGCCCGTTGCAGTTGCCGTGGCTGATACCCTTGCTGGGAGCGGCGGCAGTGCTGCTGATCCTGTTGAATTCCTAATGTCTGTCCGGCTGCGCCGGCGATGAACCCATGGCAGGCTCCATTTACACAGTCCAGGAACTCATGTACGCCCTGGTGACCGAACTGGAGTACCCGACGTGGGAGGAACTGCACTGCCTCGACGACTTGCGGGTGGACGAGCAGGCCGAGTTCGCATCGTTTTGGAGCCTGGTTCCCCAGGCGCGGCGCCTCAGGGTGGCCGTTGCCTGTCGCGAGTTGGCGCAGGACAATCCGGCGTTCCGCGGCGGGGCCTTGTTCAGGTTCCTGGTGGGCGACGCAGATCCCCAAGTCCGAACCGCGGCCATGGACGGTCTGGGGCTGGAGCCCGATCTTGCCAGTCTGGAGGCGCTGCTGGCCCAGGCCGAGGTCGAAACCGACGACTGGGTCCGCCTTGCCGCAGCCGAAACCTTGGGCCGGTTTCTGCTGGCCGGTGAATTGAAATCGTGGCCTGAATGGATGCAGACCACCGCGGCCGCGAGGTTGATTGGCTGGTCGGCGGAGGATGCACCCGATCTGGTCGCGGTGACTCTCGCCAATTTGGGTTATTGCGGCTTGGAGGAAGTACGCGAAACCCTGGCCGCCAACCTGCTGTCGGAATGGGAAGTGCGGCGGGAGGCCGCGTTGGCCGGCGTTGCCAACAGCACCGACCGCAGTTGGGAATCGGTGGTTCTCGGCATTTGGCGTGAGGACCCGGATCTCGATGTCCGGGCCGCAGCCCTGCGCGCGGCCGGACGTCTAGGACTGCAAGGGTTCCTGGACATTTGCCTGAACGTGGTGGAATTCGAGGAAGAAGCCCAGCTTCGTCTCGGCGCCATTGCGGCTTTGGGCGAGCTGGGTGGTGCCGTCGCGTGGCGTGCCCTGGTCTACGCCGGCGAAACGACAGATGAGGAACAGCGACTGGCGGTGGAGATGGCCCTGGAACGCTTGGAAACGGACACCGATCCGTCCGGGAGCATCTTCAGTTGAGGTCCGAAGTCACTGCCCCGTTGGGAGCCCATTCCACGGAGGAGAGTTCGGCCTGATGCCCGTTTCCGCCGATCGGACTCGGGGAGATGCCGCGCGGCGCCGGCTGGACCGGCATCCTCCAATGCTCTCCGCCCATACCGCGGACAGCGAAGTGCAGTGGGCCGGCCGGCGGGCGGATCCCGTCCGCTTTGCATGGACCGTGATTTTGGTCTCCTTTGCCTGTTTCTGCCTCCTGGCTGTCTTGATCACGGTCGTGTCCGTGTTCACCTACCGCAACGCCACCATGCGGGGTGAACTGTTGCTGCAGTCCACGATTGGCACGGTGTACCTGCACAACGGCGGGCGTGCCGATGCCGTCGCGGTAACCTCCCCGGTCTCCAATATCAACCGCGGCAGCCGCCTGGTGACTCAGCGGGAGGCAACCCAGGGGGTGTTGGGACTGTTTCGTTCCCGGAGCACGGGTGGCATGCTCAATTCGGTTCAGATTTCATCGGATACCATCCTCGACATCCTCAAGGTCGAACGTCCGCTGTTTCCGGACAACGGTGCCGACCATCTGGTGGATCTGGTTCTGCCCAAGGGCCAGATCCGGGTTGTAACGCTGATGCCGGAAGGCCAGTCGATTCGGATGCAGGTCAAGACGCCGCACGGGGCGGTCCAACTGCACGAAGGCGTGTTTCGTCTGTCGGTGGGAAACCGGCAGACGGAGGTGGTTGCCATCAACGGGGAGGTGGCGGGCCACAACCGGAATGGAGCGGCCTTCCGGTTGGGGGAAGGCCAGCGGCTAAGTTTCGAACACAACCGCATTTCGGAGCCGGTTCCGGACATTGGCTCCGAAATCCTGACCGATGGGCGCTTTGAGGGGCCGGTCGACGAGAACTGGTCCCATGTCGTGGTGGCGGCCAGCGACATCCCGCCTCCGACCATGGAGCGTGTGCAGGAGGACGGCCGCTGGGTGATCCGCTTTCACCGTGCCGTCGGCGACAATGCCCACAACCAGTTCGAGTTGCGCCAAGCCGTTGATCGGAATGTCAGTCTACATGAAAGTCTGTACCTCCGCCTTACGGTGCGCATCGATTACCAGTCCCTGCCAGGCGCCGGCGTGCTGAGTTCCGAATTTCCGATGCGCGTCGAGATTGGCTACACGGATATCTATGGGCAGGACCGGGCTTGGGGTCACGGCTTCTACTACCGTGAGCCGATCGCCGGGTATTGGATTGAGAACGGGGAACAAATTCCACAAAGTACTTGGTTTGCCTATGAATCCCCGGATCTTTTCAACTTGCTGGCCCTAAATCCACCTGAGACGATTACCTATGTCCGTATTCATGCCAGCGGACACGACTATACCAGCTATGTTGAGGAGGTGAGCCTGACGGCCCACTAGGGCACTGTTTCAATCTCGTTGATATTGGTTGGAGGCTTGGCAAGGGACGAGGGGCCCCTACACTTGGTTTCGTCTGACCAAAACCAACAGGGCCCCTCGTCATGGACTTTATCCTAGCCCCTGCCCATCCCGAACGCCAACGGGCGTTGCCCGACGATCTGGGCGCCTGCCCCCATTGCGGGGCCTGCGCCTGGCGCCGCAACGGCACCTATCCCCGCCACCTGGTTGTGCTCGGCCGGCTGTCGGTGCAACGCTGGCAGTGCAAGGCCTGCCGGGGCAGCGCCTCGCCCCTGCCGCCCGACGTGACCTCCCGCCAGCGCCCGCAGACCTTCCGCGAGCTGGTGGC
>JAAXGZ010000063.1 GCA_012271135.1 Caldilineales bacterium | reverse complement strand
GCTGAATGCCTTGCAGGACCGCACCGATGTCGAAATCGTGGGCATGGTCGACCTCGTGCCCGAACTGGCCGAGGCTCGGCGGCAGGAGTTCGCTCTCAGCGATGTGCCTGTCGGCACCGACCAGGCACATATGATCAAGGACACCGGCGCCCGGGTCGTCTTCGACTGCACCGTGCCCGCGGCCCATCCGACCGTGACCCTGACCGCCTTGGAGCTGGGCTGCCACGTTCTGGGCGAAAAGCCGCTGGCACCGACGATGGCGGAGGCGCAGCGCATGGTGGCGGCCGCCGCCGAGCACGACCGCACCTACGCGGTCATCCAGAACCGGCGCTACATGAATTCGATCATCCAGTACCGTGATATGGTGCAGGCACCGGCCCTGGGCAAGCTCTCCACGGTCGCGGCCAACTTCTTCCTGGGACCCCGCTTCGGGGGCTTTCGGGTCGAAATGGACCATGTTCTGCTCATCGATATGGCCATTCACTCCTTCGACCAGGCGCGCTTCATCACCGGCAAGGATCCCGTCTCCGTCTACTGCCACGAATGGAATCCGGCCGGGTCCTGGTACCAACATGGCGCCGCGGCCTTCTGCATCTTCGAAATGACGGACGACGTGGTGTTCAGCTACAACGGCAGTTGGTGCGCCGAAGGCATGAACAACTCCTGGAACTGCGACTGGCGGTCCATCGGCACCGGCGGCAGTGTGGTCTGGGACGGCGAGGAGGAGATCCGCGGCGAGCTGGTGACCGGTACCGAGGGCTTCTTCCGCGAGGTGGAGGCGATGGAAGTGCCTCCGTCGCCGGAGCTGCAATACACAGTGCACGGCGGGGTCATCAACGAGTTCCTCACCTGCCTCGCGGCCGGCACCAAGCCGCAGACAGTCTGCACGGACAACATTCGCAGCTTAGCCATGATGCTGGGAGCAGTGGAAAGCTCCGAGACCGGCCGCCGGGTGGACATAACCTGGTAGCTCACGGGGAGTCGGGACCAGGGACGGAAGACATGCTTGAGATACCGCTGGCCGGCACACCGGCCCTGACGCCGGGAAGGACGCCCAACTCCTTCCACATCATGCTCAAGCCCAGCGGCGCGATCTGCAACCTGGACTGCACCTACTGCTACTTCCTGTCCAAGGAGGATCTCTACCCCGGTTCGGACTTCCGCATGCCGCTGGACCTGCTGGAGGAGTACACCCGTCAGTACATCGAGGCCCAGAAGGTCCCGGAGGTCACCTTTGCCTGGCAGGGCGGTGAGCCGACCCTGATGGGGCTCGACTGGTTCCGAGAGGCTGTGGCCCTGCAGCAGAAGTACAAGCGTCCGGGCATGCGCATCCAGAATGCCCTGCAGACCAACGGCACGCTCCTGGACGACGAATGGTGCGAGTTCTTCGCAGCCAACAACTTCCTGGTGGGCCTCAGCATGGATGGGCCGCCGGAGCTGCACGACAAGTACCGCGTTGACAAGGGCGGAGCGCCCACTCACGCCCGGGTAATGCGGGCCGCCCGTCTATTCAGGGAGCACGGCGTCGAGTTCAACATCCTGTGCACCGTGCACGCCGGCAATGATCATCATCCGCTGGAGGTGTATCGCTACCTAAGGGACGAGGTCGGGACGAATTTCATGCAGTTCATTCCGATCGTGGAGCGGGACAACGAGACCGGCTACCAGGAAGGCAACCGGGTCACGGACCGCAGTGTCACCGACCGGCAGTACGGCGACTTCCTGATTGCCATCTTTGAGGAGTGGGTGCGCCGCGACGTGGGTCGGGTGTTCGTCCAGATCTTCGACGTGGCACTCGCCGCCTGGACCGGCAACCGTCCCGGACTCTGCATCTTCGAGGAGAGTTGCGGCACGGCGCTGGCCATGGAGCACAATGGCGACCTGTACTCCTGCGACCACTATGTGGAGCCGGACTACCTACTGGGCAACATGGCGCAGCACTCGCTCCTGGAGATGGCCGGTTCCGAAACCCAGAACCAGTTCGGCGATGCCAAGCGCGACACCCTGCCCCAGTACTGCCTGGACTGCGAGGTGCGTTTCGTCTGCAACGGCGGCTGTCCCAAGAACCGCTTCATCGAAACCCCGGACGGCGAGGCCGGGCTCAACTATCTCTGTGCCGGCTACCGGGCCTTCTTCAACCATGTCCGGGAACCGATGGAGACGATGGCTCGCCTGCTGGCCGCCCGTCGGGCGCCGGCCGAGATCATGAGCCTCTACCGGCAGCGCGATCAGTCCAGGCTGGTCCAACCGCAGGCCCGCGTCAACCGCAATGCGCCGTGTCCGTGCGGCAGTGGACGCAAGTACAAGGCCTGCTGTGGCCGTCGCCGGCAGGCGATGCGCTCCGTCGCTGGCCGCGGCTAACCGGCCATCGGCTATTCCTGCCAGTCCGGGTTGGGGGTTGGGATTCGGGCCGCCACGCTCTCGCGCCATTCCTTGAGGCGTTGGTGCAGGGCCCGGGCGCGTTCCGGCTCCGCATTCGCCAGGTTGTTGTCTTCCCCGACGTCCTCCGCTAAGTTGTACAGCTCCAGCCGGCCGTCCTCGTAGAACTCAATCAGCTTCCAGTCCCCGCTGCGGATTGAGGACCCGGGCGTGCCTCCCTGGTTGCCATAGTGGGGGTAGTGCCAGAAGAGAGCGTTCCTCTCTAGGGCGGCTCCTTCGAACAGAACCGGAGACAGGTCCTGGCCGTCGATCAGAAGGCGGTCCGGCACGGGGATGCCGGCCTGGGTCAGCCAAGTGGGGAACAGGTCGATGCTGCAAACGGGCTCCGCGGTGCGGCTGCCGGCGGGAATGCGGCCCGGCCAGGCGGCGATCATTGGGACGCGGGTGCCCCCTTCGTACATCCAGCCCTTGCCTTCGGCGTAGGGGCTGTTGCAGGTCGGCGAACTTTCCGAGGTGGACAGCCCCCCGTTGTCCGAGGTGAACACCACCAGGGTGTCGTCCGCGATGCCTTCCTCCTCCAGCGTGTCCAGCAGCCGGCCCACGTTCTCATCCATGCTCTCCACCATCGCCGCGTAGACGGGATCGGACTGCAGGACGCGGCGCGTCACGCGCAGGTGTCGCTTGTGTTCCGTGGGGAAGAACTCCCCCTCCACCAACGCGGTCTGCCGGTCGAGGCCCCGTTCGCGGACCCTTGCCTCCCACTTTGCCACCCGGTCGGCCGGGGCCTCGATGGGGGTGTGCACCAGATAGAAACACATGTTCAGGAAGAAGGGATTGTCGCCCCGGTTGCGGATCAGGTTGATGGCCCCGTCCGTCAGGACTTCCGGCAGGTACCGGCCGGGTGAACCGGACGGTAGGTTCGGAATGTCGAAAGGGCTGAAGTAGCCCCCGGGCCCCGGCGCTCCCAAGTATCCGCCGCCGATGTTGACATCGAAGCCGTGTTGTTCCGGGTAGGTTTCCTCAAAGCCCAGATGCCACTTGCCGACATGCCAAGTGCTGTAGCCCCGGCCTCGCAGCAGCGAGGCGGAAGTCACCTCCGTCCGCGGCAGTTCCCGGATGTAGGGTACGTCCACCAGCCGGCCACGCGCCGGTTGGATGCGGCCTCCGAAGTCAATCCAGTCGGTTAAGCCGATGCGGGCCGGATAGCGGCCCGTCAACAGACTCCCACGGGTTGGCGAGCAGACCGGGCAGCTGGCGTAGGCGTCGGTGAAAACGAGGCCCCTTTCCGCCAGTCGATCCAGGTTGGGGGTTGCATAGAAGGTGCTGCCAAAGGAGGCCAGATCCACGGCCCCCAGGTCGTCGATCAGGATGAAAAGGATGTTGGGCGGCTGTTTGTGCATGCCGGCCATTCTGCCAAATCGAACCCCTGCTCTGGCTGCTGTGAGGAAGATCGGCGACGCGGGATCGGATGATCATTCAAACGAGCATGCGGGCCACCCGTGCGGTCGCGGACCGCCATCTGCACGGGTGGATTGGAGTTGCCGGTACCTGTCCGGACGGTCTACTGCAAATCCGCGCAAAGGAGCTGAACGTGGTCCGGGGTGTGTACAACCACAGAGCGGGCAGTCTCGTCCACCCGGTTGGGATTCTCGGCTGTCATGAAGCCGGAACCATCGATGTGGATTTCGTTGGGCGGCAACTCGGCCGCCTCCGGGTCGAACCGGTAGTGGGCTCCACCGCCAGTTGAACATGGTTCCGTGTGGACATGCGATATGTAGTCGGTGTTCGGGAGCAGGTCGGACAGCCTCAGGGTGACGGTGATGCCGTGGTCGTGCACGGCCATTTGCGCAGTACCGGTAGTGGCGTTGTAGTCATCTGAGGCCGTCTCCATGAGTACGAACGGCGTCGGCCCCTCCGACAGCAACGGCCGGTGTGGCATTGACATCGCCCACATGAACGTCGGATTCGTGCGTGTGCGCTCCGTCCCCTTCGTGGCTGTGGTCGTGGCCCGCGTGGCTTTCGAATTCGAACCTGGATGCAAGAGAACATCCTGCCAGCAGGCCCATTAGTCCGACGGCGAGGACCACGAACCGTAACCATCGAGTGAAGTGAAATCGAGTTATTCGGGATCCTCCCGATTCATGATTGTCGACAGATCAAGAGGCATGGATCGGATGCATGCAGGGGTGCCCGGACAGTCAGATGGCCTTCCTACAAGCTCGGCGGTGGCTGTGGGTTCTGCACATGTGGCACAACCCACATTGGAATGCGATGGCCTTGCCCCTACAGCAAACCTGTCTGCTGTTTTGATGTATTCCGCTGATAATACAAGGAACGAGAAGTCTTGGTCAGTTTACCTGCTGCCACTAATGGTTCAAGCCATTGTTTGGCCTGAATTTGACTCACCTGCAATGTCTCGGCGACGGCTTTCACCGTCAAGGCTTCACGTGCAAACAATCTCAAGAGCAAACCCTCTGCCTTGCACCTCAATTCATCGGCCCACAAGGCGGTGTCCAACTTATGGAAGGTGGGCGTGATGTTGGGCATGTGTGCATCCGGCTTGGGGAATTGGCTTGGGGATGCCCCGTTTGGCCTATCCCTGCCCTTGGTCACGGCGATGGGGGAACTCTCGGCTTCACGGGTGCCGGATGTGACCTGATATCGTACAGGATCTGTTCTCTTTGTCAGTTTCCCCCTTTCAACCAACTGCTTCAGCCATGATTGAACTTGGCGTGGTCGAGCATCCAGACAATCAGCTATGGCCTGGGCCGACGCAGGTTCATGCACCAGCAAACGCAACAGTAGATCTTCCACTTTGCCCTGTAACTCGTCAGCCCAGGGGGATGCGGTATCAGGCTGGGTTTGCACTGCACCATCACGGGATTTGGGTGTGTGGATCGGAACCTTGCCTAGACTGTCTCGCCCGGCAGCGGAGTCCATAACAGCTCTGAATGTCTCCACATCATGGGGTTCAGGCCAACTGCCGGCACCGAGATCGCGAAGTGCTGCCAAACCGGGAGAATGCGGCCCCGCTGTCCGCGTATACACCGGCACACAGCGGAATTTCTGGATTTGCTCTCTGGCGCCGCTCCACGTTCCTCCTTTGCCTACATCAGACTGCACCACCAGAGCGACATCGGCCAAGGCGTAGATCAGTTTGTTGCGATCCATGGCCTGCCAAACCTTGAATCCGGCTGTCGGATCGAAGGGAGAGCACAGCAGCAACTCGTGGTTCATGAGCGCATTCCTGTTGTCCCGCTGCATCACGGCCCTTGCCAGATCGTGGGCCAATACCCCTACGACCTTGCCACCTGCCGTGGCCGCGCCCTGCATGCTGGCCTGGTCGATGCCCTTGGCCCCGCCGGACACAATCGTGCATCCGGCGGTGGCAGCCAACGCTCCCAGTTCACGGGTGTACTCAATCAGATTCGTGTCCACTTGGCGCGAGCCCACTACTGCTAGTCCCCCCCCGTTCAGAAGTGCTGGATTGCCGCAAAAGTAGAGTAGGGAGGGCGATCTGTACCCCAATGACTTCTTGAGGCGCCGGGGATAAAGGGAATCGGCACGGCTGATGACCTGGATCGAAAGTTGCTGCCATTGTTCCAAAGCGAGTGACACCTGCATCCCCCTTGCCAGCAGGTTGCCAAGCCGCTCCCGGTCAAAATCGCTGGCCAAGGTATCCAGGAGTCCCGTGGCCTGGATTCCCAGCAGATCACTGGGGCGAGAGCCCAGTCGCTGGAGGGCTTGGGCCAAGTGCGTGTATTCCTTCGGGGTGAGGAGGAGGCCTGCTTCCGTTCTGCCACCCCCCAACAGGGGTGCCACCAGCATCAGAATGGCTTGCGTGGTAGGGGATATGTCCACCATTGCGTCTCATCCCCCTGCAACAGCCAGTGCCATGGGCCAGATTTCCCCGCTGCCTGCCCGGCGCAAAAGCCAGGCAGCCATGGTGAGTGTCCAGCGCGAATCCACAATGTCATCCACCAGCAGGACCGGTCCCTCGCGGACATTCTCCGGAACAACCTGCATTGTGTCAATCAAGTTGCGACACTGGTGTGCAGAATTGGCCATAGTCTTTTGGGGCGGATGATCCTGTGTCTTGAGCAGTGCCAACACAAAGGGCAGATCCAGGGATGCGGCTAGACGGCGGGCAAAGTCCGGAACCAGTTCAGGGTGTCGCCGGGACGGGATACAGGCAACCCACTCGGGAATGGGCGAAGGTGCCCAATCCCCTACCAGTTGAGCGCAGGCCCGCACAAGCTCGTCAGAGAACCGTCTTGCCTGATACTTGCCATGCTCGACTGGAGATCCCCATCCGCCATCGCCCCAACGGCAAAGGACTTTCCCGGGATTGGCGCGCAATTCTTCACGTATGGTCCCCTTAAACAGGGGATGTCCCATTGAGGGGGGCCATTGCTTGCGGGGCTGTATGTCCACTCCCCCTTTGCGCAGAAACTGTTCTGCTTCCTGTACCAGGCGAGAGTTTGCTTCGACACTGACAGGCGGTAGTCGAGGTGGCGTGGTTGTCGGCGGATCGCCGTCGAGAGCGGCAATCAGGAATTCCATATGACCACTGGACAAGGACACGTATTCTTGCATTTGTTGTTGTTCTGCCTTGCGCAACTCCGTCAAACGCTCGATCCGTTGCCAGAAAGATTCGGGAAGTGGTGTAGGTGTCAGTTGCCAGTTGGATCCCTGCTTCAAAATGGGGGCTGGTGATTCAAGGGCCAGGAGCTTGGTCGTCTGCTGTAGGCGCTTGTTGTTCATATTGACCTCGCGGGCCAGTCCGTACATGGACAAACCCTCCTGTTCCCTTTCCAGCGCCTCAATGACTTGGCGCGCTTCATCCCGAGACGGAAAAGCTCGGTTGATGAAGAAATCCGTAATGTCCATCTCTTCCCGGCCACTGAGTAGAATGCCGTAGGCAGGATTGCCATCACGGCCCGCCCGCCCTACCTGCTGGTAATACGACACAACAGACCCAGGGGTCTGATAGTGGATGACGAAACTCAGGTCGGGCTTGTCATAGCCCATCCCCAAGGCTACGGTGGCCACCAGGGCTTTGACCTGATTGGATAACAGTGCATCTTCCAGACGCTGCCGCTCTGCATTGTCCAACTTGCTTGTGTAGGCAGATACGTTCAGGTGCCGGCTGTTCAACCATGCCGCTAGTTGATGGGCGTCCCGTACGGTCAATGTGTAGATGATGCCACTGCCCGGCATTTGAGGGAGCCGTTCCGCGAGCCATGCCATTCTCTGGGCAGACTTGGGCATCCAAATCGTCTGTAATGTCAGACTGGGACGATTCAGATCGCCATGCAGCACGCGCAGATTGGATCCCAAAGTATTCTGCAAGTCCGTCATGACGCGCTTGTTGGCTGTCGCTGTGGTAGCCAGGAGCCGCAGATTGGGTGGAAACAGCCGTATGAGTCGTTCAATACGGCGGTAGTCGGGGCGAAAGTCGTGTCCCCAATCTGAAATGCAATGCGCCTCATCCACCACCAGCAGTACGATGCGCCCGGCAATGGGCTTGAGGACCCGCTCCCGAAAGTCTTCATTGGCCAGACGTTCGGGTGAGATAAGCAGGATGTCCACCTCATCGCACATCATCCTGCGGACAACTTCATCCCATTCTTCCTTATTGCCTGAATTGATGGTTTCTGCCTGCACGCCCATGTGATGGGCGGTTTCGATCTGGTTGCGCATCAACGCCAGCAAAGGCGAAATCAGCAGGGCTGGTCCCGATCCTTGCTCACGCAGCAACTTTGCAGCTATGAAATAGACATTGCTCTTGCCCCAACCCGTCTTCTGCA
>JAAXGZ010000139.1 GCA_012271135.1 Caldilineales bacterium | reverse complement strand
ATCTCCAAAACTGTTCATACCATTGAGTAGTGGCACCGATATATATTATGTCCAAGTCATATCACTTGGTCCCTGGGAGCGGTTTTGCAGAGTCTGTTTACAACCCACGGGACTGAGATAGAATAACGCCCTCTTTTGCCATTTCCGAGTTGGGAGTCCTAATGCCCGGCTGAGGAGGTTCATGTGCACAAGTTCCATACCGCTTTGCTTCTCCTGGCGGTCCTCGGCATTGTAGGTCTGTCCCTCCTGTCTCAAGCAGAGGTGCTGGCCTCCGACCACAATACCTATATCGTTCGTGTCGGGGATACCCTGTCGCAGATTGCCGCGGCCCAGGGCCTCACGTTGGAGGAGCTTCTGCACCTGAATCCAGCCATCCGCGACGCCAATGTTATTCATGTGGGACAGAGTATTCAGATTCCAGCCGTTGAGGAACCCCCGCCTGCGGCCGGTACCGTGGCGGCCCAGTGTCCCCAGTCCTACACTACACGAGCGGGGGACTCCTGGAACAGCTTGGCACAGGCCTTCGGGGTTGACGCCCAGGTGCTGGCCATCGTCAACAACCGCCAGTTGGGACAAGGCCTAATCGTCGGCTCTCCGCTTTGCATTCCGATCAGTCCGGTCAGTCCTCCGGCCCCTGTGCATCCAGCCAGTCCCGCGCCAGTTGCCGAGAATGGAACCTGGCATGAGGTGACCAGGGGCAACACCCTAAGCCAAATTGCGTTCCAGTATGGCTGCCGCGTCCTGACTCTGGTCGAGGCCAATCGCCTGGCCAACCCCAATCGCATCCATGAGGGCAATCACCTGTGGATCCCTTCAGATTGTGCCGAGGCGGTCGCGCCAAGTCCCGTGCCGCAGCCAGCTCCCGGCCTCTATCAGGCCCCCACTTCCGTACCGCCATCGGTACAGGTCACTGTCTATGATGACGATGATGATTTCTACGACACCGACGACACGTACTACGACAGTGACGATGAGGATGACGATGAGGACAGCGACAGTGACGATGACGACGATGACGATGATGGTAGCGGCAGTGACGACGATGACGACTAGCACGGGGCCATATGGTCCGGGGCCTGTCCGGCCGGCTCCCGCGTAACTCCATCAGTCAGAGCCTGCCATGACCGGCGGCGTGGCGGTGACCCCTCCCGCAAACAAGCCGACAGTGGTCCGGCACTTTCCACACTGGTGGCGCTGGAGTCAGGCAACCCTGACCCAGCCCTGCGACATTGCCTCTCTGGTGGTGATACGCATCCTGGCGGGTCTGATCCTGGCTTGGGAGATCACGCGTCACTTCCAGGGAAACGACCTGTGGGACGATTACGTGCGGCCCCTCCATCACTTCACCTACTGGCCCTGGACTTTCGTCGAGCCCTGGCCGGAACCGTGGATTTACATGCACGCGCTGGTGGTGGGGCTGTGCGGACTGGCCGTGGCGGCCGGCTGCCTCTACCGCCTGACGGCTCCGCTGGCCTGCCTGGGCTTCGGCCTGCTCTTTCTCTGGGACCAGGCCCAGTACCTTAACCACCATTACCTGCTATGGCTGATCCTGTTGCTGCTGGTCCTACTGCCGGCCCACTGGAATCTTTCCTTGGATGCCCACTGGGGCCTCTGTCCCCGACACGCCACGGTACCCCGATGGTGTGTGTACCTGCTCCGCTGCCAGGTGGCCTGTGTCTATGTCTATGGCGGCCTGGCCAAACTGAACACCGACTGGCTCGCGGGCTGGCCGTTGCGGGACTGGGTAGCCAAGCGCGACAACTATGTCCTGGTGGGACCTCTTTTCACCCAGGCCTGGTTTGCCATTGGCATGGCTTGGGGCGGTCTGCTCTACGATCTGCTGGCCGTGCCCCTACTGTCCTGGCCCCGCACCCGCTTCATCGGAATCCTCTGGTCCCTGGCCTTTCATGGCCTGAACAAACTGCTGTTCAGTATCGGCATCTTCCCGGTGATGAGCCTGGCCCTAAGCACGATCTTCTTTGCTCCGGACTGGCCCCGACGCTGGTTGCGCTGGAACCAGTCCCACCACCGCCCCCTCTGTCCGGTCTGCCCCGCGCCGGTGGCCGGGCTCGTGTTCTGTTTCCTGCTGTGGCAGTTCCTGATGCCCTTGCGCCACCATCTCTATCCCGGCCCCGTAGCCTGGACCGAGGAGGGGCACAAGTACAGCTGGCGCATGAAATTGCGGGACAAGGACGGTGAAATCCTGTTCTGGATCGTGGATCGGCGGTCCGGGGAACAGGTTGCCGCGGACTTGGACACGTGGCTCACCTCACGCCAGATCCAGACCATGACCGGTCGGCCCCATCTCATCCTGCAAACGGCCCATATCCTGCGCGACCATGGCCCCTTTCCTTCCGACCATACCGCGGTCTACGTGGACTCCTGTGTCTCTCTGAACCAGCGGCCGTGCCAACCGCTGGTGGACGGCAATACCGACCTGGCCCAGACCCGGGCCACGCTCCGGCCGGCCCCCTGGCTTGTGCCGCTGGATCCTGCTTTGCATCCTGGGACCAGATGAAGGAGACGACAGGAGGTCCGGAATGCAACGAACGGGTTGGATGATGGATACAGAGGGTGCCGTTTGATGCAGGCATTGGCCGTAGTGAAGCACCGGCGAACGGGCTTGGATCCCCGGTTGCGGCGCCGGCACCAAGCCACCGTCTCGACGGCCACGGTCCGCGAAACGGCGATGGAGACAAGAGTGAGCCAGGATGCCGAGTTTGACTTCGGCCATGTTGAGCCAGCCGCCGTCTTGGTAGTTCCAGGTGACCGCTTCGCCGGCAATGGCACTACACAATGTTCCCGCCCGGCCAACCAGCCAAGTTCACGGGAAACGCATGACCTGTAATCGGTATCCGACACCGCCTCTGACCCGACCGCCAAGGGCCGTCACTGACACGGTGCCACTCCCCCAAATATGGGAACAGGCCGTGCCGCGAGAACTCCACTCATACCAATCCAGCATGATTATACGGCTTGAGTATCGGCGGGCAGGGCCTCCAGGGTGTCCTGGATCCAGTCCCAGCCGCCCAGTTGCCGGACCCGCGCCGGCTCGGTCTGCCAGGCCTTCAGAATGGGCTCCAGGGCCTCCTGCTGGGCCTGCAGGGTCGGATACACCCGACCCTCGAGGGCCCGGCGCCGCTCCCGGAAGAAGCGCTCGACCGGGTTCCGCTCCGGGGCGTAGGGCGGCTGCCCCACCCGGGGCGCGGCCAAGGCCTGCACCTCCTGGCCCTTGTGGCCCCCGGCCCCGTCCCAGACCCAGCCGTCGAGGGCCGGGTCCTGCGCCCAGGCCCCCCAGATGCGGGCCCTCTCCGCGCCCTTCCTGTTCTTCTGCCAGGCCCACCACCGCCGTCCTGTGCGCGGGTCGAGGGCCACCGCCACATAGAGGTACGGGCGCGCGCACGGCACGGCCTGGGAGACCGCCACCCCGCGCGGCGCCCACACTGGGCGCACTGGGCCGATCAGTCCCACGCGCATCTCGTCGCCCCACACCATCCCCTGACCCAGCCGCAGGCCGACTTCCTTCAGCCGCGCCCCGAGCCCCCTTTTTGCCAGCTCGCCCGGGCCTGGGGGTCGGCCTTGGGGTGGCGGGGTCGCGGCCGCTTCCGCCGGATCCCCAGCCGCGGCAGCAAGGTGTACAGGCTGCCCACGCTGTAGACCACCCCGAACCGGTCCTCGATCCAGTCCCGCACCGCCTGTGCCGTCGCAAACCCCCCCCGGGCCGCCTCCGCCACCAGCGCCTCCTGCTGCACCGGCGTCAGGTAGGAGGGCTTGCCCACCCCGCCCCTCCGCCGCGCGCAGATCGGGGCCAGACCCCCTTCCCGGTACCACTTCAGCCACAGCTGGACCGTGCTCCGATGGACCCCCAGGGTCACGGCCACGGTCGTGGGCGTCCAACCGGCCTCCGGCTGGCGCAGCCGCCACAGCGCATGCAGCCGCGTGCGCACGATGCCGTCGGCTTCGGCCAGGTAGCGTTGATGCAGGGCTTCGGCCGTGTCGGCCTCCGCCCAGGGAATGACGGCGGGACGGGCCATGGCGGCGGCTCCCCTGACAGGGGTCGCGACAGGCCCGTCTACATCCAGTAGATTTATCATGCTGGATTGGTATCAGTACTGCAGAACCAGTGGCAGAATTGGGAACCAGTAGATATGGTCTTGGCCCAACCTACTCGTGTTCACGGGGCCTTGAGGTCCCCGATGGGAACGCCTCTCACCATGCCGCGGCCCCGGTTCCACGAGCCGGGACGCGGGTACTCGGTGCATCCAATGACCGCATCCCACCATGCCAAGTCCCTAATTGCCCATCAGACTTTCTCCCGCCACACCACTGAAAACCGGAGACACTGCCATCATGCTGGACGAGCAAGTACTGTTCGCAAGTGGAACCCTTGGGTACCACACTTTCCGCATTCCAGCGCTCCTGACGTCCAGCAGTGGACGCGTGCTGGCCTTCGGCGAAGGCCGCATCCACGGCCCCGGCGATGCGGGCACCATCGAACTGGTCCTGCGCCGCAGCGACGACCACGGCTCGAACTGGTCCGACCTGCAGGTCGTGGTTAAGGAAGCCGACATGACCTGCGGCAATCCGTGTCCGGTCCAGGACCGTGCCACCGGCACCATCTGGCTCTGGTTCTGCAAGAACACCGCCGAAGGCGGGGAAGGGCTGATCGTCCAAGGCAAGGCCAAGCGCACGGTCTGGCTCACCCACAGCCTGGACGACGGAACCAGCTGGAGCGAACCGGTTGACATGACCGACCGGGTTATGCAGCCCGACTGGACTTGGTACGCGACCGGACCGGGCCACGGCATCCAGCTGCAGTCCGGGCGCATGGTGGTGCCCTGCGATCACATGGTGGGCATTCATCTGGACCGAACCAGGGATCCCTACCATTCCCATGTCGTCTACAGCGACGATGGTGGTGCCTCTTGGCACATCGGCGGCATTGTCAGGGACGGCACCAACGAATGCGAGGTGGTGGAACTGCTGAACGGCGACGTGATGATCAACTGCCGCAACTACGCGCAGCGCAGCCAACGAGCCGTCGCCGTCAGCCGGGATCTGGGTTCCACCTTTGGGGAGTTTCGCTGGGACGAGGCCTTGGTCGAACCCGTCTGCCAGGCGAGCATCGTCCGCTGGCCCCAGGTCAACAATGGCCTGCTGTTCGCCAATCCAGCATCCGCCACAGACAGGGTCTGCATGACCATCCGGCACAGCACGGATGAAGGACTGTCCTGGCCGCGGGCCAAACTGCTCCATGCCGGGCCGGCCGCGTACAGTGACTTGGTCATATCGGCCGACGGCAACGCCTTGTGTCTCTACGAAAAGGGGCAGGATTGGCCCTATGAAACTCTCACCCTGGCCAGATTCGACGCTGCTTGGCTGGCGGAAGCCTGACCGGTTGCTGCCGCGAACCGGCGGTCAACGGTGCCCGGACGGCACGTATCCCTTCCAACCATGAACGAGCCGAAGGCCGGACTGGGACGTGGAACCCAGAGCCTCCTCATCGGAACTGGGCAGGTCCGGAGCCAGACCCTTGAACTTGGACCGGGACAGAAGGGGTCGTGCAGGACCCGGCCGGCGGCCTGAATCAGTGGCCGACAGGAGCGGGGTGGCAACGGCCGGCAGCACAATGGAAACGCGGCCACTCAGGGTGTGAATCCGAGCGCCGCAGACCAGCAGTTCGAACGCGCTGCTCCAGCCCGGATAGGACCAGGCACTGTTCGATACCGAGATCCGCCGGGCGGCTGGTGCCGCCCGGTGCGAAAACGGCGGCCCGGCCCGGGCCTGTAGGCAATAATGTTGCGTCCGCGAAATCCTCGGTGCAGAACCCTGCACGTTTTTATGTCCAGACAGTCCGCACCGGTCAAAGAGAGTCGGCCCCGGGGTATCACGACCGCGGCCCTCGCCTGGACAACCCTGGTGGTCAACGGAGTCGTCATCCTGCAGGGCGCGGTGGTCAGGGCCACGGGATCCGGAGCAGGTTGTGGACGCGACTGGCCGCGTTGCCAAGGGGCACTCCTGCCACTGGACTATGGAATTGCCACCTGGATCGAGTTTTCCCACCGCGCCCTGTCGGGTGTGGCCCTGCTGATGGGGGTTTGGCTGCTCATCCGCGCCTTTCGGCTGCGGAAGGTGAATCCCGGCCTGCTGGCCTGGACGGTCGCCTCCACGACGTTCCTAGGCATCGAGGCCCTGATCGGTGCTGCCACGGTGTTGTCTGGCCTGACGGGTGACAACGTGTCGGTGGCGCGCGGCCTGCTTGTCGCCTTCCACCTCCTCAACTCCCTTTGGCTCATGGGCTCGCTGTCACTGGCGGTCCATCATGCCCACGCCGATCGGTCCTGGCCTCCGGACTGGTACGGTCGGTCCGGCTTGGGGTGGCTGGTCGGATTGGGGCTCCTGGGCATGATGGTGGTCATGTTCTCGGGCGGCATCGCGGCCATGGGCAACACCATGTTTCCGCCCGAGTCCCTGGAGGCCGGCTTGTTCGAGGACTTCAGCACCGCGTCCCATCCACTCATCCGGCTGCGCATCCTCCACCCGCTGCTGGCCATCGCAGTCGGGATCTATCTTTGGGCAATCCATGCCGTGACCGGATGGCTCAGACCCGTCCCTGAAGCAGGGCCGTGGCGCCGCCTACTCTTGTGGGCCTATACCGTGCAACTGGTCGTCGGCACCGTCAACCTGTCGCTGCTGGGGCCGATCATGCTGCAGTTGACACACTTGGCCGTGGCGGTCGGGGTCTTTTGCCTCTGGACGCTGGTGGCCTGGATTGTCTTGACCGCGCCGGGTCCCGTTCGCACACCCGGTAGCTTGCCTTGGCGCAGCCGCGAGGCGGTCTCCGCGTGAGTCCCTCGCTTCCGTCCGCGACGCCTGCCATCTGGCGCGAATACCTCGCCCTGACCAAACCCAAGGTGGTGTCCCTGCTGCTGTTTACGGCTGTGGGCGCCATGTTCGTGGCTGCCGGCGGCCTGCCGAATCCAGGGGCCCTGTTGGGAGTTCTAGTGGGCGGTTATATGTCCACGGGCGGAGCCGGCGTCTTCAACATGATTTTGGACCGGGACATCGATGCCGGGATGCGACGCACGAAACGCCGGCCACTCGTGACCGGCAGCATCTCGGTGCCACAGGCGGCGGTGTTTGGAGGCCTGCTCAGCGCAGGCTCGTTCGTGGTCCTGCTACTGACAACCAACCTGCTGACGGCCCTGCTGGCCTGGGCCGGCCTGCTCTTCTATGTGCTGGTCTACACGGCCTGGCTGAAATGGGCCACCTGGCAGAACATCGTGATCGGCGGTGCCGCCGGTGCGGTCTTGCCCCTGCTGGGATGGGCGGCCGTGACCGACTCCCTCCCTTGGATGGCCTGGATTCTGTTCCTGCTGATCTTCATGTGGACCCCCGTGCACTTCTGGGCCCTAGCCTTCCTGGTAAGCGACCAGTATGCGGCCGTGGGCGTGCCCATGGCCCCGGCCGTCATCGGCACACAGCGCACACTACACCAGATGGTACTCTACACCGTCCTGACCGTCCTGAGCACTCTGGCCCCCGTCACGGCACTGTTTCACTTTCGTTGAAAGCGGCTTATACGGACATATACGGCTTCCTTTCCCTTGAAGCCGGCCGACCACCAAGACCGTGCAAAAGGAGCCGTTCATGTCCGCCTGAACGGTTTTCAACGAAAGTGAAACAGTGCCCCCGTCACACTGCAGGAAGCCGGCTGGTTCTATCTGGGCGCGGCCGTCCTGTTGAACAGTCTGCTGATCGTCAAGATGGTGCAGTTGTACCGGAGGACGGCACCGTCCTGGGAAGTGGCGCGGGCGGACGCCTTGGCCATGTACAAGTTCTCGATGCTGTACCTGGCCCTGCTGTTTGTGGCTTTGGCACTCGACCGCGGGCTGCCGTTCCTTCCCTGAAACAGCGGCCGGACGGGATCCCGTCCGGCCGCATGGTCCCACGAGGGTGAAGGCCGGGCACGCCCGGCTGCCCGGACTACTGGTGGATCACCACCATCTTGGTCTCGGTCATTTCCTCGACCGCGTACTTGGGACCCTCCTTTCCGTAACCGCTGTCCTTGAGGCCGCCGTACGGCATCAGATCGACACGCCACTGGGTGCCCCAGTTGACGTGGATGTTGCCCGACTCCACCTGCTGGATGTACTGCATGGCGGAGTCCAGGTCCTGGGTGAAGATCGAGGCGCTCAGGCCGTAGTTTGTGTCGTTGGCAATGGCAATCGCCTCGTCGACGGTGTCCACCTTCGTGATGCCCATGGCCGGACCGAATACCTCATCGCAGGAAATCTTCATCTCCGGCTTGACATCCGTGAGCAGGGTGGCCTGGTGCATCTGCCCTTCCAGGCCGCCACCCGTCAGCAGCGTGGCACCATTGTTCTGAGCCTCCGACACCCAACTGCTGACCCGCTCCGCGTCGCTTTGGCGAATCATGGGGCCCAGCTTGGTGCTTTCGTCAAGGGGATTGCCCGTGGTGAAGCCCTCGACCGCCGGCATCAGGGCGTCCAGCACGTCGCCGTAGATGTCGTTGCTGACCAGCACGCGCTGAGCCGAGATGCACACCTGGCCCGCGTTGCTGTAGGCCGTCGTGGGCAGGGCCGCCGCGACCTTGTCCAGATCCGCATCCGGCAGGATGACGACCGGGGCGTTGGAACCGAGCTCCATGGTCACCTTCTTGATCCCGGCCTGATGGCAAATCCGCTCGCCGATGTCCCGGCTGCCGGTGAAGGAAATCTTGCGCACGCGCGGATCGGAGACCAGCACATCGCCGATCACGGCCCCACTGCCGGTCACACACTGGATGGATTCCGGCGGAGCGCCGGCCTCCAGCAGCAGTTCCGTAAACTTCAGGGCCACGAGCGGCGTGTCCGAGGCCGGCTTGAGCACGGCCGCGTTGCCGGCCGCCAGGGCCGGGCCCACCTTGTGGCAGACCAGGTGCAGCGGGAAGTTGAACGGCGAAATACAGGCCACCACGCCACAGGGCACCCGAACCGTAAAACCGAACTTGCCGGTCACACCCGGCCCGCCGTCGACCGGAATAACCTCGCCGTACAGCCGCTTGGCCTCCTCCGCCGACAGATAGATGATTTCGGCCGCCCGTTCCGCCTCGATGCGGGCCTCGGCAATGATCTTGCCTTCCTCCATCGTGATTGTGCGGGCCAGATCCTCCCGGTTCTCCATAATCAGGTCGGCAGCCCGATGCAGGATCTGGTAGCGCTCGAACCCGGTCAGGCTGCGCATCACCTCCGCCCCGCGCACCGCCGAGGCCAAGGCCGCGTCCACGTCCGCGGCCGTGCCGCGCGGCACGGTGTCCACCACCGAACCGTCATAGGGATTGAGGACATCCATCGTGGAGTCCCCGTCGATCCATTCGCCGCCGATGTACATCTTCATGGTTGCAGGTCCTTGGTTGGCTTGATCAGGGTCCGGCACCGCGCGGCACCGGACCATTTGGACAAACTGGTTGAACGGACGCCCATTGCAGCTTTCCCCGGCGGGCCCTACACCATCTGCTCGAGGAAACGGGCATCGTTGGTGTAGAACAGACGGATGTCGGTGATGGCGTACTTGAGCATGGCCACCCGTTCGGGTCCCATGCCGAAGGCAAAACCGGACCACTCGGCCGGGTCGTAGCCGCCGTTGGCCAGCACCCTGGGGTGCACCATGCCGGCCCCCATGATTTCCAGCCAGCCGGTATATTTGCAGATGCGGCAACCCTGCGCCCGGCACAGCATGCAGTCGATGTCGACCTCCACGCTTGGTTCCGTGAAGGGGAAGTAGCTCTTGCGGAACCTGACCCTGCGCCCGCTGCCGTAGATGCGGTCCGCAAAGTGCTGCACGGTGCCCTTGAGGTCGCTGAGGCTGATGGTCCGGCCCACGACCAGGCCCTCCACCTGATAGAACTGCGATTCGGCGCGCGCCGTCACATCCTCGTGGCGGTAGACCTTGCCGGGCAGGATGATGCGGATGGGGTTGGGGGCGTACTCCCGCATGGCGTGAATCTGCCCGGGACTGGTGTGGGTGCGCAGGATAATGCCCGGCTCCGTGGTGTAAAAGGTATCCCACATGTCGCGGGCCGGGTGACCGGGTGGCATGTTCAGCAGTTCGAAGTTGTATTCGTCGCTCTCCACTTCGCGCCCTTCGTAGATCGAAAAGCCCAGACCCCGGAAGATCGTGTAAATCTCCCGCAGCGCCACCGTGGACGGGTGCAGCTTGCCGAGCGTCCAGGGACGTCCCGGCAGTGTGACGTCAATCCCTTCGGCGGACAGTTCCTCACTGATGGCCAGGTCCGCCAGCTCGTCGCGCCGGGCGGCGTGGAGCTCCTCCAGGAACCGCTTGCACTCGTTGCCGGCCCGGCCCGCTTCCGGCCGTTCCTCGCGGGGCAGGGAACCCAGGCCGCGCAGGATTTGGGTCAGGCGGCCCTGCCGCCCCAGCACCGTGCTGAAGACGGCGGCCAAAGCCTCCCCGTCCTCGGCCTGCCGGATCTGCTCGGCAGCCTCCGTGCGCAGGACTGACAATTGTTCAAGGAGAGTGCTCACGGCAGTTGCTTCCGTTGGCGGCGGAACGATTCGCGGCGGTCGGGATCCCGTCGGCCGACGGTCCCTATCGTGCCAGACCGGCGGCCCGCGGGCTCATTCCGAACGCAGCGCGGAGATGGGACTGAGCCGACTGGCCTGCACGGCCGGCCAGAATCCAAACAGGATCCCGGTTGCCATGCAAAACGCCACCACCCCCGCCACGGTGCTGACCCGGAGAGTCAGTTGCAGGGCGGTGATTTGGGAATCGGCCACCCGCATGACCAAGGCACCCAGCACCATGCCCATGAGGCCGCCCAGCACGGACAGGAAAACGGCTTCGGCCAGGAACTGCTGCAGGATGTCCCGGCGACGCGCCCCGATGGCCTTGCGCAAGCCGATTTCGCGGGTGCGTTCGACCACACTGACCAGCATGATGTTCATGATGCC
>JAAXGZ010000018.1 GCA_012271135.1 Caldilineales bacterium | reverse complement strand
TTTCAACGAAAGTGAAACAGTGCCGAGCTCTTCGACTCTTTCCGGTGCGTGCTAGAGTCTGCAAGCCTCACATCCAGCGAGGTTCAGCATTCCCATCAGCTAGAGGTACGAACACCATGAAGGTATCCCGTCGCAGGTTTTTGCAGGTGGCAGGCATGGCGACCGTAACCGGAGCCATCGCCGCCTGTGCCGTGGCACCGGCACCTTCAGGCGAAGGTGCCGCCGAGGTCGCGGAGCTCGTGGCCAACTGGGGTGGCTGGACGCCGACCCAGTCGCAGGAACGTAGCGAGGACAATCCCATCCCGCACGACAACATCCTGCAGGTGCTGGAGGCCTACAAGGACGTGGCGCCCAACACCAACGTGGAATGGATCCGGGTTCCGTCCGCCATGGGCGGTCGGGAATGGACCATCGCCCAGCAGAACGCCGGCACGATTCCCCATATTACGCCCCAGGCCCACTGGCATGTGAAGGACGACCTGGACAAGAACTGGTGGCAGGAACTGACGCCCTTCATGAACGCGCCCAATCCCCACATCCCGTCGGGGGAACCGGGAAGTGCCGCGTGGGTGGATCAGTTCTTCCCCATCCCCACCAAGGAAATCCTGATGCGGGACGGGTACTACAACATGGTGTTCGGCCTCATCACCACGTTCTTCTACTACAACGTGGACTGGTTCAATGAACTGGGCCTCAGCGGACCGTCCAACTACGCCGAGTTCCTCGATGTCTGTCAAGCCTTCCTGGATGACGGCGTCCGCGCCTACGGCGGTTGGACCGGACCCATTTCGGACACCGACCATTGGTACCGCCTGCAACTCGGCGGCATGGTCTTCGCCCGCGATGTGGAACCACAGGTCAACCCCGACCGGGACAACGCGAGCTACGAGGAGGTCGCCTGCGCGATCGAGAACGGCATCTACCAGCCGGATTCGGAACAGTACAGGGAATGGCTACGCCTCTGGAAGCTCAACGTACCCTACCGGCCGGAGGACTGGACCGTGCGGGCCACCGACTCCCATGCCAAGTTCCTGACCAAGCACGAACCGATCATGGAGAACGGCACCTGGTCGTTCCCCCGCCTGCTGACGGACCCCCTGGTCGACTTCGAGTGGGACACCTTCTTCGCCCCCCTGCTGACGGCGGAATCGTCCGCGTACGTGACCGATCCGCCCACCCCCGCCTGGCCCATCGGCGGCCCGGTCGGCGACCAGATGGCCATCGCCACCCGCGCCGAGAAGGACGGGGTCCTGGCCAACGCCGTCGACCTGATGCAGTTCATCTGCATTCCGGACAACCTCTACCAGATTCAATCCGAAATCGGCACCACCATGCCCAACGTGAAGGGCGTGCCCGTCGATCCCAGGTTCCAGGAGCCGTTCGAGCTGCTGACCACCCAGATCGGCGAAACCCAGATGTTCATCTATGAAGAGGTGAAGATGGATGCTGAGGCGGCCGAGCCGATCGGCCAGGCCTGGCGCGCCTATCTGCTGGATCAGATGTCCCAGGATGACGCGGTGGCGATCATCTCCGAGGCCTTTGATTCCTACGCCGACAGATTTATCGAGCGGGAAGGACTCACCTGCTGATCCAGCCCTAGGCCGGGCCGCATTCTGCGGCCCGGCCTGTGTTCTTGCTTTCAGACAGTTCCCGACAACGCGGGCCTATGACTGCGCGTCCTGTTCCAGGCAATTCCAAGGACCCGCTGCTGCTTCAGGTATGGAAGGGGCGCACGGGCTACCTGATGCTGGTGCCCACCATGGTGCTGCTCGGAGTGTTCATGTACTACCCAGCGTTCCTGGGACTCTATCGCTCCCTGTTCGACTGGGCGCCGGGCCTGGACGCGGACTTCGTCGGGCTGGGCAACTTTGTCAAGCTGTTCACCACGGACAAGGTGTTCCAGCAGTCCATGGGCAACATGCTCCAACTGTCCCTCTGGTACGTCCTGTCCACCGTGTTCGTGTCGCTGTTCGTGGCCATCCTGCTGCACCGGATGATCAGCCAGCGCCTCAAATACCTCTATCGCTTTCTGGCCATCCTGCCCGTCATCATTCCTGGCATCGTGCTGTTGATGCTGTGGAAATTCATCTACGACGCCACCGTCGGGCCCCTCAACATGCTGCTGATTGCCCTCGGCCTAGAGGAGTGGACGCGGGCCTGGCTGGCCAACCCCAACACGGCGCTCTATGCCGTGATGCTGCGCAATTTCCCCTGGGTGGACGGCGTGGCCATCCTCATCCTGCTGGCCGGCCTGCAGGTGATTCCCCAGGAGATCATCGAGAGCGCCCGTATTGACGGCGCAAACAACTGGCGCATCCTGCGCTCCGTGGAGTTTCCCCTGATTACGGGCCAAATCAAGCTACTAACGGTCCTGACCATCATGTGGGGAGTCCAGGAATTCACGGCGGTCTTCGCCATGACCCAGGGCGGTCCAATCAACAAGACGATGGTGCCCGGAATGTGGATGTTCTGGAACGCCTTCCGCATCAACAAGATGGGCTACGCGGCGGCCATCGGCGTAATCCTTTTCGTATTGACGTTGATCCTGACCCTGATCAACATGAAGTACATCACGACCCAGGAATACTAGAGGCTGGGCAATGGCCGCTGCGACAGTGACATCCGAACGACAGTTCCGGATACACGATTTCTGGCGGGCCGTCGTGCTGACCGTCCTGTGTGGGTTACAGCTGCTGCCGCTGCTCATGGCCTTCTTCATTTCGTTCAAGACCATCCCCCAGTTCTCGCGGGTTCCGTTCCTACCCACGCTGCCCCTGCACTGGGAGAACTACCTTTCGGCCTGGGAAATTGTCCGGCTGTTCCTATTCAACACTGTGTTCGTGTCGGGGCTGACCGTTGTCGGCGTGTTGGCCCTGGGATCGCTGGCCGCCTACTCCTTCGCCATCCTCCGCTACCCGGGCCGCGAATTCCTGTTCTACCTGGTGTTGGCCCTGATGATGGTGCCGGCCACCCTGACGTTGATCCCGTCATTCGTGTTGGTCAAGAACTTGCAGCTTCTGAACACGCGCTGGTCCCTGATCTTGCCCTGGATTGCCAGCGGACAGGTCTTCGCCATCTTCATTCTCCGCACCTATCTCCAGAGCCTGCCCGGTGAACTGTTCGATGCCGCACGCATCGACGGTGCCAGCGAGTGGCAGGGCTACTTCATGATCGCCCTCCCCATGTCCAAGTCGATGCTGGGGGTCGCCGCCATCCTCAACATCCTGGGGACCTGGAACAACCTGATCTGGCCCGCATTGACCATCTCCCATCTGGAACGCCAGACGCTGACGCCGGGGCTCTGGTCCTACCAGGTGGAAAACTTCACGCGCTACGGATTCCTGATGGCCGGCCTCCTGATAGGATCCGTACCGTTGATCGTCCTGTTCTTCTTCACCAGTCGATGGTTTGTGGAGGGCCTGACCTCCGGCGCCATCAAGGTCTGAACCCGGGCCGGACGGTCCGGTCCACTCACTTATCCGCGATTCCCCAAGGCACAACCATGACCCAGGCAATGGAACTGAAGAGCTTTGACACCCTCGAAGAGCGTGTTGCCAGCCTCGAACGCGACGGCTTCGCTTACTTTCCCGGCTATCTGATGGACGACGAAGTCCAGGTCCTGCGCCAGGCCATGGACGACACGGTGACCATGGAAGAACATTTCGACCGGGACACCCGGGCAGGAGAAAACGGTGCCGTCTTCCGGGAGAAGGTCATCAACAACGCCTTCAACCGCAACACCGTGTTCTTCTCCTATCTGGACCGGCCGGGGATCATCGAACTGGAAGAGGCGGTCCATGGCGACGACTGCCATGTCATCGGCATGACCGGCTGGGTGACCGGTCCCGGCCGCCCGACGCAAACCCTACACGTTGACTGGATGCCGGTCGAAGTTCCAGAGTACGTACTGCAGGATCCCAATGTGCGCATGCCGGTCTTCATCACGACATGCCACTTCTACCTAAACGACATCTATCCGGAACTGGGACCCACCCAGTTCATCCCCGGCAGCCATCGGTCCGGCCGGCGCCCCGCCCAAGGAGAAACCACTTGGAACGGACGCGGGATGCAGGACTGCATTGTCAAGGCCGGGGATGCGGTGGTGTTTCGCTGCGAGGTTTGGCACCGGGGCACGCCGAACACCAGCGACGAGACCCGGTACCTGCTGCAGGTCCACTACGCTCAGCGCATGATCACGCAGAAGTTTCCGCCCTACCTGAACCGGTTCCAGTTCAATCAGGAACTCCTGGAACGAGCCTCACCGCGGCAACGACGCCTGCTGGGAGACCATGTCAAGAGCAACTACGACTGACCAAGCCGCCGCCCGGAAGACAGTTCTGTAGGCCCCGACGAATCCGACGGCCCTGACGCCATCAACTCCAATTGGCAATGGAACATCCCATTGCCTCGCCCGCAACAATACCTCAAATCCCTGCACCGCATGGTGTAGCAAGGCACTGTTGTCAGTTTCGTTGGTTTTGCTCCGAGACCGTCATCGGCATCCCCTACTAGAAGACCGTGGTTTGCGCTCTTCCGACAGACGCCCCCACTCCACGGTATCCAATTGTGCATCCGGCCGAATGCGGATGGTCGCGCCGAAATTTGTCCGGACCCGTTTCGCGCCTTTTCGATTCGGGAACAACCGCGCGCTCCGTCAACTGGGCGGATCGCGCATTGCCTTCAGAGCACCCCTTGCAGCGTAATCTCCTCCGCCCGGTGGCAACTTACAAAGTGATTGGGCCGGATCTCCCGCAGTTCGGGGGTCTCATGCCGACAACGATCCTCGGCATACTGGCAACGCGGATGGAAGTAGCAGCCGGACGGAGGATTGGCCGGGTCGGCCACCTCGCCGGTCATCTCAATCTGACTGGTCTTGATCCTCGGGTCCGGTGGTAGCACCGAACTCATCAACACCTCGGTGTATGGGTGCAGGGGATTGGCAAACAGGTCGTCGCTTTCGGCCAGTTCCACCATTTTGCCGACGTACATGACCGCGACCCGGTCGGCAATGTGGGCCACCACATTCAGATCGTGGGCCACAAAGAGATAAGTCAGATGGAACTCCTCCTGAAGATCCTGCAGGAGGTTCAGAGTCTGGGCTTGAATGGACACGTCCAAGGCCGACACCGGCTCGTCGCAGACGATGAAGTTCGGTTCCAGGGCCAGGGAACGGGCGATGCCGATGCGCTGACGTTGTCCCCCGCTGAAGGCATGGGGATAGCGCTTCATGTACTCCGGCCGGAGGCCGACTCGGCGCAGCAGGTCGGCCACCCGGTGCTCCAGCTCCTCGCCCGAGGCCAGGCGGTTGACCGTCAGGGGCTCCCCCACAATCTGCAGCAGTGTCATGCGGGGATTGAGCGACGAGAACGGATCCTGGAAGATCATCTGCGCAAACTGTCGGAATCGGCGCAGGTCTTCGCCTGCCAGTTGGTAGATGTCGGTCCAGCCGGTTTCATCCGATATCCAGTAGCGTACCTGTCCCTCGGTGGCATCCACGGCGCGCAACAGGCAGCGCCCGGTCGTGCTCTTACCGCATCCCGATTCACCCACCAGCCCCAACGTCTCGCCGCGCTGGATGGTGAAGTCAACGCCATCGACCGCCTTGACATACCCCCGCGTGCGGGACAGGAAGCCACGCCGAATGGGGTAATACTTGCGCAGACCCTTGACCTCAAGGAGCGGTGTCTCCCGTACGGACCTGCCCGAATCCACGTCCGCCGGGCTATTCGTAGAGGACACAGCGCACTCCGTGGCCTGGTTCGGTTTCGATCCAAGGCGGCTCTTCGGCATCGCAACGTCCTGCGATGAAGTCCTCACAGCGAGGATGGAAGGGACAACCCGGCGGGACGTGGAAGGGATCCGGAACCATGCCGGTAACTGCCTCCAGCCGTCGTGACTTGACTCCCATGCGCGGCATCGAACGCAACAGCGCCTTGGTGTAGGGGTGCTTGGGATCGTGGAAGATGGTGTCCACGTCCGCGGACTCCACCACCTTGCCGAGGTACATCACCGTCACGTACTCGGTCATCTTGGCAACCACGCCCAGGTCGTGCGTGATGAACATGATGGCCATGCCGAAGTCGTTCTGCAGCTTCTGCATCAGCTCCAAGATCTGGCCCTGGGTCGTAACGTCCAGCGCCGTAGTGGGCTCATCGGCGATCAGGAGAGTGGGGTTGCAGGACAGCGCGATGGCGATCATGCCCCGCTGCCGCATGCCACCGCTCATCTGATGGGGGTAGCTGTCGATGGTTTGGGAAGGCTGGGGCATGCCGACGCGCTGCAGGATCTCAAGTGTCCGCTCCCTCGCCTCCTGCTTGCCCACGTGTTGGTGCAGCTCGATGGCTTCCATGATTTGATGGCCGATCGTGTACACGGGCGCTAGGGAACTCATGGGCTCCTGAAACACCATGACGATCTCGTTGCCGCGAATGTCGCGCATCTCGTCACCATTGGCCGGCAGTCCGGTCAAGTCGGTCACGTGCAGGTTGTCACCGTCGCCGTCAGTCGGCCGGTAGTAGAGCAATTCCCCGTCCACAATCTCGCCCGGCTTGGGCACGATGCGCAGGAGTGCCTGGGCGGTCACGCTCTTACCGCAACCGCTCTCCCCAACCACGCCCACGGTCTGACCCCGGTTGATGGCAAGGTTCATGCCGTCCACGGCACGCACCGTACCCTCTTCGAGGGCGAACTGCACCTTGAGGTTTTTGATCTCAAGCAGCCTTTGGCTGTCCTGTGATGTCACGCCGCGTGCATCCTTGCCTGAACCCGGTTGGCATAGCCTGAACCAATGCCGATGGGGGGCTTCATATAGTTGCCCCAAGTCAACTCGGGATAGTTCCACTTATTGATGATGTGAAAGCGAATCCGATCCCTGCCGCCATCCTTCAGTACGCGGAAGCCGGACACACTGACATATGCGGCATCGGATTCCGGGTTCTTTTCCCCCAACACCTCGATGCGAAGCGTGTGAGAACCCGGTGCAAGCCCTTCACAGCTGAACAGAATCTCGTTCTCGAACTTGAGCTCGCCGCGCGCCACACCGTGCAGGATGCCGCAGAACAGGTCAACCACAGCGACCTCTTCGCCGTCCAACAGGACTCTGGCCATGCCGTGAATGTTGTCCCGCGAACCAAGCCAGGCCACACCCGGACCTTCGAACTGGAACTCCGCAAAGTCCCCGGTCTTGTTGGACATGAGGTCCCGATTGGAACCCGGCACCGCCTGCACCCAGTTGCCGGTCACATGGCGCAACAGGTCGTCGCCCGTACACTGGAAATCGGGATCGGGCAGCACTTCCAGACGAACTGCGTCGTCCTTGTCGGAAACGGCACTGAAACGGGCCTCGCTGCCGGTCACCAGGGCACTGGCCTGTCGAATTGAGTGTTTCATGGCTCGGAAGTCGTTGGTTCCCCGACGACCAAAGTCATAACGGCCGAAGAGGGAGTAGCCGCGCATGTCCTCACCCCAGGACCAGTCCGGCTCCTGTCGAAAGGTCTCGTCCCCTTCCGCACGATTTCTGGAAGCAACGCCCTCATTGCGGCCAATGTGGTCGTCGGGGTACAGGGACCAGAGCCCATTACGCCGCCAAGATACGCAATCCACCTCGTGGGTCAGGTCGAAGGCCACACCCACTTCCCGGAATCCGCCGACATCGCGCCCGGCGCGCAACCCGCGCCGGCGCGGGCTGGGAAACGGCTGCACCGGCAATCGGTAGGACAAGTCAAGCAGGCCGGTCCCGTCAACCCGAATGGAGTACTCCACCTGCAGCTCGCCGTGACAGCCGGCAATATCCAGAACCACCGCACCATCCTCCTGGCGACCGGCCACCGAGGTCGCCTGCCATTCCGGCAGGGGATACCCCGTCAGCACCAAGTGGGGACCACCCTCCAGAATTCGCTCACCGTCAACGGAACCGGACAGTATGCCGGTCTCTCGGGACAGACTCAGGCTGAAGTCCGCGTGCCGAACCTCCAAGGCTCCGTTCGTCTCGACCAGCCTGGGAGGTTCGGAGACGGAAGGTGCAGTTGCCACTGATTCCAATGCCGGAGACAGCATGAACTCATCTACGTCGTAGCCGTCTGTGGATTCAAGGCCGCGTTTCGAGAACATCAGATAGACAGGCCTGCCCGATGACACGGGCGCGGCCGGAATCCTCAGCAAGCCTTGGGCACGGGGCGGAATACTCGGGCACTCGACTTGCCCCCAAGTCTCTTCGTCCTGGTGCCAGACGATGTCCAACTCGTTCAAGTTCGTATGGTCGAACCAGTTTGCGACCGCCACCAGGGCGGACCCGTCCACCTGTGGCGCGGGGAGCGTCCGATCCGCGATCCGAATGGGCGAGTAGGCCTTCTTGGTCAGCCAGTGTTCGGGCTTGCGCCGGCGCCAGCCGTCGATCAGGCCCCACTCGCGGTTGACGGTGTACCCGCTGTTGGTAATTATCTCGTCGTCGATGCCGCCCCAAATCGCTCCACCCAAAGCACCCGGCGTCGTGAAGATGTTCTCCCACCAACGCTTGATGCTTTCGCCCCAGAACTCCCGCACGGCCGGATCGCGGTGCTGCTCGCTCATGTTGTAGCAGGTCCCGTGCGCGTATTCGTCATGCAGGACCGGCATCGGGGCCAGGCCCGGACCGTGCTGACTCCAGGTATCGCTCATGGCACTGGGGTCGCTGTCCCACTCCGCGTAGTGGGCACTCCAGATATCACAGGCCGGTGCGCCTTCCGGCATCGTGTTGGGATAGCTGAACAGCACCGGCCGGGACGGGTCCGCAGCCTTCACATAGTCGAAACACTTGTGGAAGTTGGTACCCCAGTAGCACTCGTTGGCCAGGGACCACATGATTACGCTGGGATGGCTGCGATGCCGTTCCACCTGCTCCGCCATCTGATCCATGAAGTGGGCCGTGAAATCGGGATCGTTCTGCACGCACTGGATGAACTGACCGATGAAGGCGACCGCCGCCTCGTCCTCCACATAAACCCCGTGCCGGTCGCACAATTCCAGGAAATCCTCGCGGGGCGGATAGTGCGAGGTACGAATGAAGTTGACATTCGCCTCCCGGAACAGCAACACGTCCTGTTCCAGTTGTTCGGGTGTCAAAGTGCGACCCGTCAAAAGGGCCACATCATGCCGGTTCACACCCCGGAGCTTGACCGGACGGCCATTGATCAGAAGTTCCTGTCCGTCAACCTCCACTTGTCGAATCCCGAAGCGTCGGCTGACCTGCTCGAGCGTGCGGCCGTCCTGCATCAGGGTGGCTGCCAACCGGTACAGGTGCGGATGTTCCGCATCCCACAGGTAGTCTGCGCCGATGGAAAGGTCAATGGTGCAGTCCGGAGAGTCCTGCGGCAGGTCCCAGGTACCGCTGCCGCTCTCCACCACCGCGCCGGTCGGATCGGTCAATTCAATTGACAGGGACAGGCCACCGAGATCGCTCCCGTCCACGCCCACAGCAAGAGTTATGTCAGCTGAGCGGTGGTCATCCGTCAGTGAAGTGTCTACGTGGCAGCGGGAAAGATGCGTCGGCGGCACGGCCACCAGCGAAACCGGGCGAATGATGCCACCGAGATTGAAGACGCACAGCTCGGACTGGGCATCTGCGACCCCGACCACGATCTCCGCCGGGGTTCCGGGAACCACGCGGTCCGTGATTTCGGCAAACCAAGTTGTATAGCCGCCGAAGTGGCTGCGGATCGGGTTCCCGTCGATCCAGACCCGGGCCTTGCCCGTTACACCGTCAAAGCGTAGGAACACCCTTTGGCCGACGAAGTCGTGTGGGATGTCCACCATCCGGGCGTAGGCATATTCTTCGCCCTCTTCCAAATCGTAGCCGTGTGAAAAGGTACAAGAGGGAACCGGCAGATCCTTCCATGCATCCTTTCTGACAGCATCCCGCCAAAAGCCGTCCGGAGGGTGCGGATGGAATTTCCAGTCGCCGTCCAGGGACACAACCGGGTCCACCACACCCACAACCCGGTCCGGCATGTGCAGGGTGGGCTGACGGGGCCACAGGGCCAGTGCCGGATCCCGATGCGGCAGGGCGTTCGGAGCGGTGTCGGACATGGCGGCAATCCTGTGCGGAAAAGGAACCAGGAACGGGCTCAGCGACCGTGCGAGTAGGGATCGGCGGCATCGCGCAGGCCGTCGCCCATGAAGTTGAAGCTGAGGACCACGGCGATCACGAAGCCGGCGGGAATGAACAGCCAGGGGTACAGCGCCACGGTCTGGAAGCTTTGGGCCGTGCTCAACAGTACGCCCCAGCTGACCACCGGGGGCCGCAATCCCAAGCCCAGGAAACTTAGGGCCGTCTCTCCCAGAATCATGCCCGGCACCGACAGGGTCAGGCTGACGATCAGATAACTGAGGAAACTCGGCAGCAGATGCCGACGGATGATCCCGAGATCCGTTTCGCCGACCAGCTTGGCGGCCATGACGAAGTCCTCCTCGCGCAATTCCAGCAGCTTGCCGCGCACCACGCGGGCCAGGCCGGTCCAGCCCAGGAAGGACAGGATGATGGTGATGCCCAGGTAGACCCGAATTGTGGGCCATTCCGGAGGCAGGGCCGCAGCCAGCGCCATCCACAGGGGAATGGTCGGGATGGAGATGAAGAACTCGATGATCCTTTGGATGATGTTGTCCACTGGACCACCATAGAAGCCGGAAATACCGCCCAGCAGATTACCGAGGACAAAACTGATGGCCACGCCGATGAAGCCGATGGACAGCGAGATGCGCCCGGCGTGCAGGGTCCGGGTAAACAGGTCCCGGCCCAGCTGGTCGGTTCCAAACAGGAACATGACACCCGGCTCCTCGACCCCGAACAGGTGCCAGTCGGTCTTGAACGTGCCCCAAATCTTGACCTGCTCGCCCCGCACGCCGAGTTTGATGGGGTACAGGGCCTCGGTGTCCTTGACGAAGATATCCTCCCAAGTCACCGGATCCTCCTCCACCAACCATCCATAAACGAACGGGCGCAGATGGAACCGACCCTCCGCATCAATAAACCGGATGAGCTGGGGCGGCGCGTAGGGATAGTCCGCATGCACGCCCTCGATGGAGTAGGGGGAAAGCAAATCGCTGAACGCCACGGTGATGAGATAGATGAACAGCAGAACGAAGCTGCCCACCATGGCCATGCGGTGCTTCTTGAAAGCACTCCACATCAGTTGCCACTGCGAGGCCGCATAGAAGGTTTCGACGTTTTCGTCGGCCGCGGGTGGTACCTGGATGGTCATGTTCATTCGAATCGGATGCGCGGATCCATCCAAGCCAACAGGATGTCGGAGATGAAGGTGCCCACCAGGGTCAGCAGGGTCAGGAACATGGTGAAGCTACCGGCCAGGTACATGTCCTGGGAACGCAGCGACTGCAAGTACATGGGACCGGTCGTGGGCAAGCCCAGCACAATGGAGGTAATCGTGGCACCGGACACGATGCCGGGTAAGGTCCAGCCAATGGTGCTGATGATGGGATTGATGGCCACCCGGACCGGGTACTTGACCAACAACCTGAGTTCCGAGATGCCCTTGGCACGGGCGGCGATGACATAGGGCTTGGACAGCTCGTCCAGCAGCACGCCCCGCATGACGCGCACGAGCCAAGCGGTCGAGCCGGTACCAACCACAATCACCACCGGCGGCAAGTGCTTGAGCATGTCCACAAAACGGGCCCAGCTCCAGTCCGCCAGTTCAAATTCCGGCGAAAACAGTCCGCCGATGTCGGTCTGGAATCCGGCGTACAGTATGTACATGATGATCAGCGCCAGCAGGAAGTTCGGGATAGCCAGGCCAATGAACCCAAACACCGTCACCACATAGTCGGTGACGGAGTACTGGCGCACCGCCGAAAAGATGCCGATGGGGATCGAGACGCCATAGGCAAACAGGGTGGTGAGGAGGGAGATGAGAATCGTCAGAGGCAGACGGGCGGCCACGATTTCGGCCACCGGCTGATCCCGTTCGAAGGACATGCCCAGATTCCCATGCCGAATCATGTCCCACATCCACTTGAGGTACCGCAGGTACATGGGCTTGTCGAGCCCGTACCGGACCCTGAGTGCCTCAATTTCCTCCTCGGCTGCCGGCTGGCCACTCTGCTGCAGTTCGACGATGTAGGAGGTCAGGAAATCGCCGGGCGGCAGTTGGATGATGACAAACGCAACCACGGACAGCATGACCATCAACAGCAGCATGTAGAGCAGCCGGCGCACGCCGTACTTCAGCATTGCCATGTCGATCGGACCGGGTTCGTGGGACAACTGCCGCAACCGCGGCGTTACGGATTACGAAGGATGTGAATTGGCGGTTATAAGGATGACCGGATCCCGTCGCGGCACCGGGACGGCATGCGGGTCCAGGAAGGTCGTTCGATGGAAGTAAGGAGGTTGGAGCGCGGCCGTGATGGCCGCGCCCCATTACAACCGTCCTCGGGATGCGGATGCCTACGCGTTGTACTCCTGCCGCGTGTGCAGGGGCTGCTTGAGATACAGCTGCTCGCTGTGATACGGATAGAACTGATAGAGATCCCATCCAAAGAGCAGGCCCTGCTCAATGGTGGGCATGTTGCCAAGGTTGTCCTTGATGATGACCGGATGCGGCGGCAGGGCCACGGTGCCGATCACATACATGCTCTCCGCATTGATGCGGACGATCTCCTTGCCCAGTTCCACTTGGCGGGCCTCGTCGGTCGTAACCTTCATCTCCTGCCAGAGATCCCAGAGGAGCTTCAGCTCGTCCGGCGGTTCCTCACCGGTTTCGCCGTCGGTCACGATCCAGCGGGTCCATAGCGGGTACATCGTGGATTCCCAGCCCAGGTTGTAGGGCACCCAAAACTGGGGCGTCAGCGGGAAGAGCCAGTCGGTGCACTTGTCCGCGCCCCAGATGCCCATGGCCACCTGATTGCCGGGATAGCGTTCCGAGATGAGTTCGCCGGTGACGGTCTTGACCGAAACATCGCATCCCACCGCCGCGAAGTAGCCCTTGCACAGCTGCCATACGGTGTTGGACTGCGGATCAATGCCGGACTCGATGGTCCAGGACAGCCTTTCGCCATCCGGACGCAACCGCCACTCGTTGTTGCTGTCCCAAGCCAAGCCCATCTCGTCGAGGAGCCCGTTGGCCTTGTCCACATCGTATTCGATGTTCAGCTTGGCATATTCCTCCTCGTAGAAGGAGCATGCCGGAATCACGGTGGCCTGCTGCGGCGTGGCCCGGCCGAAGAAGGCCAGTTCGCTGATCTCGTCGCGGTTGATGGAATGGGACAGCGCGATGCGGAAACGCACGTCGCGGAAGATATCCCGCAATGCCGTGTCCGCCTCATACGTCTGGTTGGGCTGGAAATGCAGCACGGAACCGGTCAGGTTCTGCGCGGCAATCGCAATGTACTCGCCCTGCTCCTCGTTGCTCTTGTAGAGGGGCCAGTTGGAGGGGTTGGGCATCCAGCCAAACTCGATATCTACCTCGCCGCTGATGAAGGCGGCGTCCTGGATCTCCCGATCCTGCAGCAGCTTGATGAACGAGGCATCAATGTAGGGCAACTGGTTGCCGGCCTGATCGGTCTTCCAGTAGTAGGGGTTGCGCTCGAAGAGCCAGTGGGTCTCGGTTTTCTCGAGGAGCTTGTAGGGTCCGAGCGTGGGCAGATCGGGGTTGTGCTCCGGAATGCCCTCGTCCAAGTGAGCCATGTTGATAAACAGGGCCATCCAGCTGTCCATGCTCCGTTCCTGGGCCTGCGCCTCCAGCTCCTCAACATCCACATAGCTGGCATGGAACTGCTTGCCGTAATGCTTGGGATACACAACGTTGGTCCCGTTGTAGTGGGCCAGGTACTTCAGGATGAACGGATACGGGTCCGTGAAGATGAACTTGACCGTGTAGTCGTCCACCCGTTCGAAAGACATGAAGTTGCCGCTGGTCTGAAGCCAGCCCGGCTTGCTCGGGGCCAGGTCGTCGTTGAGCATGTCGACGTACCAGAACTCGAAGTCGTCGGCGGTGTGCGGATGGCCGTCGGACCACTTGGTACCGCGCCGCAGGTTCAGGGTAAGTTCCCGCCCATCAGCGCTGATGTTGAAGCTCTCAATGATGTTGGGAACCACCGAGGTGAGGTCCGTACCAATGCGACAGACCCCTTCCTGGCCCACTCCGGTGCGGCCGCTGTGGAAGGTGCCGGCAGCCGGGTTGCCAACCGTGAACATGCCGCCGTAGGTACCGACCTCATGCCAGGTTTGGACGACCTGCGGGTTGAGCGGCAACCGTTCCTCGACCGGAGGCAGATCACCGGCCGCCACCCGTTTGGCCAGCAAGGGTGATTCTTTGCCCATCGCCTCTTCGGCCATGGCTTCGTCCGCCATGGGGGCTTCGGCCTCCGCCGCGGGTTCTTCCGCCGCCGGACCACCGCAGGCGACCAACACCGCTCCGGTGGCCGCGGCACCGGAGAGCCTGAATACCTCGCGGCGCGTGAACTTGCGAGTCATGAGAACAACTCCTGGGGTTGTCTTGGGATGCAGTTGTGCATCGAGGATTCTAACCTGACGCCGATTACCGCCTCATTTGGCAGGATAATCGCATGCCAACGCAATAGGACGCTGACAAATGCCGGCGGTTCCAAGCCAGCCGATTGGTTGTCGGACCGCATTGCCTGCACCATGCGGCGATCAACTTTCAGGGTGTTGGCCGAGCCCTGTCAGCCGCCAGGCGGGACAATGCGCGACCGGAGCATTTTCGGGACGGATGGCTCCGGTCGACCAGGGCCCCAAAGGGGATTTAGCGCTGAAACCGCTGTAAAACCGTCGCGATGTCGGGCCATTCGGTCCAGGGCGCCTGATCCAGTTCCCGTACAAATGCCTGATATTCTGCGGACGTCGGATGGAGACTACGGGCCAGATCCAGCAACACCTCGCGCTTGCCTTCGGCTTTTCCAATCTCCACGCCTTCGGCCCGGCCGACTTCAAGGCCCTCGGCTTTCCCAATCTCCATACCCTTGGCCTGAAGATGTCGCTCCATGTCTACCCAGTTTCCTGTGGCCGGATCCTGGCACTGGAAGCCATGCACGGGATCGGTCCGGATACGGGTCTGCAATACCTGGGACCAAGCTTCCCGGTTGGCACCGGCCCCCACCGAGATCCACTTCCCGGCATCCGTGCGTTGATAACCGAACATGGGATGCCGGTCACTCGGGAAACAAATCCAGTATTCCGCCACACCCATCAGATCGTAGATGACCGGATTGTCCTCTCGATCCTTGGCCTCGGTGGAGGGCGAGAGACATTCCAGGACCAGCAGGGGCGCTCCCTGTTCCCGCCAGGAAACTGCCCTGTCGGGGGCAATCACGGTCCCCGGAGGCCACATCGCCAGATCCGGCTCAATCCGGTATCGGGAGCGGGCCAAGCCGGGATACGCCGGCAACGCCTCCAGATCCTGAATTGGAACTTCCCGTGTGATGGAACAGTGTCGGCCACACAGTTCCAGGAACGCTTCCAGATTGCGGCCGGCCCGGTCCAGGAACACGGCGTGTTCCGGCAAGGGGGACAACCTTACCTCTGGATCAATGTAATAGGGGTCGGTGGTATGGAATTCGTCGTATTCATGGTGCTCCAAGTCATAGTCGTAGTTGGGGTCGTAGTGCCACAAAGCGCGCAACCAAGCCGGATGGCGGGCCGGCATCACAACCCCATTGTCCGTCTTGTCCCCGGTCGTTTCCTGAAGGGAGGTGTCCCGTACCGGAGCCCCGGAGGAAGCAGTTGCCATCGAATTCCTCTGCACAGGCAATGTCTTGGGATGAAGTGTACTACGGGCTTTGGCACCAGCAGGGCGAGACCTCTGATCTGCTCAACTGGCGCTTGGGTGGGTGGCACAGAGGGGTGCTTCCAGGATGCTGTACTCGGTTTCCGAGGCGCCCTGTGCCCTCTCGCTCCGTCTGGCTCAGGATAGGGTGGCATGGATCGGATCCGCGTCCCTTGGAGGCCACAAGACAATGGATAGTCAGGGATAGTTTCTGACAAGCCTGTTCCCTGCGATCAGACAGTGCAACCTTGTCCCGCTTACAGAACCGCCAACCACGGTCTCGGTGGTGACTGGAAGCCGGTTCACCAAGTCATGGCAGCCGGCCCCGGAGACGAAGCAGATTCCCCGCCGCGGTGGGCAGGGACATCCACGGCACAGGGCGGTATGCCGGCTCTGACAGAGGAATCCGGGTGCGACGGGACCACGCCCACCCTAAGCATGGACAGCTCGCCACTGGCATGCGATTGCGCTGTGCAGGTCTGCCTGTTATCCGAATACCAGCTCCAAACTCCGGTTGCCGGGTCCTTGGATTGTAAGTTCAGTTGCCGGATACGGAGTGCGGCAGAACGGGCTGTCCAGATGCAGGCCGCCAGCAAGGTCCACCGGCTCGCCGCCAACCGTGAGCGGCACCGCTGATCCGCAGGACACCGTCTGGCTTTGCACGTTCGCAATCGAGACCATGTCGGGGGCAATGATCAGCGTGTTCTCAAGACGCCTGCAAAATCCGTCGAAGTCCTCGCCCGATGCCTCGCCACCAATCAGGCAAAGCCATGTGTTGTCCGCACCCGGCGAGCGGAGTTCGCGCCCGGCACTGGGTCCGGTGGCGATCAACTCCAGACCGTTGGCTGCGTATAGACCCAACCAGCCCGTGCCGTGACGGGCAAACGCCCAGTGTTCCCGGATATCTATCTTTGCGAACGCGTGGATCGGGAAGTGCGCATGAGTAAAGCCAAGATGGTCTGCACCGCCGCCCCGGTAGAAGCCCATAAGCACGTCCCGCCACTGGACCACTCTGGGCAACCGCGTATTGCCCCTCCAGAAGTTGCGCGGTCCCGCGTCGTCCATGCTCATGCTTGCAGGGAAGTTGACGTGCACCTTTGCGGCAACTCCCAGGACGGCCTGCCACACCAGTTCCCTGTGGCCCTGCTCACCAACCCGGTAGTTCGGCAGGCAGCTCAGCATGCCATCGGCCGTGCGCCACGCGACCCGGTGCACTTCCTCGCCGCCGGAGTCGTCGGCACTCGGCAAACTTGCCCAGGCGAACCGTTCCCGCGACCATGCGGCATCCGGCACAAACAGCCCTAGATCGCGAACCACTGTCGGGGCTTCATATCCCGAACGGGCCAGGGCCACAGGGGTTTCAATGTGCTCATTGGGATTGCCAAGGCCCCAGGTACCGTAAGCCACCGGTGCCAAGGCACCGAGCCTTGCATCCAGGACGCTGTCCGTGTCCGCACCGGTGGACGCCAAGCCGTACACGCCGCGGTAGGAACCACAGGCAACACCAAAGAGAATGCGATCCATCAGCATTAGGGACAGGTTCGCCAAATCCTCGTCGCCGCAGCCCTCCGCAAGGCAGCTGCATCCCAGCAGGATCAAGCTCTGCTCAACCTCCGATTCACACCCCCCGAACCCACGCGCCAGGCGGTTCACCATCCACGCCTGCACCAAGGAGGTCCCCTCCCGGACCAGGTCCGAACCCAACCTGCCGCCAAACCCGACGAACTCGGCGAACGGGTCCTGCAAGCCGGCCAACACCTGACAGACACACACCAAGAAACCTCGGACAGGGTGAGGTTCCACCCCATCGATGGTGGTGGATGGTAGGTATCGACCCCAGCAGCCATCCAGGATCGCAAGGCCCTCTTGATCTCGTCTGGCCTCCAAGTCACGGCCAATCTGCCAAAGTGCGAGGAAGGTCGTTTCCGCGTCGGCGGAACCCTCCGAGAGGGTGCGGATGCAGTCCTCCAGCAATCGTCGATCCGGTTCCTCGCCCGGGCGTTGAAGCACCGCCAATTCGCGGTAGGAATGCCCTTGGTGACGAAAGGCCGCCTGCAACAGCCGATGAACCCGGTCCTCGCCCTTTTGCTCCGGGGTTTGTTCGAACACGTGGTCGATTACGTACGCATCCTGGACGCACTCGACCCGTTGGTTCTCCTCGTAGTATTCCTGCAGATGCGGCTTGACCGTCAGCCGATAACGGCCGTCGGGACCGGTAAAGTCCATGTTGAGGATGTGTTCGGTTCCCGCCTTGACTTCCGCCTGCATCACCTCAACGTAGGTGGCTCCGCCCGGCCGACGCAGGTTGATGCCCAGAATGGCCGTCCGGTCGTAGTCCGCGGGCCAGCGCAACGTGATCGGATCGGTCCGGGAAAAGACATGGCGATCCAGGGCAAAGTCGCCGATGACGGCCTCGAGACCTAGGCGACGCTCCGGATTGACGGCGGTCGGCAAGTTGATTCTGGCACTGCCCACATGAGGTTCCAGGCACGCGGACAGAAAACCGGACCAGGCACCGCAGACAAACGCCCGAAGTTCCAGGAACAGCCGCAGCGTGCCCTCATGGCGAGGCAGGGCAAACCGAAATCGCTCTGATGAACCACCCTCCTCCAGGCACGCGGCCTCAACCTCGCGACCGTTGGCCCATAAGAACACCTTGCCGGCTGCTTCCACGACCAGTGCCAACTCGGACTGATGGCCTGGCAGGACTTCGGCGTACAGCCAATACCGGCGCAAGACCGGTTCGGCGTGGGTGTCCGCCAGATCCAGTCGGTGATCGGCCAAACTGCGCCGATACATCCAGCGGTGGGCCTCGGCTCCAACCTGGAGCGGCGGTTCCCACTCCACCGGACGGGTGAACGTCTCCACGTAGCTCGGCTCCGGGAGGGCCGAAGACGAACGGCTGTCTAGGGATCCGCCTTCAGGCATCCAATCCTGATCGGCCGGACCGGCTACCAGCCAGTGGTCGATGTAGCCATCTGGTGTCACCCTATAGCGAATGGTATTCACATGCATGTAGCTGGTTCTCGGCCAAACAAACCTTTAGGCGGAACTCGGTTCACGCGGGAAAACCCGACTCTGTTGGAGTCATGCGCAACGACAGGCTTCATGCCCGGTTCCAGAATCATGACCAGGCCTTCCCCCTTGAAGGCTGTGAACATTAGTACCACAGTATATTAAGCGGTCGGTTGCGTGCACCGCCGCTAGGTGGGTGGACCAGGACGCAAGAGCTGCGGGGATGAGGGCCTCCGGTGGCGGTGGAGCAGAGACGGACATGGCAACACCGGCACAGGGACACCTGTAGACCTCGCCATGCTACCCCATGGCTTTACAACTGTGGTATTATACCAATCCATTATACTGTCATTACTTGACATGTGGATGGTTGCGTAGGGAGGGACGGTCATGGCTCGCAAGACGGCCATTGTCTGGGCGGCTGAGGACACGGCGGAGGCGCTGCACGCTCGGTACCGGGCCGAGCCCGTGGCCGAGGTGCGCACGCGGCTGCATGCGCTGTGGCTGCTGCGCCGGGGCGAGGGGCCGACGGCGGTGGCGGCCGTGGTGGGGGTCAGCCGCAATGCCGTGCAGCAGTGGCTGCGCTGGTACCGGTCCGGGGGGCTGGCCGCGGTGCGGTCCCATCGGCGGGGCGGTCCGGGCCGGCCCTCCTTCCTGACGCCGGACCAGCAGGCGCAGCTGGTGGCGGAAGCGGCCCAGGGGGTGTTTGGGACGGCGCAGGCGGTGCGGGACTGGATCGAAGAGCAGTTCGGGGTGTCCTACCGCGTGGGCAGCCTGTACACGCTGCTGCCGCGGCTGGGCATCCGGCTGAAGGTGCCCCGGCCCCACCATCCGCAGAGCGACCCCCAGGCCCAGGCGGCTTGGAAAAAGGGGGGCTCAGGGCCCGCCTGAAGGCGGTCGGGCTGCAGGCAGGCCAAGGGATTGTGTGGGGCGACGAGATGAAGCTGGGGCTGCGCGGCCAGGTGCGCAGGGTCTGGGCGCCGCGCGGCGTGGCGGTCTCCCAGGCCGTGCAGATTGGCTGGAAGTACACCTATGTGGCCGTCGCCCTCGATCCCCTGACGGGGCGGCTGTGGTGGGCCTGGCAGCAGAACATGAAGGGCGNNGGAGATGGCCCGCATCTGGGGGAGCTGGGCACAGGAGCCGGCCATCGACGGCTGGGTCTGGGACGGGGCCGGCGGCCACACGGGCGAGGCGATGCAGGCCGTGGACGCGCCCCGGGTGGTGCAGCCGCCCTATGCCCCCGAGCTGAACCCGGTCGAGCG
>JAAXGZ010000054.1 GCA_012271135.1 Caldilineales bacterium | reverse complement strand
TCCCGCCACAGCGTGGCCGCGCCCACGCCGCAGCCGAGCCGGGCCAGGATGCGGGACAGGCCCCCCAAACGGGCACCGTGCACATACAGGTCGGCCACCAGCTCGCGGAAGGTCTGCGGACGCGGGCGGGCGGTCACGTCGTCCGGCAGGGGCGAGGCGCTGCCCCGGCAGGCCTTGCACGGCCAGCGTTGCACCGACAGCCGGCCGAGCACGACCAGGTGGCGGGGATAGGTGCCGTTGCGGCGCCAGGCGCAGGCCCCGCAATGGGGGCAGGCACCCGGATCGTCGGGCAACGCCCGTTGGCGTTCGGGGTCGGCAGGCGCTGGGACTGAAGTCCACGGCGAGGGTCCTCTTGGGTTGTCACGACAACACCCATTGTAGGAACCCTCGCCGTTTGTGCGAACACCACCAATATCAACGAGATTGAAACAGTGCCCACGCTGGTAAGTTGGATCCAATGGGATGTCTGGGTTATAGAATATTCCGATCCTGTCGAACCCCGCCGGCGGCTGCCGGCCACCGGCTAGGGTCGGGAGTGAACGCGAGTGCGGGCAGGAGAGAATCCATGGTCGGAACGGTGAACATTGGATTGATTGGGGCCGGGTTTCTGGCCGAGACGCGCATGCGCTGCTACGCCCAGGTACCCGGGTATTCGGTGACCGTGCCGGCGGTCGCGGCTCGGTCCGCGGACAGTGCCCGCAGTTTCGCCGACCGGCACGGGATCGCACAGTGGTACACCGATGTCGCGGAGTTGTTGGCGAATCCCGACATCCAGATGGTGGACCTGTGCGTGCCCAACCATGTGCATCGGGACATTGCGGTCGCCGCGGCCGAACACGGCAAACATGTGGTCTGCACCAAGCCTTTAACCGCCTACACAGGCCAGGATCTGCCGGCCGATGCCACTGACTCCGACATCGCCGGCAGGGATCCGTCCCTGATGTTGGAGCACGCCACGCAGGAGGCTGCGGCCATGGTGGAGGCGGCCCGGCGCAACGCCGTACAGCTGATGTACGGTGAGAACTGGATTTTCGCCCCGCCGGTTCAAAGGGCGGAGGGGCTCATGGTGCGGTCCGGCGGGTCCATCCTGGAAATGCGCGGCGGGGAAGCCCACTGCGGTTCGCACTCTCCCTATTCCAAGATTTGGCGGTACACGGGCGGGGGTGCGCTGTTGCGCCTCGGCGCACATCCGATCGGGGCCATGCTGTATCTCAAGCAGCAGGAGGGGGTGGCGCGCAACGGCCGACCCATTCGGCCCGTGTCGGTCACGGCGGAAACCTGCGACCTGACCACGATTGCCGAGATGCAAGGCGCATGCCAGACCGGGATTGCCACCGGCTGGCAGGATGTGGAGACCTGGGCAACTGCGCTCATCACGTTCGAGGACGGTTCCGTCTCAGTGGCCTACGGGTCCGACAACGTGTTGGGAGGCATGCAAAGCTGGCTGGAGTTGTTCCTGTCCAACAGTCGCATTCGCTGCAACATTGCCCCGCACGACTTGGTGGAGCTCTACGCGCCGGGCCAAGAGGTGTTCGAGGACACCTACCTGAATGAGAAGGCCAGCACCACGGCCGGATGGAACGCCGCGATTCCGGACGAGGACTGGAGTTCCGGCCATGTGGCCATGTGTCACCACTTCATCGACTGTGCGGTCAACGGCCGGCCAACGCCCTGCGACGGGATGCTCGGGATGGAGGTGACGAAGGTGATTTACGCAGCCTACCAGTCTGCCCGCGAGGGACGGCGCGTCTCCCTGTAGTGAATCGGCAAGTCGGGTACTTGAACTCGGAGCCTCCCCTTGTTGTTCGCCGTCCATAACCTGCCTTTGCACATGGAGCCGGTGTCGACTTTGGATCAAGTCGAGCAGAGAGTCTGCGATGCCGAAACTGCTCCTCTTGAGAATCCTGGTTGGCCCACATCAATCAGAGCACAGCGATGAACCACGGCCGCATGCAGAAGGTGGCGCGTCAGCAAGACGAGGCGGACGCGGACCAGGATGACGGTGCCCTCCAATACAAGATTCCCGATGGCAGTTGTAATGATATTTGCCTTGGTGCTCTGCGGCGAACCGTAGGCGGCCTACATCGCCCACGTGACGGTGCTGCCGTGGTGGCTGCCGGGGCGCGCCCACTTCACCAGCCTCGAGCACTACGGCGGCCGGTCGGTGCGCACCCCACAGAGTTCTGCCATGGCCGCGGCTGCCGACTGTGGTGCCCGGGGTCTTGGCCTCCCTTGAAGCGCGGACGAATGCGGCGCAGCTGTACGCGGATACCTGGACGCACCGCCGCGTGTGGGAGGGCAGCCGCGGACCCGAGTACGCCGGCTTTGCCATCCGACAGGTGGTCGCGTCCCGCGGTGACCTGCCGGGCCCCAAGGTCTGGCTTGTGCCATGCCGCCGTCCCGGGTCGGACGGGACCGCTGTTTTCAAATTTGTCCGGGCGAAACGTTTAGGCTAGCCGCATTCCGTCGCGATAGGTCCGTTTGACCTTTGCCATGGCATGGATGTCGTTGCGGGGATCGCCGTCCACGACGATTACGTCGGCGCGCCGGCCCGCCTCCAACGTGCCGAGTTGATCCTGCAGGCCACTTAGTGTGGCGGCTGAGCAGGTTGCACTACGCACGGCCGCATGGTTGTCCGGCACGACCCCAAGCTTGACCATGAATTCCATCTCAGGCGCGATCACGTCGTGGCCCACCACCGGACTGCCGGCGTCGGTGCCAAACACAATGGTGACGCCGGCTTCGGCCGCGTCCACCAGTCCCTGATAGCGCGAGGTGTCGCCGACGGCGCGCTGGCGCTCCTCGATTTTCCATTCCGGAATGTCGAAGCGGCGGGCGATTTCGGGTCGGCTCTGCATCAGCACCGGCGCAAACGTGGTGACAATCGGGATGCCCTTGGCGACCAGCAGGTTGATGGTCTCTGCCGTCATGCTGCCACCGTGTTCGACCACATCGATTCCAAATTGCGCAACACGGTTGATGGCGTCGTTGTAGGTGGCATGGGCTGTGATGGGCAGGCCGTTGCGATGGGATTCGTCGATGACGGCCGTCAACTCCTCGTCCGTGAATTCCAGGGTGTCGTGACAGGCCATGATTTTGATCAGATCGGCCCCCGCCCGCACCTGGTCGCGTACGGCTCGCCGCATTTCGTCGGGCCCGCTCGCTTCGCGGCAGCACCAGTAGGTGTGGCCGCCGGTCTGCACGATCGCCTCGCCGGTGACCAAGAGCCTGGGTCCCGGGAAAATGTTCTGTTCGACGGCCTGCTTGGCATGGAGGTTGGCTGTGTTCATGCCCAGGTCGCGCACCGTCGTGACCCCTGACCGCAGACTCACCAGCATGTTGCCGGCGGACTTGTAGGCGCTGATTTCCGGCGAGTCGTCAAGCGACTGGCGCGCCAGGTCGTGGACGCCGTCCCAGGCCAGGTGGGCATGGCTGTTGAACAGTCCCGGCAACAGGGTCCCACCGGTGTCAACGAGTTCGGATGCCCGTGAGCCGAGTTCGTCAACGCTGCCCACGGCCTTGACCAGGCCGTCCTGGATTTCCACGAACCCGTTGGGAATGGCTTCGTCTCCCCGGCAGGTCAACACCAGCCCCCCAAGCACGGCCCGTTCCTTGGGGATGTCAATCATGGGCTTGATCACTTTCTGGAATCGCCAGGGGGCTTGTTCGGGCATGGTGGCTTTCCTCTTCAGGTTGGGGTGGTTGCGACAATGGATTCAATCACACGCCCGCCTGCGGGGAACGCCCGGCTCGGGGGCGGTTCTGCGACGGCTTCGCTTGCCTGCCCGGGACGCCGTGCAGGTTGCCATGCGCCGCAGGGGCAGGGGGCGACAGCATCTGTGGATGAACAGGGACGGGGACTATTTCAGGCCCAGTTCCGCCAAGGCCTTCCCGGCGCCGTCAAGGCTCGTCAGGTTCATGCCGGCATAGTTGGGCGAGAAAATGACGCCGCGGCCCCCGGCCCGGTAGGTGGCCTTCACGCTGCGGTACACATGGTCGGGCGTACAGGCCGCCTGGTCCGCCTGAACCCGGGGCGCATCGACTCCGATTCCCATGTACACGGGCACGCGGCCCTTGACCGCCTTGACGGTGTCGCGGCATTGTCCAAAGGTGTAGGTGTCGGGATCCATGCCCGTTTGGATCAGTTCGTCCCAAGGCGCTTCGTCCAGGTTGAGGAACCGGTACATGATCGGGGTCAGCTCGGACGCGGACACATCCCGGAATATCGACCGGTGGAAGTCGGTCATTTCCTTGTGGTAAATCTGGCCCGACTGGTGGGCATAGGTAATGGGCTTGACCCAGTCCGCATACTCGGTCTGGGGATGCCAGGGCCACTGGGCCTTGCGGATGGGATTGAAGTGGTTGCGGTTCCAGATGTTCAGGCCGAATTCCAGGTCGGGATTGCACCACTTCACAATCCCGTACAGTTCCTTGTCCAAGGCTTGGTTCCCTTCCAGCCAGAACCGTTCGTACAGCAGAATTTCCGGATTGGCCATCAGCAGGCGCAGGAACTCGATGAAGGCGCCGTCCACGAATTCCTCGTCGGCGCGGGCCGCCTGGAAATAGGCATGGGCGTCGTCGAAGGCCCGTCGGATCGTTTCGACATCCAGACCCTTGCGGGCGGCCAGGCGCGTGCAGTGGTCGCAGAAGCAGGCTGGGGCTTCCCCGGAAATCATCTTGTCCAGGGGACTCTTGCGCTCGTTGCACCACATGATGCCGTCAATCTCATAGTTGCGGGCGTGGTCCTCCATGATGGAGTGCCACCACTTGCGGTAGTCCGGGTTGTAGAGGCAGGGCTCGCCGCCTACGCGTCCGGTGTGGTCCACCTCCATACACTGCACCATGCCCGGGACGGCCACCTCGCCCGCCGAACCGTGCCCGGAGTACTTGAAGAGCGGTTCCATCATCTCCGGCATGACCCGCATGCCGCGCTTGCGGGCCTCCGGGATGACCATCTCGAGGATGTCCTCGTCGCCGAACTCGGGGTCGTGGGCCCGCGTGTCCCGGATGAAGGTGTTCTGGTAGTACTCGGGGCGGTGGTGCAGGTAGGACCCGCCCTTGAGCGCCATCGGGGCCTGGACGCCGTGGTCCGGAAACCCTTCGATTTCCCAGGAAATCCGTCTGCCCACCTTGAGGCCGAGCCAGGAAATCGTGCCAATCATCAGTACATTGATGCCTGCCCGGTCCTGAAGTGTGTCCAGGACGCCTTCCACCCCTTCGTCCACGAAACTGATGGGGCTGATTTGGATGCCGACAAACTTGGAGTCAACTTCACTCATGTCCTGGCGCCTCCGGCGGCGATTGGGTCCCGTAGTGGTGGATGGGTGGCTCTCTTGGATGCTCCGGATTGCCGGGTCGGTTTACTGGCCCGGCCGGGAGAGGGCGGGTGGACAACGTACTTCAGTTGCTGCGTTCCCACATCACCGAGTCCAGATCGGCAATGTGGGCAACGTACCCACCCGGATTCATCGGTAGCCTGACCCGACGCGACACCACGATGCCGTTGACCGGAGATGCGCACCGCTCCCGCACCTCGCTGGTCACCGGATCGATCACCTCGCCCAAAAACTGACCCTTGGCCACCGTGTCTCCTAGGCCAAGGTCCGGGTCGGGAATGTAGTAGCCGCCGGTCCGCGACCGGTAGACCACATAGTTGGACACCATGACCTGTTGAGGTGCCAGCACTGGATCACCGTCAATCATGTCCAGGTGCCGGGCGATATTCAAAAGGCAGACCGCACCTTCGTCAACGGCAAAGTCCAAGGCGCAGGCCCCTCCCGCCTCCACCACCAGAGGGATGATCCCATGCACGGCACACTGGCCCGAAAGCATCGAGGGATTGATGGGGTTTTCGCGCCACCAGATGACCCGGGAACCGAACGCCTTGGCCATGCCGTCAATCTTTGCGTTGATGTCGTCCATGCGCTCGCGGGTCAGACCGGTCTCCTCAAAGGAGATTTCGGACCCGGTGCCGTCGGCCACGCCCCCTGCCAGGGGCGGCTTGCCTTCCGGCGGAAAGGCATGTGGAAACGCGACCGGCAGCTCGTCGCAGGCCCCGGTGCCGTCGTGCATGTCCACAATGTAGTCGCAGTGCTTGATGGCTTGGTTCCAGATGACGTAGGCGATCTGTTCCGTCAGCCAGGCATTGCGTTCCTTGCCCGGCCAGACCTTGTTGATGTCCAGCACATCCCCCGGATTCACGCGCATCCCGGAACTCTCGACCGTGCCGCCGAACTCGACCGCCATGGGTACGGCCAGCGGCAGGCACACAATCGTGCCGCGCAGCTCGGCCGGGTTGATTTCCAGCATGGCTCGGCGAATGATTTCGGCCCCCACGGGTTCCCACCCGTGCATCGTCGACTCGTAGCAGAGGACCGGGCCGTCCATGGCTCCGTTGATCACCTGAAAGGGAATGTCCACGGGGGTGCCGGCCGCCAAGTGGCCAACATGCAGGTTGCCGAACTTCCGTTCGCCGGGCTGCACTTCTACTTCGCCGATGACAAAGGGATTGGGCATCATTTCTTCTCCAATTGGGTTCAAATCGTTACGCGGTGTTGGTCCGGCGCCAGGCGGCAAGGTCCGCAATGCCTGAGCCAAGATCCCGAAGCCTCCACCCCGGCAGGTCCGACCGCAGCCGGGACAGGTCCAGGGGCGCGCGGATATCCGCCTCCGAAAACGCGAAATCCGAGGCCCCGGGATCACTGCCCGGCTCCCAGTGGAAACCAGGCATTTCGGCCTGTAGGGCCGCCAGCATGTCCTGGAGGGGAAAGGCCTCCTCGGAAGACACATTGTAGACATCCCAGCGCGGCTGGGGATGCAGTGCCAATTCCGCGATGGCGGCACAGGCGTCGGAGACGTGTATGTAATCACGGGCAATCTCAAGGCCATGCACGCGGATGGGCCGGGCTCGGGGTTCCACACCCATGGTCATGAGCTTCGTTACGGCCGACATCCTGGAACGGGACAAGCTCGCCCGTTCCCAAGGTCCGTAGGCGGTGCCCAACCTTGCGCTCACGGTGGACAGGCCGCAGTTTTTGGCGTACTGTCGGCAGAGGTCTTCGCAGGCATTCTTGCAAACGCCGTAGAGATTGTCGGGCGGGAGCGCATCCCCTTCACGGGCCCTGCCGCACTCGGCCGGGAATCCCCGGTACAGCACCGACGAACTGACAAACAGGAAGCGTGCGACCTGCCCTTGACGAGCCGCTTCCAGGGCGTTGACGGTTCCCACCAAGTTGACATCCACCACCCGGGCCGGATCACCCTGTTCAATGTCCGGCGTAGGGGTGACCGCAGCAGCATGCAGGATCCGGGTCACGTTCCTGTGCCGAACCAACTCGACCAGTTGCCGCCTGTTCGTTACGTCACACGAAACCCACTCGACCAAATGATGCTGTGCGGGCTCCGAATCCATGTCCGGTGGACGCCTGCTCCCGGCCAGGACGTGCACGCCCTGCTGGGTAAGTTGATCCAGCAGGTTGAGGCCCACAAACCCGTTTGCACCGGTGACGAGGACCGTCTCATCACCGCGGTCAACAGGCGGGCCCTGAGTGGCGGTCACTTCAGGCCAGACCCTCTTCGCGCAGGGATTCCCGGTGGGCAATGTAGCTTGCGACCGTCGGCGATTCCCGCGACCTGGAAAAGTGGGCGCTGCGCACCAGTTCGACGTCGCGCGTGTCCTGTATTAGGCGCATCAAGGCTGCAATGGCGTCGGGGTCGTCGTCGATGCGCAGATCCACATACGGGGATTCCTCCCGGTCCACGACGTACACGGCGGCCGACTGCTGCCCCCGCTTGTCCCCGCCCGCGAAGTGACCGGCCTGCAAGGCGCCTGCCAACCGCTCGGGCAGATCCAAGTCGGGGTTGTTGCCGAAGAACTCGGTCATGGCTTCAACGGTTTCCTGCCCCACCAGCATGTTGCCGGCGGCCACACAGTCGGCAGCTGTGGCGTGGCCACTCCAGGCGACGGTTTCCTTGCCCGTAAACCCCTGGACATTGCCTTTCGCATCCACTAGGCCCACCTGACGCCACTCCTTGCCGGGATCCTTGTCAAGCACTGCCTGCAAGGCGGTCGGTCCGTCCAGTTCCGGATCCGACTCCATCATGTTCAGCACGTCGTAGCCAATGTACGGCTGGGCATAGGCCTGTACGGCCAGGGCAGCGATGCTTGGACGGACATAAGGCACGCGCGCGCCCACCGCCCAGTACCGGGTGGCCACGGCCACTCCCATCTTGCCGGTGCTGTCAAAACCCGTAATCGAAAACGTCATGTCCACCCTCCTTCGGGTTCTGGTATTTGACTGGCGATCATTCGCGCAGGCGCGGATCCAGCACGTCCCGCAGCCAGTCGCCCCAAAGAATGAAGCCCAGCACCGTAATCGTGATGGCGATGCCGGGAAACGTGGCCAGCCACCACGATGTGGCCAGGTGATCCCGCCCGTCGGCCAGCATGATGCCCCAAGTGATGGTGGGCGGTTGCACGCCCAGGCCCAGGAAACTGAGGGATGCCTCGGCGATGATCACGGTGGAAATCTGCAAGGCGCCCAGGACGATGATGGAGGCCGTGACGTTGGGCAGGATGTAGCGGAGCATGATCATCCAGGAGCGCTGTCCAATGGCTCGGGCCGCTTCCACATAGTCCCGTTCCTTGACCGCCAGGACTTCGCCCCGGACAACCCGGGTAAAGATGACCCAGTTGGCCAGGCCCAGGACGAGGATCAAGCGCAGCATGTTGTTGCCGCCCTTGACCCCCAGCACGCCAATGACGGCCAGGGCCAGGATGATGAAGGGGATGGATAAAAACGTGTCCAGGAACCGGGACACAAGACCGTCCCACCAACCGCCCCAGAAACCGGTGGTCACACCCAGGAACACCCCGGTGAGCATGGCCAAGGCCACCCCGGCAATTCCCACCAGGAGGGAAACCCGCGTGCCCAGGATGATGCGGCTCAACACGTCGCGACCCAACTGGTCGGTACCCAGCACATGTCCCACGCTGCCGCCTTCCGCCCAGACGGGCGGGACCAGCCGCTGCTTGAGATCGATCAGTTCCGGATCGTGCGGGGCGATGGCCGTGCCCAACAGGACGACCAGCACCACGCCCACGACGATGACGGCCCCGAGCATGCCGGTCGGACTATGCCGCAGGCGCCACAACCAGCGGTAACGATACTTCCGGGGCTCGGGGACTGTGGACTCCGTCCCAAGCACTTGCGGACCGGACGCGGTCATGAGGAACTGTAGCGGATGCGCGGATCAAGGGCGGTGTACAGGAAGTCCACCAACAGATTGGTGCCCATCACGACCAGGGCAAACATGCAGACCCCCGCCATGACGACGGACAGGTCCCGCACCTTGACGGAGTTCAACAGGAGACGACCCATGCCCGGCCAGGCAAACACCTCCTCCACGATCACCGAGCCCCCCAACAGCCAGGCCATCTGCAGGCCGAAGACCGTGATGAACGGAATCAGTGCATTGCGCAGGCCGTGGCCCAGCACCACCGCCCACTGGTGCAGTCCCTTGGCCTTGGCGGTGGTCATGTATTCCTGCCGAATCACCTCCAGCATGCTGGATCGCAGAATGCGGGCCAGGGATGTGGCTACGCTGGTTCCCAGCGTGAGGGCCGGCAGGATGATCGAGGTGGTTTCCAGCCTTCCCGAAACGGGCAGCCATCCGAGATGGACCGCGAACAATAGGATCAGCATGATGCCGATCCAGAAGTTGGGCATGGCCCGCCCCAGGGTCGAGGTGGTGGTGACCCCCAGGTCAAGAGGGGAGTTCTGGAAAATGGCCGACAACAGGCCCGCGGGGATGGCGATCAGCAGGGCCACCAGCATGGACACCGCTGCCAGTTCCATGGTCGCCGGCAGTTTTTCGAGGACCAGGGGCAGGGCCGGTGAGCGGAACCGGAACGATTCGCCGAAATCGCCGCGCAGCATCATGCGCAACTGCTTCAGGTATTGTTCCGGCAATGGGCGGTCAAAGCCGTAGGCTGCGCGTATCTCGGCGATTTCCTCCGGCGATGCCTCGGGATGCGCCAGGTGCATGACAGGATCTCCGCCCAGTCGCATCAGTGCGAACAGAACCACCGTCAGCAGGAACAGGGACGGCACCATCTGGAGCAGGCGCGAGGCCAGGTAGGTAGTCATGCTGCCTGCGAGTCCCTACTGGACGCGGTATTGCTCCACCTTGTCCATGTCCAGTTCCACACCCAGCCCCGGTTTCTCCGGTACGCGTAGGAGCAGACCCTCCGGTTCGTACGGCTCGGCCAGGATCGTATCGTTCAGATCGGTGAAGGGTGACGGCCAGCGTGCACAGGAAATGGCTGCGGCCAAATGGGCTGCGGCGACCGCGATGACATCGTAGTAGATGGCGATGGAGAGGTCGAACCCGGCGGCTTCGAAGATGGATGCGATCTTCCAAACATTCAGGATGCCGCCGTGCTTGGTGATTTTCATCAGCGCCACCGTGGCCGCCTTCATCCGAACTACTTCCAGTGCGTCCGGCGGCGGATAAATCGCCTCGTCGGCCATCAAGGGGGTGTTGAGGCGTCGGGCCAGCACCGCCATGTCGGCCCATCGGGCCACCGGTTGTTCCACAATGCCCAGCGAACCGCATGCTTCCATGCGGGCCAAGGCCGGAACCGCCTGGTCCAGCGTGTAGCCGGCGTTGCCGTCCACCTGGATCACGGACCGGCCGGCCACGGCGGCGGCCACCGCGGCGTACCGTCTGACATCGTCGTCCGGATCAAGGCCGATTTTCATCTTCAGCACGGGGAAGGGGACGCGGTCCAGGGTGGCGGTTGCCTCCGAGGCCATGGCCTCGGGTTCGCCGTGGTGTACGAACCCCATCAGATCGACGCCCTCGCGCACCTTGCCGCCCAGCAGTTGATAGATCGGCACGCCCAGAGCCTTGCCCTTGAGGTCCCAAAGGGCAATTTCCACACCGGCGTGTGACGACCAGTGGTCGGGCAGCACGCGTTCCATCTTTTTCACCAGCTGCTCGATGTCCAGGGGACTCTCACCGATGACGGCGGGCGCCAGATGGGTCAGGATATTGGCCCGGATGCCTTCCGCGGTTTCCCCGTACGACAACGGTGCCACGGCGGTTTGGCCGATGCCGACAAGGCCCGCGTCGGTATCGAGGGTCACCACCACCGTGGTGGCGCCCGTGGCTTGCGAGTAGGAGGTGACCAGGGTGTCCGTGCGGGGCAGGGACACCACCACCGCGTTCAGGTTCGTAATTTTCACGTAAGGGTTCTCCTTGGCCCGCCATTCTACGAATTTCGCTGGTCCGCCGCACGCACCATGCGCATCCGGGGATCCAACAGGCTGCGCAGACCGTCTCCCAGCAGGTTGAACGACAGGACCACCGAGAGGATGGCCAGACTGGGAAAGGTTGAAATCCACCAGGCTTTGCGGAAGAAGTCCCGTCCCTTGGCCGCAATCAGGCCCCATTCCGGTGTGGGGGGCTGTGCACCCATGCCTAGGAAGCTGAGGGCCGACCCGTAGATGATAGCCTGCCCGATCTGGAGGGTGGAGAGCACAATCAGCGGGGGGACGATGTTCGGAAGGAAGTGCCGGAAGATGAGGCGGACCGGACCGCTGCCAACCACGTGCGCCGCTTCCACATAGGCCAGTTCCCGAATGGTCAGGCACAAGCTGCGTACCAACCTCGCGTATTGGGGCACGATGGCAATGCCTACGGCAATCATCACGTTTTGGATGCTCGTGCCCAGGGCGGCAATTACCACCAGGGCCAGGAGAATGCCGGGAAACGCCAGGAGTGCGTCCATGGCCCGCATGACGATGCCGTCCACCCAGCCGCCGTAGAAGCCGGCCACCAGGCCCAGTGTGGAGCCGGCTACCAGGCCGATCGAAACGCTGATGAATCCCAAGGCCAGCGAGATGTGGGCTCCGGCCAGGACCCGGCTTAGGACATCGCGCCCCAGTTCGTCCGTGCCGAACCAATAGAGGCTCGACGGCGCCTGTCGCACCGGGGAATCGCCGGCCCGGGCCGGCGGCAGGCCCTGCTCCAGAGGGTCGTAGGGCACCAGTTGTGTTGCGCTCAGGGCCAGAATCAGCCAGACCAGCAACAAGCCGAGTCCGATGACCCCCTGTGGCTGCGAACCAAACGCCCTGAGCGTGCGCCTGAACATGGTCGGGATACCTGATGCGGTCAGTGGCCGGCGGCGAACGGGACATCGAACCCTGCTCGTGTTCGCCAACGGGCGAATGTGGGAGCGGAGCCGGATGACGGCGTCATCTCAATGGAAGCGGATGCGGGGATCCAGCCAGGCATAGGAGATGTCCACCAGCAGGTTTGCGGACAGAAAGAGCACCGCCATGAACAGGATGATGCCTTGGGCCAGGGGATAGTCCTTCCAAAGGATGGCCTGCACCACCAGGCGTCCCAGGCCCGGACGGGAGAAGACCGTCTCCGTCACGACGGCCCCGGCCAGCATGCCGCCGAACTGAAGGCCCACGATGGTAACCACGGGTATCAACGCGTTCTTGAGGGCGTGCCCTTGCACGATGCGGTGCCGGGCCAGGCCCTTGGCCTGTGCGGTCCGGATATAGTCCTCGTGCAGGACTTCCATCAGGGATGAGCGCGTCAGGCGGCTGATGGCACCCGCGGAGACGAAACCCAGGGTCAGACTGGGCAGAACCAGGCGATCAAGGCCTTCCGAACCCGACGGCGGGAACCACTTGAGCTGGAAGGCGAAGAGGAAGATCAGCATGAGGCCCAGCCAGAACAGGGGCATGGACATGCCGAAGTAGGCCATGAGGCTGAACAGCACGTCGGTCCAGCCGTTCGGGCGCAGGGCGGACAGGACCCCGGTGGTGATGCCCAGCAACAAGGCGCAGGCCAGGCCACCCAGACTCAGCTGAATGGTGAATGCGAACCGCTCCAGGATGACCTCCGTCACCGGCGTCCGGAGCCGGATCGACTCGCCCAGGTCGCCGCGCAGGATTCCCAACAGGAAGCGGCCGTACTGGACGGGCAGGGGATCGTTGAGTCCCATGGCCTCCTGCAGTTCGGCGATGCGTTCCGCGGAGACCGCACCCCCTTCCGCACCGGCCAGCATGAGCATGGCGGGGTCGCCGGGAAGGGCGTGCAGGATCAGGAATACGAGCAGCGAAATCAGCAGCAGGACGGGAACAAGCTGCGCCAGCCGTCTGCCGAGGTAGGCCAGCATCGGTCATCCACCGGCGTCAAGCCCCGGTGCCGCGGTACTGGGCACCGGCACAGCGGGGTAATGGCAGCGGAAGGCGGGAACAAACTCCCGCCTTCCGCCGGTTGACCATCGAACGGTAGTCGCTAGTTGTTGGCCGTGTAGTCGATGTTGCCCAGCCAGATGAACCCGTCCAGAGGCGGATCCCAAGCGAACTTATCGCTTAGGCCGATGGTATCCCGCATCTGGTAGAGGTAGACATAGGGAATGTCTTCCGCGATGAGTTCCTGGATCTGAACATACTGTTGACCTCGGGCTTCCGGATCCATGTTCACGGCCGCGGCCCTGATCAGTTCGTCCGCGGCATCGGCATTGGGTCCGGCCCATCCCGAGCGCTCCCGCCGATCCGAGCGTTCCGACAGCACCGTGATCCACGGATCAAAGAAGGAGTTGCCCAGCGCGGTCATGTAAATCTCTTCGTTGCGGTTGGGACGATAGACCTGTTCGTTGAACGTCGTGACGTCCAGAACCTGGAGATCCACGTTGAGGCCCACGGCCTCCATCATGGCCTCCAGCGCCTCGGAAACCTCCTTTTGCGCCAGCCAGCGCGTGCTGGAGTGGTAGGTCAGTTCCTCGCCGTCGTAACCGGCTTCAGCCAGGAGTTCCTTGGCCCGCTCGGGGTTGTATTCGCCCAGCTGGTTGATAAACTGCTCGTCCCAGCCCAGAGTGGGGGGCGTAACGCGCGACAGGACAGGAACGCCCATGCCGTCAATCAGGCCCAGCAGCGCCTCGCGGTCGATGGAAAGGCTGATGGCTTCGCGGATGCGCCGATCGGCGGTTGGTCCCGACCAATCCTCCATCGTCGAGGACGGTCCTACGCGCAGGGCCAGCAACATGACTCTGGTTGTCAGGAAGTCCACCACGTTGGTGCCTTTGTTACTGTTGACCCGTTCCCAGTCCTGGGGCGGGACGGCCACAATCATGTCCACGTCGCCGGTCAGCAAATTCGCCACCCGGGTCGAAACCTCGGGGATGTTGCGCCAGATGACCACGTCGACGTCGGGCTTGCCCTGCCAATAGCTCTCGTTGGCGCGCAAGGTGATGCTGTCGTCCTTGATCCAGCTGTCGAACATCAGGGGCCCCGTGCCCACCGGCATGTAGTCCGCGCCGCTCTCAGCCTGGGCCCGTCCGTGTTCAGGGGCCTGGATTCCGCATCCGGTGCCTGCCATCTTGCTCAGGAAAGCCGGTTCCGGCGTGGCGGTCACGATCTCGATGTTGTAGTCGTCCAACACGTTCATCTGATCGATGAAGAGCCACTGGTTGTAGGTGATGAACTCGTCGCGCGAAGCCTCGATGATGCGGCTGTAGGTCCACACCACGGCGTCCGCAGTGAAAGGTTCGCCATTGTGGAAGGTGACTCCCTCGCGCAGTTTCAGGCGCCAGGTGGTGTCATCAATGTTCTCGTACGATTCGGCCAGCCATGGCTCGAAATCCGCCGTCTCGCGGTTGCGCCAGACCAGGCAGTCGAACATGTTCGTGTGAATCCAGGTCGCGGCGATGGCCCAGTCGGTTGGGGGATCGAGCGACGTGACCAATTCGTTCATGCCGATGGTGAGGGTTATCTCCTCATCCATCATCGGCTCTTCTTCCATGGGGGCCGCCTCCGGTGCCGCGGGTGCGACGCACGCAGCCAACGCCAAGGCCAGGAGCAGAAGCCCGGCGGTCATCAGTAATCCAAGTGCACGTCTCATTCCGAATTCTCCTTGGGTCGGGTTGAGGATCTCAGTCCGGACAGTTTAAGGCAGGGCCCGGACCTGCTTATTCAATGTACGTGTTGTGGAGGAAGAAGTAGGGCGATTCGGAAGATAGCTGGAAGCCGTGCACCGAATCATCAAGGGCATAGAACTGAGGCTGGCTCAATGTCGGCAGCATTACCGCATTCTCCATGATGATGCGCTGTGCCGTGTGGGCCAGTGCGCACCGTTCGGCCGGATCGGCCACCTGCAGAATCTTGACCACGGCCTCGTCCAGTTCCGCGTTGACGAATCCTGTCCAGGCCCAGCCGCCTTCAACATCGTTGGCCGAATTCCACACCATCTCCAGGATCGCCGGATCCGGCGTCCGCTGGCGCTCGTACATCAGGTCGAAGTCCCGGGCGTTGCGCCGTTCCAGCTGAATCGGACCCGCCACCTGTTCGAGTACCAGGTCGATGCCAAGGTCGCGCCACTGGCCCTGGACCACTTCGCCGATTTCCGTGTGGTGCAGGACGGTCCAGCGCAGGCTCAGCGGCGTTCCGTCCTCGACCCCGGAAACCCCGTGGGCCTCGCGGATCCCGTCGCCGTCGCTGTCCGTGTAGCCGACTTCCTCAAGCAGTTCCGCGGCCCGCGCCGGATCGTGGCCGTACATGTCGGCCGCGCCCGGCCAGTAGCAGGGATGCACCACGTTGACGGGACCGTCGGAAATCAGGTAGAGGCCGCTGTAGGCCAAGTCGTTGACGGCCTTCTGGTCCGTGGCCCATTGCAGGGCCTGACGCAACTCGAGGATGTTCAGGGGGGCGTTGCGAATGTTGATCACCATCTGCAGGCCGGTGCCGGCCTGATAGCCCGTAATCAATTCGTATCCTTCGCGGTCTTCGTAATCCTCGACGTTGGCGGCGGGCAGCTCGCGGATGATGTGGGCATCGCCGGTTTCCAGCATGGCGGCCCGCACGGCGTCCTCGCCGATGAAGCGAATGGTGACGCTGTCCAGATAGGCCGGTCCCTCATGGTCCATGATCGGATTCCAACCCCCGTAGTCGTCCCAGCGGCTGAACACGATGCGGTCGTTGGGAACCCATTCGTCCAGGACGAACGGTCCGGCACCCACCAGATGCCTGTCGAATCCGTCAAGTCCATGTTCCTCGGCTGCAGTCGGGGACCAAATCGGGACCCGGCGCAACGCGTCCAGCAGGTTGACGGACGGGGTTGCGTAATGAATGGTGACGGTGAGGTCGTCCACGACCTCGATGCTTTCCACGTCCCCCATGTCGGCGGCCATCTGTGCCGAAGCCGTCTCCGGGGCCAGAATGCGCTCGATATTGTATTTGACGGCCTCTGCGTTGAACGGGGTGCCGTCCTGGAACGTAATGCCGGACTTGAGGTTGAAGGTCCAGGCGAGGCCGCCGTCAATCGACTCCCAGCTGTCGGCGAGCGCCCCTTGATAGGTGGCGTCCGGTGCCAGGATGACCAGGGGATCGGCCGTGAAGGAATCAAAGAGCCACGCAGTCTGATAGGGATCGATGTGGCCATCCAAGGTGGCTGGTTCGCTACTCGCCGGGAACGCGATTACCAAGTCTCCGCCCTTGGGCGCCATCATGCCGTCGCCCGCCGTCGTTTCCTCGGCAGCCGGGGCTGCACACCCCGCCAGGACGAGCAACAAGGCAATCAGTGTTGCAAGAATATGGCGGTTTCGCATCGAAGTCCCCTGTTGAAATGGTCGCTGAGTGGTTTCATGATAGCCGAACGACCATTGAAGTGGGCCCATCGGCATCCTCCAGCAGGGCAATCGCATTCTGTTTTGATAGGACCTCGAGCAGGCATTTCCAGTCCATCCGGCCTGTTCAAACGTGGTCGTGACGCCCCCAATGGGGTGTTTTCCAGTGCTGTGATGAGTTTCAGCCATCCTGAACACCGATTCCAGTCTACGGGTAGCACACCCGAAATTAGAATGCGATTGCCCTGCACTTTAGGAGGCGGTGATGACAGGCCGGATGCGACTGGCACCCCCGGTGCGGTAGCTGCTCCGGCACCTGCTGGAAGGTTGGTCTAGCCGGTTTGATCCCTGGGCGCGCCTAGCCCGGGGGCTGAAGACTGAGGCGGAGGCCCTCAACTTTGAGCGCCTGATGACGCACGCCATGGCCTGAGGCCCGCGAACAGAACCTACCCCACACGCGGACGATACCGATGACAAACTGGAACCAACATCGACGAGATTGAAACAGTGCCGCGCCCCCTTGTCGGACCGTTAGGATCAGTTTTTTGTGGCAAACTCTGTCCGTTGCCACATGAGGGAGGGTATTTCCCATGGAACAAAAGCAAGTTGGTAGTCGTGTCGCTAGTGTGCTTGGCGATGCTAGTGCCAGTGCCATGAAAGTCTGGCAGGGATGCGAGTTCGTGGAGAGCTCGGACTGGCAGGAGGAATAGGTGAGTGGCATGAGCGAGCACGCAAACAACCCCAACCCCCGACCTCCATCAGAAAACCCTCAACCATCCCAAAGCCAAACATCAAACCAGACTGTCAACATCAGTCAGAACGTGATCGTGGCTGATGCGGGAGCCGCTAGTCCGAACTGGTTTGTGCGATTAGTGTACTTCGTCTTCATAGGGAGTTGGTTAAGTCTGCTTGCAACCATAGCCGCTTATGTGTGCTTCGTCACGATTGTCCTAATCCCCGTGGGCATCGCCATTTTGAACAACTTGCCCCAGATCACCACTCTGCGTCCCAGATCAAAGGGTGTGTCCGTGACCACTTCCGGGGGATCCACAACCATTACTACCAACGCCGGGGCGGAACAGATCCACTGGGTATGGAGGGCACTGTATTTCATCCTTGCTGGCTGGTGGATCACCCTTGTGTACTTGGTTGTGGTCTGGGCACTTGTGCTTGTGACATTCGGATGGGCAGCCTTGTTCGTGTACAACCCCGTGCCCATGCTCCTTACGTTGCAGCGTAACTAACCCCGTGTGCAGGTTTCAATTCAGGTGACCAGCTTCGAGAGCTGTAGGGGGGTGGTCCCAACCCTGGTTCAGCAGGAACGCGAGGGTGTGGCTGAGCACTTTTCGGAGCAGGCGATGGCCCAGATGCCACCGGTCTCTCGTCCGGACACGCTGGATGAGGTAACGGTCCACGAGTTGACCGAAGACCGTATCGATCCGGTACCGCAAGCGGCTGAGGAGGGCACTGCGTCGGGGCCAGGGGTCCTGCCGGGCTTGCTGGTAGGGGGCCTGCAGCTGCAGGCCCTGTGGTGCCAGTGTCTCTCGAAGCAGGGGGCTCCCGTAGTTGCGGTCCCCCACGACGATACCCTGTCGGCCGTCGACCCACTCGGGCACGACGGCCGTCTCATGGACATGGGCGGGGACGAGGCTGAAGCGCACGATGACCCCGGGCCAAGCCACCAGGACAGGGACACGGAAGCCGTAGAAGGTCTGGCGCAACAGCACGTCGTAGCCAAAGGCCGCCTCGCCCCCGAAACACCGGCAGCGGTAGGCCCGCGCGAACTGACAGACGGGGAGTGGAAAGCTGTCCACCAGTTGCAGCCAGGGCTCGCAGCCAATCCGTGGGAGCAGCCGCTGCCACATGCGCTCCTTGAGATGGCACAGATTGGCTGCCTGCCGGACGAAGGGGGTGCGGTGGAGTTGCCTGAGGGCAGGGAAGAAGTGGGGGTAGTGTCGCCGGAAGGAGTTCGAAGATCGCCTTGTCCTGGTGCAGGGACAGGTACTCGCCCACGATCTCCATGGTGAGGACCTCGCTGTCGGCGAGCTTCGGGGCGGGGCCCCGCTGTCGGAGACGGCGACGGCCAAGGAGGTCGTCCACGAGGCAGAAAGTGGCTATGATGAAGTGGTCCAGGTCCATGGGGCCTCCAATGCGTTTCGTCCCTACCCATGAGAGACACTCAGGATCTGGATTTCCAAATCCATGCCATCCCGCTGCCTGAAACCTGCACACGGGGTTAACTAAAGTTCAAACGTATGGTAGGACGGGGTTGCGAGTCCGTCTTGTCACAGGCACAGGTGTCGCACACCGTTGTTCTTCCGGAATGCTTTCGACATCCATCGGCTGCATATGGTGGTGAACACCGTGGCTGCAGGGCAATCGCATTCTAATTTCGGGTGTGCTACCCGTGGACTGGAATCGGTGTTCAGGATGGCTGAAACTCATCACAGCACTGGAAAACACCCCATTGGGGGCGTCACGACCACGTTTGAACAGGCCGGATAGACTGGAAATGCCTGCTCGAGGTCCTATCAAAACAGAATGCGATTGCCCTGCATCCTCCAGGATTCAAGGCACGGGTTCGGTGGAGCATGTGGGATCATCATGTGACGGGTGTTGGCCGCACAACGGAGAATCAGGAGGTCCGGCACCGAAAACGCCTTAGTAAAGGGGGGCAATCGATGTTGAAGGCACGAATCGTCCAGCACCGTTCGAGGGTGCAGGGAAGCCTCCGCTCCCGCATGCTCGCAATGGCGTCCGAACTCGATGACGTAATTACCTTGGGCAGGGGGGATCCCGACTTCGACGCCCCGGCCCATGTGGTGGAGGCGGCTGCGGCTGCGATGGCGGCCGGAGACACGCACTACACTCTGCCGGCGGGGCTTCCCGAATTGCGGGAGGCCATTGCCGACAAGTTGAGTACGGACAACGGATTGGACTATTCGGCTGATGAAGTCGTGGTTACGAACGGCTGTCAGGAAGCCCTGTATCTGTTGATTCAAGCCCTTATCGGTCCCGGTGACGAGTTGCTACTGCAGGAACCGCGCTACAACGCCTACGATCACATGGTGAGTTTGGCCGGCGGCTCGGTAGTGTCCGTCCCGACCTCGCAGGAACTTGACTTTGCCCTGACAGCGGATGACGTCGCCGCGCGCATCACCCCCAGGACCAAGGCGATTGCAATCGTCACGCCCAACAACCCCACGGGAGGCGTGATCCCGCCGGCCCGCCTGGCCGAGCTCGCCGAGCTGTGCGTTGAACACGATCTCATCGTGATTTCGGATGAAATCTACGAAAAACTCATGTACGACGGCCTGGAGCATGTGTCGCTGGCCACGTTTCCGGGCATGCGGGAGCGGACCATCACCGTCAACGGATTTGCCAAGGCCTACGCCATGACCGGCCTGCGGGTTGGCTACTTTGCCGCACCCAGGGAATTCGCGGAGGCAGTGGTCGAAGTCAAGCACACGATGAGCATTTGTACGGCCACCCCCATGCAACAAGCAGCCTTGGCGGCGCTGACGGGGCCACAGAACGCGGTGGAGGACATGCGCCGGGCCTACGACGAACGACGCCAAGCCTTGATGCAGGCCCTGGACGATATGGACCTCACCTACGGTCATCCGGGCGGCGGCATGTACATCTATGCCAATGTGGCTTCCACCGGTCTTGACTCGGAGGAGTTCTGCCTGCGGTTGCTGCAGGAGGAGGGAGTCATGATTTTTCCCGGTACCCTCTTCGGCGATCCCAAAACCGACCATGTTCGCATCACGCTGTTGCAGTCGCTGGACGACATCACCCGTGCCACGGCCCGCATGAAGCGGTTCATCGCAAATATCTGAAGCCTCTTTGCCAACCGGAGTTCCACATGAAGATTACGAACCTCAAGGCTCGATTGCTGAACATCCCACGATCGGCAACCCTGACCACGTCCTATGGGTCGTGGGACCAGGCCCCGACCATTCTGATTGAATTGGAAACGGACGAGGGGATCACGGGCCTGGGCCAGGCTTCGGTCGACGCTCCCTTCTACGGAGAAACCGCGGTGGGCATGCTGGCCAATATCCGGCACCATCTGGCCCCCGTGGTTGTGGGTGCCGATCCCATGCGGATCACGGTGCTAAACCGGGAGATGAAGGCCGCACTGCCCCACCATTACTTCTCCTATTCGGGTGTTGAGATGGCCCTGTGGGACCTCAAGGGCAAGGCCCTGGGCGTGCCGGTGTATCAGCTGATGGGCGGCAAGGTGCGGTCCGGCATCACGCTCATGGGTTTTGTGCATCACGGGGCCCCGGAGGACATGGCGGCCCATGCCACGGCCCAGTTGGACGAGCACGGCTACGGTGTGCTGAAAATGAAAATCGGGTTGGACCCGGCCGAGGACGTAAAACGTTACGCCGCCGTGGCGGAGGCGGTGCGCGGTCGGGCCGTGATTCAGGTTGACGGCAACATCGGTTACAACCTGACCCAGGCCATTCCGGCATTGAAGGCCATGGAGGATCTGGGTGCCCTGGGTGCGGTTGAGCAGCCGGTGGAACGCATCGAGGACATGGCGGAACTGGCGGGGCGTCTGTACACGCCCATCATGGCCGACGAGGCCATCTATGGCTTGCCGGATGCCATGGAAGTGGTTCGGCGGGGAGCGGCCACGCTGGCCCTGATGAAAATCAGCAAGCACGGGGGGCTGCAGACCGTGCAGCAGATTGGCCACCTGTTCGAGGCCGCTGGCTTCGGCCTGTCGATTGCAATCTATTATGACCTGATTGCGGTAGCCGCCTGCCATCTGGCATCAGCCTTGCCGTGTGTACGCTGGCCGTCCCCGGCCACCGATCTCGCGGACACGTTCGTGGCCGATGCGCCTGTGTCGGTCGAAGGGATTCTGCCCACGCCCGACGGTCCCGGGCTGGGCGTGGAGCTGGACTGGGACAAGGTGGAGAGGTTTACTGTCGAAGCCTGAAGACCCGGATCCCGAAACCCGCGGTGCGTCGGCCGCGCAGGGTTACCGGGCACCCCCGGCTACATCCACACCATAGTCCCGCAGGGCACCCTCCCGGGTAATGTATCCCCTCCGATAGTCGGCCAGGACTGCCTCTGTCGGCCGTTCGGATACGGGGCCGAAACCGCCGCCGCCGGGCATGCGCAGTTCGATCTCGTCTCCGTACTCCAGGGGAATCGGAGGGAAACGCTCAATGGGGCTGCCGTTGACCCGCACGGTGCCTACGCGTCCCGGTTCCCCACCTGACAAGCCGGGTGGAGCACAGAACATCTTGTCCGGACGCACCCGCGCCGTCAGCGTGGTTTGGGCGATGCTCTGAAACGTCATCAGCTGTCCGGTGCCGCCCCGGTATTGCCCAGGGCCCGCGGAGTCGGGCAGGTACTCCTTCTGCTTGATGAGTACCGGCGACCGCACCTCCATGATTTCAACCGGCGTGACTGAGCTGTTGTGCGGAAAGGCAATCGGGATCATGCCGTCCATGGCCTGCATGGCGCCCCGGCCGCCGTGGGGCAGGATATGGACGGAGAAGTTGCCGAAACCCTCCTCGTCGCCCCGTACGGAAAAGGGCCAGATGGACCCGCTGCCGGCCTGGGCATGTTCCCCCAGGATGGGCCATACGGCCCCGAACAGGACCTGGTTGATGTTGTTGGTGGTTTTGGCCCGGGCGCGCACCGGAAAGGGAAATTCGCAGTTGAGAATGCATCCCTTGGGGGCCGTAACGTGAATGGGACGGAACAGTCCTTCGTTGTTGGGGATGCGGCTGGCCAAGGCGCACTTGAACGGATACAGCGTGCTGGAGTAGGTCACGTTGTAGACACAGTTGATCGACCCGTTGCGCGTCTGGCCGGATGTGCCGGTGTAGTCAACATAAATGTCCGGGCCGCGGATTTCGACCGTGGCATGGAGGTGGACCAAGTCAATATAGCCGTCAATGTCCAGCCCGAACTCGTGGACGCCGTCCGGCAGTTCCTGGATGCGTTGTCGCATCAGCCCTTCCGAACTGTCGTGGATGGTGTCGGACAGCAGGCGCATGTCGTCCAGATCGTAGTCGCGCAGGAATTCCCGAACCCGATTGGCGCCCAGACGGTGGGTGCCGACGATCGCCCGCAGGTCCCCCAGCACCAGGTCCGGCACCCGGCAGTTGCCCGCGATGACGTCGAACACAAGCGCGTTCGGCTCGCCGCCTTCGTATAGTTTGCAGGGCGGCAGGCGCAGGCCTTCCGCGAACACGTCGTAGCTTTCGATGTCGCCGGGGTGCCCGCCGGTGTCCGCCAAGTGGGCAATCGTGCCCACGAAGGCGACCACCTGCCCCTTCCAGAAAACCGGTGTAATGACCACGTAGTCCGGCAGGTGGCCGGCTCCCAGCCAGGCGTCGTTCGTGACCAGGACGTCCCCTTCGACCAGGGATTCCTTGGGAATGCGCGTGAGAATGTGGCGCGTGGTACGCGGCAGGATCACGCAGAAGTCCGGGGGGCTGAAGCTGGACTGGCACACGGAGTAGCCGTCCTGATTGACCAGAATGCAGGCGAAGTCGCGGCTTTCGCCGACGATCGTCGAGAACGATGTACGGACAGTTGCGTCGTCGATCTCGTCCATGAGGCTGATCAAGCGTTGCCACTGAATCTCAAGGGTGATGGGGTCGATGGTCTGCATGGTTGGTGGGAGAGTCCATTCGGGTTGGCCGCCCGGCAGGCTGTCTTGGTCCTGCGGTGCTTCCTAGAATGTACCGCAAGCGGTCGCGCAGGCAATGATCCGCACAGGGATCACTGTGATACATTCGATCCGGCGCGCCTGCGCCATCGCGAGGGCATCGGCACACAGGGATGAAGGACGAAGGGTGAATGAACGACAGGCGTTCGCTGCGATTTGGCTTTGACATTGGCGGCACGTTTACGGACTTTGTGCTGATCGACGAACAGTCCGGTGCCATTCGAACCCACAAGACCCTGACCACGCCCCACGACCCGGCCCTGGCCGTCCTGCAGGGCTGGCAGGAACTGGTGTCGGCCGCGGACGCGCCCCATGTGGAGTCCGCGATCCACGGCACCACCCTCTTCACGAACGCCTTGATTGAACGCAAGGGTGCTCGGACGGCGTTCCTCACCACCAAGGGCTTCCGGGACATTCTGGAGATGGGAAAGGAGATGCGCTATGACATCTACGACCTGCTCCTGGTCCTGCCAGAACCGTTGGTTCCGCGTAGTCTGCGTCTTGAGGTTGAGGAGCGGCTGAACGGCAGGGGCGAGGTGGTTACCCCGCTGTGTGTGCCGGAGGTGGAGCAGTTGGCCGGGGTGCTGGCAGAGGAAGATGTGGAGGCCGTGGCGATTTGCTTCCTGCACGCCTTCACCAATCCGGAACACGAGCAGGCAGCGGGAGCCTGTCTGGCCGAACAGCTGCCCGATCTCCGAATTTCCATGTCCCACGAGGTCGCACCCGAGATCCGGGAATACGAGCGCATGTCGACCACGGTCTGCAATGCCTATGTGCAACCCTTGGCCGAAACCTATTTGAGGCAGATGGAAGTCCGACTGCGGGACGCCGGATTCGTCCGTGAACTGTTTCTCATGCTCTCTTCGGGTGGCGTGTCCACCCTGGAAACGGCCGTCAAGTTTCCCATCCGCCTGGTGGAGTCTGGGCCTGCCGCGGGGGCACTGGCGGCCGTGTTCTACGGGGAGCTTTTGGACGAACCCGATTTGGTGTCCTTCGACATGGGGGGCACCACGGCCAAG